>DASRAP010000383.1:0-5246 GCA_035638155.1 Gemmatimonadaceae bacterium | reverse complement strand
TCGGCCCGTTCACGAAGGGCATTCGCCCGTTCGCCGTGAGCGATGATGAACGCCGCCTCTACGCGAACGTCGACGGACTACTCGGCTTCGAGATCGCCGACATCAACAAGGATTTCAGCGGCGGCCGCATGGTGAAGCGCGTCCAGGCCACGACGCCCGCCGAGCGGCTCAAGGACATTCCCGTGCCGCCCACGGCGAAACCGCACAGCACGCCGAGTCACGGCCTCAATCTCACGCCGAACCAGAAGGAAGTGTGGATGGTGGACGGCGTGTACGGATACGTGTACGTGTTCGATGTCGCGGCGGCGGAACCGAAGCAGATCGCAAGCATTCCGATCTTCGCAAAGCCGTCAGACCAGCCACATCCGGGATGGCTCACGTTCAGCATTGACGGAGCGTACGCCTATCCCGACGGCGGCGTGGTGATCGACACGAAAACAAAGAAGGTCCTCACACGTATTCCGACGAGCGAGAAACTGATCGAGATCGATTTCGAGAACGGGAAGGCGGTGAGGGCGGGACATCGATAGGGCTGGAGGGCTAGAGGGCTAGAGGGCTAGAGGGCTAGAGGGGTGGGGCTTGGCTACTGCCGCACCTTTGCCAGTTCCAGCACGGTTCGCTCGCCGTCCCTCGTTTTGATTACCACAACCCCTCGTCCGAACTCCACTAGTTGTCTTCCTGCTGGGAACTGCACCCGATCGACGACGACGCCCTTTCTGTTCACGACGTCGTAGAGCAGCCCGCCTTTCGCGTCGAGCGATGTTGACGGCGGGATCCAGAGATTCCCTTCGACGTCCACCTTGACGGAGCCGAGCATCAGCGGCGGGTAGTAATCAGGAATTTCGTCAACCGTCACGACCGGTTGCGGCGTCCACTTGAAATCTTTCGACACTCCGGGCGGCAGCGGGCGCGCTTTGAGCGACGAATCCTGAGCGCGACTCGCCGAATCGACCATTCGCTGTTTCTCCTCCGGGGTGATCCTGCGCCAATCGAACGGCATCTTCGGGGTTGACGTTCGCGTCCCGTCGGGCGCGATCCAGTCGACGTGATAATCCTGCTCGCGAACTATCGCGATCGTTCCGTCCGGCAGCAGCGCCCAGTTGTCTCCGTGAAAGGGGAGCACGTCGAGCTTCTGGCGCCACTGCCAGCACGTTGAATTCACCTGCTCGTTCGACATGTGCATCATCAGGAAACTGAAACGGGCGATGGTGTCGACGGCGCGTGTTTCGAAATCACCGCGCACGAGCGTTGCTGAATCCATGACGAACTTCGTTGGCGCCGGTGTGCATCCGCGAGGCATGCTCGACAGTGGCACCACCGAATACAGGAGGCGGCCCTTCGCATCGAAGCCCGCACTCCCGAACACGGTGCTGATCGCGACGTTCTGCAGATCGCTCGTCTTGGGCGGCGACATGACGCGACCGAAGTTACCGGACGGCTCGATGACCACGAGCGCCGCCGCGCGGAAGTCGAGGAGGAGCATCGAGTCGCCGGTGAACGGGAGGAGCACACTCTCGCTCGGGTACTTCCGGGGTGAATTGGCCGACGAATCGGCGATCAGCGTCACCTTGGCCAGGGTGGGATCCAGCCACACCAGCCGCTGCCCCATGATGTCGTTCACGATCACGCGCCCGTCACTCAGCGCGCGCACGTTGAGCAGCGAGTCGAACGTAATTGCCGACCTGGCGATGATCGGGCCGAGCGGGCGAACCGGCACCTTCGGCGGACTGGGCTGCGCGACCGCGATGTTCGCGGCAAGCAGAGACAGGATCACGAGTGCACGCATGTGCAACAATACCGGTTCCCGCTGGGCGCGGTAAGGCGTCCGGTTCATGAGCCGTTGTGTATCATGAGAACATGACGCGCGCTCCCATCACGTGCCTGTTGCTCGCCATTGCCGGCGCCACGGCGTGCAAAGACACGTCCAATACCGGCGACGGCCCGACTGACGACCCTGATAAGGGGATCACGCTCGCGGTTCAGCCCGCGGTGCAGGGGCTCGATCTCCCCGTCATGCTGACGGCGCCGCCGAACGATCCGCGACTCTTCATCGTCGAGCAAAGCGGGCATATCCGGGTGTTCAAGAACGGTTCGCTCCTCGGCACGCCGTTTCTCGACATGAGGTCACGCATCTCGTTCAGCAGCGAGCGCGGCCTCCTCAGCATGGCGTTCGATCCCGCCTACGCGACCAACGGCCGCTTCTACATCTACTACACCGACGTCAACGGCGACATCGTCGTCGAGCGGCGCACGGCGTCATCGGATCCCGACATTGCCACCGCCGCGTTCGAGAACGTGATCACGATTCCCCACAGGGACAACGCGAATCACAACGGTGGCCTCGTGACGTTCGGACCGGACGGGCTGCTCTACATCGGTACCGGTGATGGCGGCGGCGGTGGTGACGCGCCGAACAACGCGCAGAACACGAACGTCCTGCTCGGCAAGATTCTTCGCCTCAACGTGTCGTCGCTTCCGTACACGATCCCGGCGGGCAATCCGTTCGCGAGCGGGCCGGGCGCGGATGAGATCTGGGCGTATGGTCTTCGCAATCCGTGGCGGTTTACGTTCGACGGCACTGGTGCAGGCGCGACGCTCCTCATCGGCGACGTCGGGCAGGATCACTATGAGGAAGTCGACGCGAACGGCGCGGCAACGGCTGGACGGAATTACGGCTGGCACGTGATGGAGGGGACGCATTGCTACAATCCATCCGCGGGCTGCAGCACGACTGGTCTCACACAGCCCGTGCGCGAATACAGCCACGACGACGGGTGCGCGGTAATCGGCGGCTTCGTCTACCGCGGCGCCGCGATTCCGGGGCTCAGCGGGACGTACTTCTATTCAGATCTCTGCGGGGGATGGCTCAGAAGTTTCCGTTTCACGAACGGTGCCGCGACCGATGACAGGGAATGGTCAGTCGGCAATCTCGGTAACGTGCAGGCGTTCGGTCGCGATGGGTTCGGAGAGCTGTACATCCTCACGGGCGACGGAGTCGCGTACAAACTGGTGAAGCAATAGCCCGGCAGCCCGTGCGGTTTCTCGAGAAGATTCGTAGATTCTCGCAACCATTTTTTGAGAGACCGCTCTGCGCTCCACGATCTGGATCATCACGCTCCTGGCCCTGTCGACGCCATCGCGCGCGCCCGCGCCGACCGCGCTCCTCGCGAACCCGAACACCAGCTCGGCTGGAGTTTTGCGCGACGGCGTCCTGAGTGTCTCGCTCGACGCGACCACGGGCACGCTCCCTCCGGAGGCCGGCAAGCCTGTGCGGACTCCCGTCGTTGCGTTCGCCGAGCGGGGCAGGACTGCGACCGTTCCCGCGCCGCTCATTCGCGTTCCCGCCGGCACGACGCTGCGCGTAAACGTCCGCAACACGCTGGCGGATCCTGTTACGCTCTTTCTGCCGACGTCGCCGCTTGCCGACGATTCCGTCGTCGTCGCGCCCGGTGCATCGGGTGAGCTTTCCGTTCGCCTTACGACACCCGGCAACCTCATTTATCGCGGCACCACACCGCGAAAGCTCGCTCAGCGCGTGCGCGTTGCGGGCGCGATGGCCGGCGCAGTGGTCGTCGACACCGCGAACGCTCCGCGCGTTCCGACCGACAGGGTGTTCGTCCTCAGCCAGATCATGGATTCGACGGTCGACGCGAGCATGGAGGCCGGCCACGCACTCGGCGAAGTCGTTCCCCACACCGCGTTCACGATCAACGGGCGTGCCTGGCCCAACACGGAGCCGCTCTCGGCGACCGTCGGCGACACGCTGCACTGGCGTCTGGTCAACGCCACGTTCGACATCCACCCAATGCATTTGCACGGGTTCTACTACCGTGTCGACGACTACACGGGGCGTGACATCGCGCGCGATGCCAAAGGAGCGCCAGGACGAATGGTCGTCACCGAGCGCATGTCGGCGTTCTCGGCGATGTCGATCACATGGTCGCCGCACACCGCGGGCAATTGGCTCATGCATTGCCACTTTGCGCTGCACCTCACGCCCGAATGGGACAACATCGCCAAGGCTGTGGAAAGCGGCGTACCTGTCCAGATGGATGACCACGCGAATCATGCGCAGACGGGGATGTTCGGCCTCGTGCTTGGCATCAACGTGGCTGCGAAGAAGGGCGCCACACTTGCGACGGCGCCGGCGAATCCGCGCAAGCTGCGGCTCATTGCGGTGAGCGACTCCGGCTATCCGCCGATCAAGCCATCACTGCGATTCGTCATTGAAGAGAACGGCAAGCAGACCACGACGAAACCGGGTTTCAGCCCGACGCTGTATCTCAAGAAAGGAGAGCCGGTCGCGATCACGGTGGTCAACCGTCTGCACGAGCACACCGCCGTGCACTGGCACGGCATGGAGCTCGAGAGCTATTTCGACGGCGTTGCGGGTCTCTCGGGTTCATCGAACCGGATTGCGCAGATGATCGCGCCGGGCGACTCGTTCGTGGCGCGGTTCACGCCGCCGCGCAGCGGGACGTTCATGTATCACTCGCACGTTGACGATATCCGGCAGCAGCCCGCGGGACTCGTCGGCGCGATGATCGTGCGCGATGGCCCCGAGAAAACCCTTCCGGAGGATCACGAGATCTTCCTGAAGGGCGCGCGCAATGGTCAGCTCGGCAACAACGACCTCGAGATCGGCGGCGTCGGCGTGTCCGACACGATTGTCGCGCACGCCGGGACGCCGATGCGGCTCCGATTCATGAGCCTAGTTGCCGTGCATCCCAACGCCACCATCACGCTCACATCCCGTCCGGACAGCTCGTTCAAGAACCTCGCCGATTCGATGATCGTGAACTGGACGCCTATCGCGAAGGACGGCGCCGATCTTCCGGCCGCCGTCCGCGTGCCGATCCGCGCGCGCCAGGTGATTGCGATGGGCGAGACGTACGATTTCGAGTACACGCCCAGGCGCCGCGGCGAGATCCTGCGAATCGAAATTCGCGGACTCAATCAGGCGACGGGAACCCTGCTCGCGAGAGTGCCGGTGAGAGTTGATTGAACGCGAAGGCGTTCAGGAACTCCGTTGCAATCGGGGAGTCCAGCAGCTTGCCCGCGCCCAGCGGGTATCCCGCGCTCATTCGGTCGGCATTTGCGGTGACGACGAACGTGATGCCGCGATCCGGAAGGTGAATGAGCAACGACGAGATGGCGGTCCAGTAGCCATAGGCCCAGACCACGCGAACGCCTTTGTATACCTGCGAGAAGCAGCCGAAGGCGTAGGGAAGCGTCACGCCCTTCGA
>DASRAP010000382.1:0-2999 GCA_035638155.1 Gemmatimonadaceae bacterium | reverse complement strand
GTGAAGTTGAAGCTGAAGATTGAAGAGTCAAACACGACGGCGGGCTTCGGCTCGCCGTTCGTGTTTTTAAACAGAACGAGAAACGGCAGAACGAGAGAACGAGAGAGCGGGAGAACGAGAGGACGTAATCGCCCTTTCTCGTTCTCCCGCTCTCTCGTTCTCTCGCAGTACGGTGGCCCCGCAAAGCTGCCCGCCCCCCTCTTCAAACTTCAGCTTCAATTCCCAATTCCACTTCAATTTCTTTTTCGGTTTTCGCCCGTTACTGCCGCCCCTTGGTTGGCGGTGGCGTCTTTGCCGGCGCCTTTTCCGGCACCTTCGTGGGGACGGAGACTTTCTGCGGGCTGTCGATCGGAATCGGGGTCGAGAGCTGCGGCAGCGCGCCCTGCACGACATCCGACATCCGCACCGCGCTCGAGATGCCCTTCACGCGCCCCATGACCTTCTCGGCGCCGAGTGAATCGCCGCGCATGAGGAGGCCTTCGGACAGGCTGAGTCCCGCCGTCACATAGAGGAACGGGATGCCGATCGACGGCTTGTCGATCCACTTGTTCTTCTTGATCAGCGCGGGCGGACCGACGAAATCATCCCAGAGCGCCTTCGTGGTCGTGACATCGACCCAGCCGAGCTCGCCTTCGATGCGCTTGATGTCGTTCGATTCCTTCACCGGTTCGCGCGAGAGGAATCGCGTGAGACCCGTCATCACCATGTAGTCGCCGAATCCGAGCTCGTTTGCATAGCGGCCGGACGAACGCGCGAAATGCACCGGACGGTCGGGATTGTCCTTGATCAGCTGGTACACGAGCAGGTCGGCCTTCTGGAGCACGCCGGTGATCGGGAGAACGCGCGGGTCGACCACGGCCTTGACGTCGCCCGTGACGAACTGCATCGGCTCGTTCAGCGGCGAGTAGAGGGGCATTGCATCCGCTTCGTCGTACGTCATCGAAAGCGGCGGATGCGTGGGCTTGACCCACTTCTTGCCGCGATAGACCGCCGGACCCGTCGCCTCGTCGTACGTCTCGATCGGCCGGCGGATCATCTGGCGCACGAACCAGTCCGTGTTCATCAGCGACGTGTTCGCGATCAGCACGTCGCGACGAACGCCTTCGACTTCCTGCGCGTACCAAAGCGGGAACGTGTCGTTGTCACCGACGGCGACGAGAATGCCGTACGGCTCGACCGAGTTCAGCATGTCCTTCGCGAAATCGGCCGCGTCGGTTTCGCCGCGCCGCGATGCCGACGTGAAGTTCCCGAACAGCGGAATGAACGCCAGCACGAGCACCGGCGCCGCGACGAGCCAGTTGGTGCGCTTCGGAATCGCCACGACCGTGGATCCAACCTTCGCTTCCTCGGTGCCGAGGAGCGCGGCAATCGATTCCCAGAGATACATGAGCCCGAGCGCCGCCCACACGCTCCACGCCGAGAAACTCCAGAGGAAGAAGTAGTCCCGGTCGCGGACCTCGCGCATCTCGTCCGTGACCTCGGGCCCGGCCGGCTGCGTATTGCCGTACTTGAAATTCAGATAGTAGATCAGCACCAGCGTGACCGTCAGCATCAGCGGTCCGAAGAACGCGAACGATGCCTTGTCACGCTGCCAATGCACCCACGCGCCGAGGAATCCCAGCGCGAGGAAAATCATCGCGAGCGCGCCCTGCAGCTGGCCGTTCGTGCCGTGCGGATCGCGCAGCCATTGCCACTTGAAGTAGTACCACCACATCCCGAGCTGCGCGGAGAATGGCGCCTGCCGTTCGTTCAATCCGGGCTTGGCGTACTGGCCGCGGTTGAAGTTGTACATGAACGATGTGTACGTCTGCTTCGACAGCGTACACGAAAGCGCGATCTTGTCGCGGCATCCCGTGGGCTCGCCTTCGTTGACGCCGGGGAAGTGCGCGGCGCGAATGGGCTGCGTCGCGAAGGGCGACAAGCCGAGCGCCCCCGCGCCAACGCACGCGAGGATCAGCCTCCAGCGGATGAGCGTTTTGGGCCGGCGGAGCATGATCGCGACGCCCATGGCCGGCAGCGTGAGCATGCCCGCCATGTGGTTCGCGTACCCGAGTCCCATCAGATAACACGCGAGGATGATGAACTTGTCCGCGCCGGGAGCGTCGGGTTCGTCACACCACCGGACCACGAGCCACGCAACGATCGCGAGGCCCACGAGCGAGACCGTATACACCTTCTCGTTCACGACCGACTGCGCCCACACCGTGAACGCCGTCGCGCCGATCAGCGACGCCAGTGCGCCGCCCGCAATGCGTTGCCACCGCTCGGGAAACCAGCCGACGAGCACGCGTTCCGCGATGAGGAACCAGACCCCGGCCGTGACGGCGCTGCAGAGCGCCGCGAGCACGTTGATGCGCATCGCCACGTTCGGCGCGATCGGCAGAATCGAGAACACGCGCCCGACCAGCACGAAGAACGGGTTGCCGGGGGGGTGAGGCAGGCCCAGCGTGTACGCCGCCGCGATGTACTCGGACGTGTCCCACATCGCTGTGGACGGCGCGAGCGTGTAGATGTAGAGGGCGAACACCGCAGCGGCCGCGATGGCGGCCGCGAGGTACGAGGGGCGGTAGTCGACCGGAGCCGCTTTCGAAGTTGCCATCACACGTTGAAAACGAGGATTGGAGAGATGCTACAACCTAATGACGGAAAAGGCGCTGGCCCGTAAACACCATCGCCATGTCATGTTCGTCGGCGGCCGCTATGACCTCATCGTCGCGGACCGATCCACCTGGTTGGACAATCGCACGTACCCCGGCGGATGCCGCCTGGTCAACGCCATCCCTGAACGGAAAGAAGGCGTCGGACCCGAGGGATGACCCGGCGGGGTTATGTCCGACGCTCCTCGCCTTGTGGGTGGCGAGAAACGCCGCATCCACGCGGGACATCTGGCCCGCGCCGATGCCGATCGTCGCGCCGTCGCGCGCGAGCACAATGGCGTTCGATTTGACGCTCGAGACCGCCCGCCATGCGAACAACAGATCGCTCCGCTCGGCGTCGGT
>DASRAP010000381.1:0-31328 GCA_035638155.1 Gemmatimonadaceae bacterium | reverse complement strand
TTGCGGGCGAGCCTGCTCCGAGGAGCTTGGCAACCTTGTACATCTTGTCTCCCGCGCGCCGGAGCGGCAGGCGCAGCAGCCGCGCACCGTCGCCGACGGTGCGATCCCACGTTTCAAGCGACACGCTGCTGATTCCGCTCGCGGCGAGCTGCCGCGCCGGACGCGGGACGGCGGACATCCAGCGCACGATCTTCTCGCCCTGCAGATAGCGGTGGTAGCCGGCGAACACTTCGTCGCCGCCGTCACCGGCGAGCGCCACGGTCACCGTGCGCCGCGCGAGCTGACACACGAGAAACGTCGGAATCTGCGACGCATCGGCAAACGGCTCGTCAAACATCTCCGGCAAGCGCGGCACAACATCGAGCGCGTCCTGCCCTGTGAGCATGAGGTCCGTGTGCGTCGTGCCGATGTGCCGGGCGACGGCGGCGGCGTGATGCGCCTCGTTGTACTCGCCGGCGTCGAAGCCGATCGTGAACGTCTGCACGGGGGTCGACGACGCCTCCTGCATGAGCGCCACTGTCGTCGACGAATCAATGCCTCCCGAGAGCAATGCGCCGAGCGGAACATCGGACTGCATCTGGAGGCGCACGGCGTCGGCGAGCAGGCGATCGAGCTCATCAACCGCCTCGGCATCGCTGCCGCGGAATGGATCGGCCGCGCCACGCCGGGCGGCGTCCTCGGCAGACCAGAACGCGCTCGACGCCGGAAGCGGCAACGCCGGATCGCGGATCACGAGGAGATGACCCGGCCGCAGTTTCATCGCGTACTTGTAGATCGTGCGCGGCGCCGGCACGTAGAGATACCGCAGGTAGCCGGATAACCCCTCGAGGTCGATGGTCGTGTCGAACGCCGGGCCCGCCCGCAGCGATTTGAGCTCCGAGCCGAAGCTCACGACGCCGTCTTTCGCGTAGATAAAGAGCGGTTTGATGCCGAGCTGGTCGCGCATGAGGGACAGCGTTCGGTCCTGCGCATCCCAAACGGCGATCGCGAACATGCCGACGAACCGAACGACCGACGCCGCAACGCCCCACCGCTCGAAGCCCGCGAGGATGACCTCGGAATCCGAATGGCCCCGAAAACGGGCGCCGGACTTCTCGAGCTCGTCCCGAAGGGCGCGGTAGTTATAGATCTCGCCGTTGAACACCATCGTGAAGCGTCCCGACGCGGAACGCATGGGCTGATGCCCGAGCTCCGACAGGTCGAGAATGGCGAGGCGGCGGAAGCCGAGTCCCACGCCGGCGGCCGCGTCGCCCCAGGTGCCGCTGTCGTCGGGTCCGCGGTGCACGATCGGCGCGATCATGCGCTGCAGTGATTGGTCGAGCGCTTCGGACGACTGCTGGGGACGCGCCAGAAAACCGGTAATGCCGCACATCACGCGATATTAGTCGCATGACGAGACCGCAGGTAGCGCAGGGCAGGGGCGCACCCCGCGCGCTCCATGTGCTCGCGGCCGCACGGCAGGGCGGGCTCGAGCGTGTCGTGGAAATGCTGGCCGCCGAACAGGGTTCCAGGGCCCACGTCGCGGCGGTGCTCGCGCCCGATGACATGTTCGATCATCCGTTTGTCGAGCATGTTCGCGCGTCGGGCGTGCCGATCACGGTGATCGCCGTCCACCCGCGCGCGTACCATCGGGAGTTTTCCGCGCTCCGGCGCGTGATTCGCGACGTGTCGCCCGATGTCGTGCACACGCACGGTTATCACGCGGACATCGTGGGCGGGGCGGCCGCGCGGACGAGCGGTGTCGCGACCGTGAGCACGGCACACGGGTTCACCGGGGGCGGGCTCCGCAACCGCATCTACGAAATCCTGCAGACTCGCGCGCTGCGAAGCGCGGATGCTGTAATCGCGGTGTCGCGCACACTCGTCGAGCGGCTGACGCGCGAACGTGTGCGACCGGAGCGACTCCATCACATCCGGAATGGGTACGTGCCTGCCACGCCGCTCGGCCGCGCCGAAGCGCGTGAGCGGCTGGGTCTCGACCCGGCAACGCGCGTCGTGGGCTGGGTGGGGCGCTTTTCGCGGGAAAAAGGCGCGGACGTGATGATCGCGGCGCTCACCAAGGCGGGCGGCGAGTGGAGACTGTCGATGGTCGGTGCGGGGGGCGAACGCGAAGCGCTCGAAAACGATGCGCGCTCCGCCGGCGTCATGGACCGGGTGATCTGGCATGGCGGCGTGCCGCACGCGGGCGCGCTGATGCGCGCCTTCGACGCATTCGTGCTCAGCTCGCGAACGGAAGGAACGCCGATCGCGCTCCTGGAAGCGATGGCCGCCGGGGTGCCGGTCGTCGCGACGCGTGTGGGCGGCGTGCCTGACGTCGTCGGCGATGCCGATGCGATACTCGTCGCGCCTGACCAGCCCGCCGCGATTGGTGCCGCGCTCGACGAGATCGCGCGCGATCCCGGCGCGGCCGTCCGCCGGGCGGAATCGGCGCGTGCGCGCCTCGAACGGGAATTCGGTGCGGCGGCGTGGCTGCGCGCCGTCGACGATGTGTACCGCGAAGCGATCAGGCGCCGCAGCGGCGCCCGGTAGCTAGGCGTGGCCGATCATGGCCGGCTCGAGATCGAGCACGAACGAAAAACGTGTGCCGCGGTCTGGTGACGTTTCGACCTTGAGGGAGCTGCCCATGGCCTCGAGCAGCGAGCGACAGATCGCGAGCCCGAGCCCTGCGCTCGTGAACGGCGCGCCAGTGCCGGGCTTGTGCGACGACTCGAGCATGCTGAGCACGCGCGCGGGGATGCCCGTGCCCGTGTCCTGCACGAAGAACTCCACGCGCGTCCGGTCGAGCTCGATGCAGCCGATCGTGACCGAGCCTTGTTCGGTGTACTTGAGCGCGTTGCTGGTGAGGTTCAGGAGCACGCGGTGAATGGAGGCGGCGTTGCCGATCCGCCCGTCCACCACGGGGTACGTCTGCACAAACTCGAGACGCTTTTCTTCGGCGATCGGGCGCACGACCGCGCACGCGTCCTGGAACGTGGCGCGAATCGAGAACGGATGGCGTGCGGTCTGTGCCCGCTGCCTGGAGCGCCCCGCCTCGATGATGTCGTTCGCGAGTGTGCTGAGACTGAGCGCGGCGCCGTAGATGATGCCGAGCTGTCGCTCCTGCGCCGGCGTGACGGGGCCCTGCTTGCCGCGACGGATCGGCTCGACGAGCAGCAGAATGGCGGCAAGCGGCGACCGCATGTCGTGCGCGATCTCGAGCATGCCCGTGAGCACGGGAGACTGCGCGAGCTGGTCGCCGAACTGCGCCTTGGCCGGGGGCGCGACGCCGGCCGACAGCGTGTCGAGCGCAACGAGTACTCCCACCAGATCGGACGGGTCGATCTTGCGGCGGCTCGCGGCGACGGTGGCCACGAACTGCACGCGAAGGGCGATGACGTCGCGGGGATTGAAGTGGCGCCCGAGCACGAGCGCTTCGGGAACGCCGCGCCGGCTCGTCATCATCGCAACCTGATCGCAGATCGCGAGCACGTCTGCCGTGATATCCGCTCGGGGGCGTCCCGTCTCGACCACCATGCGTTCCACCACGCGCTCGGCGGCTTCGCGCAATGCGCGGCGCACGCCGACGGACAGCATTCCCGCGGCGCGCCGGGACGGCGAACCCTGTCTGACCTGGGTCATGCGGTGTGAGCGCCGCTTACCCGGAGTGAGACGGACCGCGTACTGCTTGGCCGGTGGTCACCAAGCATCGTCACGTTCTATTCCGGTGGCGGTTCGGCCGAGTCGCGCCGCACGCTATGGCGTTCCAGCAGCCGGTACAACGTGGTCCGGTCCACGCTCGCGAGCCGCGCGGCGCGCGACATGTTGCCCCCGGCACGGGAGACGAGACGCGTGAGGTATTCCTTCTCGAAGTTCGCGAGCACGCGCTCCTTCGCGACGTGATACGCATCGTCCAGGAGCGCGGTCGGCATGCTGGCGCGGGCCTGCGGTTCGTTCGGCGAGTCGTGCAGCGTGATTTCGTCCGGGGAGATTGACGCGCCCGGCGTGGCGAGCACGGCGAGCTGCTCGACCACGTTCTGCAGCTCGCGCACGTTGCCGCGCCACGGGCACGCTTGCAGCCGCTCGAGCGCGGATTCACTGAACCGCGGCGGGTCCTCGCGCAGCGAGTGATGACGAACCCAGCTCCGTGCGAGAAAGTGTTCGGCGAGCACACGGATGTCTTCGGCGCGCTCACGCAACGGAGGCAGGTTGATCGGGAAGACGTTCAGGCGGTAGAAGAGATCTTCGCGCAGGTGCTTCGACGCGATCGCGGCACGCGGATCGCGATTGGTGGCCGAGAGAAAACGCACGTCCACCGTGGCATCGGGTTTCTCGCTGCCGACGCGGCGGAGCACGCCGTCCTGCACCACGCGCAGCAACTTTGCCTGAAGCGTGAGCGGCATTTCGGTCAGCTCGTCCAGGAAAAACGTGCTGCCGTGCGCGACTTCGATGAGACCGACCTTGTCGCGGTCCGCGCCGGTGAATGAACCCTTGCGGTGGCCGAACATTTCCGACTCGAGCAAGTGCTCCGGGACCGCGGCGCAGTTGAGCGGAACGAGGGGGTTTCGGGCACGGGCGCTGTTCTTGTGAATGAACTGCGCGATGAGCTCCTTGCCCGTGCCGCTTTCCCCGATCAGCATGACCGACGCGTTCGTGCGCGCCACGCGCCGTGCGAGATCCACGACCTTGCGGAACTCCGGCGACGCTCCGAGGAGCGACATCTCACCCGGACCCGCGCCGTCTTCGCGCATCGCCGCGCGCTCGCGTGCCGTCTCGCGGTCGTGCTGCAGGGAAAACGCGGCGCGGCCAACGAGGATCTGCAGGTGTGACGCAGAGAATGGCTTCGGCAAATAGTCCCACGCGCCGCCGCGCAGCGCCTCAACGCTGGAATTGACGCTCGGATTGCCGGTCATCATCACGACGATCGCGTCCGGCCGCACGGCCAGAATGGACCGCAGGATTTCCATGCCCGGAACCGGCGTCATGTAGAGGTCAACGAGTGCGATGTCGAACCGCGCGCGGCGCACGAGGCCGAGGAGATCATCGCTGCGTCCGTGCGCCTCGACGCTGTAGCCCTCGGCTTCGAGCGCACCGGTGCATCCCTCGCGGATGGACCGGTCATCATCGATCACCAGCACGCGAACACCTGATCGCTGCCCGGCTTGCAGCACCCGGGGATCGGGCGTGGCGGCAGCATCAATGGGATCCGGGCTCGCGGCGTCAGTATTGAGCGGCAGGCGGGTTGTCATTTCGTACCGTGTAACCTCAGGGGAGCGCGTTTCGAACCTCGCTTCGGGCCCGCCCACCGCATCGGGCGCCCAAGCAGAAGCGCGGCAGCAAAGCAACAAAAAACAGCCGTGTCTGCAGGAAATCGCGACGTGGTGTGGCGACTGCTCAACACAGCTTTTGCTGCCGCAAGTGACAGGTTCTTTGAGTGAAGCATCCTGACCATGGACTGCTAAGTCAAGTGCGACGCATCACACTTTGTTGCTTTCGTGCGACATATGTGACGGTACCCCTGAAAACGAAAAAGCGGCGCGTCGTGAACGCGCCGCTCGCCCGCACAGTGAGGATATCGCCGCTCAGCTGACGGGCAAATCGTCAAAGCCGAGGGTCAGCACGCCATTGGGGAGGCGGTTGAGGTGGTCGACCGCGCGAGTGGCGCGGGCAAGCAGCTCACCGGCGGAGACGTCCGACCGGCTGAAGTCATCGATTGCGCAGTAGCCGGCGTGGAATCCCATCGCGTCGCGTTGGCCTGGGAGCTCGGCGGCGGCGCCTTCCTCAATCGCCTTGCGGAGGCGCTCGACGAGGCCGACCGCGCCCACATCGTTCGTATCGGGCGCGATGACCGCGAGCTGCCCTTCGCTCGTGACCCCAACGACGTCCGAACGACGGATATGCCCGCGCGATGACTCGACGAATGCGGCGGCAACCGCCGCGAGGTCGTCCTCGTTCCCGGCTCCCGCCGCGGAAGGCGCATTGAGCACCACGCACGCGAGGGGCTCATGGTTACGCGCCGCTCGCGCGGCCAGCTGCTCGACCCACCGCTCCAGCCCGACCGGATTCAGCAGGCCGGTCGTGGGATCGATGAGCGAACGATGCTCGGCGGCGGCAACGGCGCGCTTTGCGCGGATGAACGTCGCGAGCTCGTGCAGGAGGACGTCGGTGTCAAGCGGATGCGTCACGACGGACCACGCGCCCGCGGCGTACGCTTCCGCGCGATCGGACATCGACCCCGGCGCACCGGCCATCATGATCACCGGCGTGGCTGCGTCGAACGTTGGGTCATTGCGAAGCCGCCGACAGAGCTCGATGCCGCTGATTTCCTGCATGTTCTCGTCGATGATGACCGCGTCGGGGCGGGCACGATGCGCGAGCTGCAACGCGCTTCGGCCGCTTTGTGTGCGCAGCACGGCGTATCCGCGACCCGCGAGGACGCTCTCGAGCGAACGACCGGCCCACTCGCCTTCAGTGGCTATGAGCAGAACCGGTTGTGGGGAGGAGTCCGCCATGAAAACCAGGAAAGAAGGTGGCTAGTTCGGGGAGCCCGCCGCACTGACGGCGGGATGTTGCTCGACGGTATGCGCTACGTACCACTCGAGTGCTTCCCCGAGCCCCTGCGCAGTGCTGTGTGTGGGTTCGTAATCGAGTTGACGACGAATCCGCGAAATATCCGCAACCGAACGGCGAATGTCGCCGCGACGGTCCGGCCCGTAGATCGGCTGCACCGCAGCGATCGACGGTTCGTACCCGGCGAGGCCAAGACGCAGCATGCGGTACAACTCGTTCAGCGTGGTCTCGCGACCGCACGCGACGTTGTATGAGCCCCCTGAATCGGAGCGCTCGGTGAGCGCCGCGAGCAGATTGGCCTGCGTGACATTCGCGATGTAGCAGAAATCCCGGCTCGTCTCACCGTCGCCGTGAATCTCACAGCGCACGCCGGTGAGCAAGTTGGCAATCCAGCGAGGGATGACGGCGGCGTAGGCGCCCGAAGGATCCTGGCGCTTGCCGAACACGTTGAAGTAGCGAAGTCCGACGAGCTGCTGTGCGTACGCCCGCTGGAAAACCCCCGCATACAACTCGTTGGTCAGTTTCGAAACCGCGTACGGCGAGAGGAGTTGCCCGGTGTTGTGCTCATCCAGCGGCAACGCGGACGAGTCCCCGTACACCGCGCACGACGAGGCGTACACGACGCGGCGCACGCGCTGCTCGCGCGCAGCGACGAGCATGTTCACGAAACCGTCGACGTTGACGGCGTTGGTCGTCGCGGGATCGTCCAGCGAACGGGGCACGGAGCCCAGCGCCGCCTGGTGCAGCACGTAGTCGACGCCGCGACAGGCGTCGCGACAGGCGTCGATGTCGCGGATATCGCCGCGAATGAGCTCGAACCGGCTGCCGTTCTCCCCGACGCACGACATGACGTCGTCCAGGTTTTCCTGGCGGCCCGTCGAGAAGTTGTCCAGGCCGACCACGGTCTGGCCGAGGGACAACAGCTCCTCGAGGAGATTCGAGCCGATGAACCCGGCGACGCCGGTGACGAGCCAACGCCTGGGGCTCACGGCGAGCTCACGGCGCAGCCGTGAATAGGGCCACGCGCCGTTCAATCCGCTCACGCCTTCGATCCCTGCGAGGGGCAGCGGGGTCTAACAGCGGCAACGCGCGGAATGCGCACGTTGTCAGTCCCCCAGCGGTTCAGGCCGTTGTGCATAGTCTGCCATCCAGCATCTTCCATTCCGCGCGCGATACGGGTGTCTCATGATTCAAGTCTTTGTATCACATTGAGTTAGGTGTGATCATCGTCTGTCATCTTTTGTTCAGACACGCACCACCTGTGGCGGAAACGCATCAAAGTGTCGAGCGTCTCCTCCGCATAACCTCTCAGTCACGGACACTATATTCGTGTTTCTTCTCCGCACTGCGCGCACCGAGCTCGCCAACGTGAACGCCCGGCTGCTTTTCGTCGCCACCATTTTCCTCGCAACCCCCCTTGCTGCGCAAGGAGGCGCGAAGACCCAGGCGCAGTCCGTGGCCGGGAACCCGCCCGTGCGGCTGCTGGATTCCCGCCAGGCACTCACGGCCGCCGCGCGCGCGGCCGAGTCCCAGCACCGCACCGCGGAAGTCGCCGCGATCAATACGCGTCTCCAGCGCGGCGATTTCAACGAGGGCGATCGCATCGTGGTTGCCATCGTTCCGCTCGGCAACCCTGCGGCGCTCGCAGCGGCGCCGCAGGGTGACACGCTCGTCGTGCAACCCGGTCGCGTGGTGATCTTTCCCCGCGTCACCATCGGGCCGCTGCAGCTGGCAGGCGTGCTGCGCTCCGAGCTCACGTCCGCCATCCAGCGACACTTTCTTGGCGCGCTCTACCGGGATACATCCGCGTTCGCGGTGCGCGCGACGTCGCTGATCGCCGTCTCGATCACCGGCCGCGTGCTCCGCTCGAACTTTTTTTCGGTGTCGCCGGAGAACAAGCTCAGCGATCTCATCATCATTGCCGGCGGCTACGCGGCGGACGCGAACACGGACAAGGTCCTCGTGCGGCGCGGCACCACCACGATCATCGACGAAGTCGCGACGCGGCGCGCGCTCACGGACGGCACGACCGTCGACCAGCTCTACATGCGCGAAGGCGACGAAGTCTTCGTCGCCAGGCGGTCCGAGCGAAACATTCTCAGCTACATCCAGATCTCGCTCGCGTTGCTGTCCGTCGCGATCGGCCTGAGCAACCGGCACTAGCTCAGGTTTGCGTGGGCGCGGCCGGACGCCGCGTGGGCTCCCACACGGCGTCCGTGCGTCCACCGCGGAGCACGCGAACCAGCGCGTGCACGACCGCGAGATTCGCGGCCGCACCGAACGTGACGACCGACAAAAGTCGCGGGAGTTTTCTGTCGGCGGGCCACAAGGCGCCGATGACCGCGACGCCCGCGCCGGCCAGCGAGAACGCCAGCAGGACTCGCGCCCAGCGCTCGTTCGCGGCCAGGAGCGCAAGTCCGATCGCACCGGGCACGAGGAGCGCCGGAACGAGCCAACGGCACAGCTTGTGACTGAAGAGCTTGACCGCGAAGAAGCCGTAACGCAGCGGGTTCAGGAGCCGCCGGTTGGCGATCAGTGTCTGCATGCCGCGCCGAATGGTGCGCACCTTCCGGCGGTACTCCGCCCGGAGCGAGCCGGTCCGCGGCACATAGCAGACGGCGTCGTGCACCGACACCGCCCGGTAACCGTGGAGACGTGCGGTCAGCGCGGCCGAGAAATCGCGACTCAGGTCCGCGCGCACCGGGTGCCTGTGGAGCGCGAGGCGAATCGCGTAGCCCGACCCCGATGCGCCGACGATGCCGCCCGTTTGCGTTTCGAGGTCGCGGACCAGCATTTCGTAGCCGACGTAGCCGGCCTCGGTCGCGTTTGCTCCCGCCGCGCTGTCGATGCTCACATCGCGCGTCGACGCCACGCCGACCGATGGATCCGCCATGTTCGCCACCAGCGCGCTCAGCGCCCCGGGATGCAGCCGAATCGATGCATCGGAATTGACCACGATCTCGCCGCGAACCCGCTCGCACGCGGCGTTCTCCGCGGCCGTCTTTCCGCCTCGCCCCGCCAGCCGGAGGAGCTCCACACCCCGGCCGGCGTAGCCGGCCACGATGTCGTCCGTCCCGTCCGTCGAGCCATCGGACACGATGAGGATCTGACGTTTCTCCGCCGGGTAATCCTGAGCGAGCAACGCTTCGATCGACCCACGGATCTGGGCTGCCTCGTTGTAGGCCGGAATGACGACCGTGACGAGCGGCAGTTCCGACGGTGCGGGCGGAGCGAGCTGCGTTCTGCGCGACATCAGCCAGAGCACAAGCGGATACGCAGCGTACGCATACAGGGCCACAATCACCGGCGATGCCGCGAGTATCCAGGCGAAAAATCTCATCGGTGCGCGAGATGTGATAACACGATGACAGAATATGCGTTCGCGCATTGCTGCGACGCACGCCACGCGCTATTCTCCGCCGAGCCGGGCTGACCGCGCGCCCTCGGTTGCGGAACGCTCTTCGTCCTCACGATATGGCCTACGACAAGGATCGCCCCCGAAGCTTCAGGACGACACCGGGTGGCAGTCGCCTCGTGCCGATTTCGGCACCGCGACCTGCGTCGCTGACGCCATTCCGCAGCGCGCTCGGCTTTGCCGCCGCGAAAAAGGAACCCGCACGCACGCTCATCGTGGTCATGTCCGGCGAGCACGTCTTCCTGCCGTCGCGAATGCTGGGCCGTGTGGGCGATTGGACGCAGTGGGATTGCGAGGTCATCGTCGCGTGTGCAGGCCAGCCGGTTGATCTCGCGGCCATCCACGCCCGCTTCCCGGCCGCGCAGTTCCTGATCGCGCCCAGCGGCACCAGCGACGGAGACCTCAGATTGCTGGCCATGGGCCAGGCGACCGGTGACATCGTCGCTCTCGTCGGCGGCGCGCCCGCGAGCGCCTCAGCGCTCTCCGAGCGCGACCGTGCTCCGGCTCCGGCCCCCGCCGTTTCGGTGATCGTCCCCGTCCACAACCAGGCCAACGTTCTCGACGCGACCCTTTCGGCGATCGTCGCGAGCAGTATCCCGCGCGAATCCTACGAGTTGATCGTGATCGATGACGGAAGCACCGATGGGTCATCGACGGTGGGCGCGCGGCACGCCGACACAGTCGTCCGGCTGACGGGTCGCTCGCGCGGGATGGCGTACGCGCGGAACCGCGGCACCGAGGCCGCCCGAGGCGACGTCGTGGTGTTCGTCGACGCCGACGTCAAGATTCAGCGCGACACGCTCGAGCGGCTCCTCAGCTCGTTCGATGACGACAGCGGGCTCGGTGCCGTCTGCGCCGCGAACGACGGCTCTACCGCCGACGGCGGCGTCGCGGCGCAGTACTGGAGCGCGCTTCAGCAGTACGGGGCGCGCCGTCATGGCGGGCTCGGTGCGCTGTTCAGCGACGCGTGCGGTGCCGTGCGGCGCAACGTGCTGATGAGCGTGGGGATGTACAACGAGTGGGTGTTCCGCAGGCCCAGCCTCGAGGATCTGGACCTCGGCCAGCGCGTGCAGCGGATCGGGCAGCGTGTGCTCCTGCAGTCCGACTTGCCCGTCGCGCGGATGTCGTCACTGCGTCTGCGCGATGTCATTCGCGCCGCATGGTCGGACGGTGTGCTGCTGACGCAGTATCTCGGCTACGCCGCTACCCGTCGCCGCGGCCGCGGACACGCCCTGCACGTGCTCGCCGGGCCAGGCGCAATCGCGAGTGCACTGCTGATGATCGCCGGAATAGCCGCTGCTGCGATCTTCAACTTCCCGGTCGCGTGGCCGCTCATCGCCGGGGCGACGCTGCTCACCCTCGTGAGCGCCGACCTGCTGCGGTTTCTTGCATCGCGGCGCAGCATCGCGTTTGCCGTCGCCGCTCTGCCGCTGCATCTGGTGACGCAGGTCGTGACCATCGCGGGTCTCGGCGCTGGGTGGGTACTCCGCCACACCGTCGGCGACCCCGCACCTGACGCCACGACGCAGGCGTTTGCCGAGATGGGCGTGGTGATCTGGCCGCCCGTACCGCAAAAGCGATAGTGCGCGGGAACGAGGCAAGGATGCCGGCGTGTCGCTAACGGCGATACGCGCGGCGGGTCTGTCCAAGCAGTACTTCGTCCCGGGCGCCCGTCCGCGCTCGGACAGCATTCGCGACGAAGCGGTCGACCGCGTCAAGGCGCTGCTAGGGCGGGGCGGGTCCCGCGACTCCGCAGATCTTTTCTGGGCACTCCGCGACGTGAGCTTCGACGTCAACGCGGGCGACGTCGTCGGCGTGGTAGGGCGCAACGGGTCTGGAAAGAGCACGCTCCTCAAGATCCTTTCGCGCATCACGGAGCCAACCGAAGGCACGGCCGACATCCACGGCCGCGTGGGATCGCTGCTCGAAGTCGGCACCGGATTCGACCGCGAGCTCACCGGGCGCGAGAACATTTATCTGAGCGGGGCCATTCTCGGCATGCGCCGCGCCGAGACGCGGCGGAAGTTCGACGAGATCGTCGCCTTCGCTGAGGTCGAGCGGTTCATCGACACGCCGGTGAAGCGGTACAGCAGCGGCATGTTCCTCCGCCTCGCGTTTGCGGTCGCGGCCCACCTCGAATCCGAGATCCTGCTGCTCGATGAAGTGCTCGCCGTCGGCGACGCGAACTTTCAGCGGAAGTGTCTGGGCAAGATGGAGGAAGTGGCGGGTGTGGGGCGCACGGTGCTGTTCGTGAGTCACAACCTCGGCGCGATCAGCCGCTTCTGCCGCACATGCATCTGGCTCGACCGCGGCGTTCTCAAGGCATACGGGCCCGCGGCCGATGTCGTGGGCACGTATCTCTCGCGGACCGGGGGCACCCAGGATGTCGGCGTGCTCGTCTTCCCCGATGACGACACGGCGCCGGGATCGGAGTACATCCGGCTGCTTGGCGCGCGGATCGTGAATCATCGCGATGAAATCACGACCGCGCCCGATGCGCGCTACCCGTTTCACGTCGACATCGAGTACCGGATTCTCAGGAAGTCGTCGGGACTCCGGATTGGCGTCACCCTGCTGGGGCGCGACGGCACGCCGCTCCTGGCGACGAAGGACCTGGACGTTCTGCCCGAGGATCTCGAGCGCGCGCCGGGGAGGTACGTGAGTCGTTGCGAGTTTCCGGGCGAGCTGCTCAACACGGGACAGTTCTTCGTCTCGATCGGCTCGGATACACCCATGCAGCAGAGCCATTTCTTCCTCGACCGTGCGCTCCGCCTCACGCTCGAGCATGTCGGCGGTGTTGGCGGTCATACCGCTGACGGGCGCGTCGGCCTCATTCGCATGCGCATGAACTGGCAGATGAGCAGCGTTCCGTGACGATGCGCAGCGATGTCACGCATATCGCGCCGTCGCGCGCGTGGGCCGGCATCGCGTTGTCGCCGGTGTGGCACTCACGCGAGCTGTTCGCGTTTCTCTGCTGGCGCTCGATCAAGGTGCGCTACAAGCAGGCCGCGATCGGCGTCGGCTGGGTGGTCCTGCAGCCGCTCCTCACAATGCTCGTCTTTACGGTCATCTTCGGGAAGCTCGCGCAGCTGCCGTCGGACAATGTGCCGTATCCCGTGTTCGCCTTCAGCGCGCTCGTGCCGTGGACGTTTTTCTCACAGGCCCTGTCGCGCGGCGGAACGAGCCTCGTCACCGACGCGTCCCTGCTCACGAAGGTGTACTTCCCGCGCGTGCTGATTCCGCTCGCGTCGTGCACGACGCCGCTCGTCGACTTCGTGTTGTCGCTCGTGATTCTCCTCGGCCTGATGGCGTGGTACGGCATCGCGCCGACGTGGCACGTGGTGTTCGCGCCGGTGTTCGTGCTGCTGCTCTGGCTGACGGCCCTCGCGTGCTCGCTCTGGTTCGCGCCGCTCAACGTCCGGTACCGCGATGTGGGACATGCGCTGCCGTTCGTCACACAGATCTGGATGTACGGCTCGCCGGTGCTCTATTCGGCGGCGATGATCCCGGAACGGTGGCGCACACTGTACTCGCTGAATCCCGTGGGCGGAGCGCTCGAAGGCTTCCGGTGGGCGCTGCTCGGCACGGCGCCGCCGTCGCCGGGGACAGTCGCGACGAGCGCGGCCCTGGTGCTCATCGCGCTCGCTGCCGGATCGGTGTATTTCCGGCGCCAGGAACGCAACTTCGCGGACATCGTCTGACCCGCCGCGATCAGCGACCGATGCGCTCGGCGAGCCGGCGCAACGCGATCTGATTCGTCTCTGACCGGCGGCGCATCTCGAGCACAGTCCGGTCCATTTGTTCGCGCAGCGCGCCGTGCCCGGCATCGATCGCCGCGTATTCCTGCGCAAGCCGTTCGGCGCCGAGCTCCGGAAGGCCGACGCCATGCGGCCACCCGAGATCGCTGCACAGATCCGCGACTTTGTCCGAGCGCTGCACGGCGAGAAACGGCACCCGCTGCAGCGCGGAGAAAAGGCAGAAGTGGTATCGCGTGCTGACCGTCGCGCGGCAGCAGCCGATCAGGGACAGCATCACTTGCGGGGCGTAATACTCGTTCGGAACGATCGTCGTTGCCTCCCGCTGTGCCATGGATGCGATCAGCTCCTGGCTCGCGGCGAGATCGTACGTGCTGCCGTCGCGGACTTCGTTGCAGAGGAAAATCACATGAACGCCGCGCGACCGGACGAGCCCATCGAGGAACGCGGCGATCGCCGTGAGCAAATGCGGCTGCTGCTCACGCACGAAGTGCTCGATGTTGACGTTGACGCCAACGAGTGGGCGTGACACGTCGACGCCCAGGCGTTCGAGCATCGCACGCCCGGTGTCGACGGGCGCTGCATCGAGCAGCCAGGCGAGGTCGGCCGTGGGCGTGACGGCGGAAGGATCGACACCGTACTCCAGCAACCGGTCGCGGTCGCGCGTGCTCCGCACCGTCCACTGCGTCACGTGGGGAATGATTTCCTGCGCCATGATCCGCCGGGAATCCGCGTTGCGCAAACGCTCGGTGCCGGTGCCGACGAACGCGATCGGCTTGGATTCCACTCTGGCGCGCTCGATGAGCGGAACCAGCTCGCTGAACGGCCACCGGCCGAGAGCGTCCATGACCGGCGTGCCACCGGGGAAGACCACTGCATTGCCGGTCATCCACGCCCAGCGTCTGCGCCAGTCCTGCGACTCCGCGCGGAAATAGCCGAACGCGCGTTCGACGCGGCGCGTGTGCGCGGGATCTCGCGACGCCACCCATGCGTGGTTGCGGCCCGGAAACGATCCGAGGAGCCGGGCGAACCCCTGCAGCGTCGACTCGTCGCCGATGTTTCCAGCGCCGTAGAATCCGAACGGCGCGACGAGCTTCACGCGCGGTGTTCCCGGACGGAGGGCGGGGGGGCGGAACCGGCATCCGCCATCGATGTCCACGACAGCAGCCAGCGGTCTTCGTCGGTCAGTCGCACGCCGGCAATGCGGCGGTACACCGCACGATAGCCGCGGGCGGTCTGCCGCCAGTCGAACGCGCGGAGTCGCGCCGCGCCGCGCCCAATGAGGGCGGTCCGCAGCTCGGCGTCCGTCCAGATGCGCTGTACGGCGTCAGCAATGGACGCCACGTCCAGGGGATCGAACAGCAGGGCGCCGTCCACGACCTGCTCCGGGAGGGCGGTCGCGTTCGTCGACGCCACCGCGAGTCCGGCGCGCCACGCTTCGAAGATCGGCAGGCTGCTTGCTTCGAAGAGGCTGGGGAGCACGAGCGCACGCGCGAGTCCGAACACGGCCGTGAGCTCGTGCTCGGGGAGAAAGCCAAGGAACTGCACCTGGCTGCCCAATTCGAGCGAAGCGAGGCTCGATTGCACCGCCGGCCAGAACGGTGCGAACGGCGCGCCCGTGCACACGAGCGGAATGGTGAGACCGCCGTCCCGTAATGCGCGCAGCGCTTCGAACAAGCGGATGTGATTCTTGTGCGGCCACGCGACGGCCGGGTACAGAATGAACGATTCCGGCAGCCCGAGTTTCTCACGGACCGCGCGCTGAGCCGCGGCATCGGGCGCGGCGGCGAACTGCGTGGGCGCGCCCTCGGGAATGACCTGCACGCGCCGCGGATCCACCGCGTACGACGACACGACGTCGTCGAACACCCACTTCGAGCCGACGCCGACACACCGCGCGAGCTGGCATCCCGTGCGGTAGACGGCTTCGCGTCTCTCGATCTCCGCGGCGGAGAAGAACTGCGGATAGTGGAGGTGCTGCAGGTCGTGCGGATTGTAGACAGTGGGCGTCGCGCAGACGACGAACCGCTGGGTCGGAAGGTGGAGGACGTCGCACCTGAGGCTTTCGAACAATCCGTCGGACACCTCGGCCCGCGGCGCGTCGGGCGGGTCGCCGTTTTCGAAAACCCGGCGGCCCACACCCCGCACGGCATCGCGAAGCAGCGCCCGCACGCCCCGCGGCGCGGATGGACCCGCCGGCGCCGCGCCGGCGCGGGGAATGACCCGCGCGTCCACGAGGGTTTGCCGCTCGCCGATGTGCGGTTCGATCCACGCGCGTTGCGCGTCGTCCGCAACGACGACCGAAAAGCGCTCGGATCCATCCCCCAGGTGTCCGAGGCCTTCCACCAGCGACCGGACAAAATGGGCGACACCACCCCAACGCTCCGGGGTGACGCGCGCGTCCACAGCGATGTGCGGGGCGGGAACAGTCGTCATGACGAACACGATCGCCGCGAGGGCGGTCGTGGTGTGGCGTAAGGTAACGGGCGCTTGAGGCTGCGTCATGGCATCGCAGTATCTTCAGCGCATGCAGCCGAATTGCACGGCACGCCGGGTCCCATGCGCGTCCTGCTGACGGGCGCGGCCGGATTCATCGGCTCGCACGTCGCCGAGCGGCTACTCAGCCGCGGCGACGAGATCGTCGCCATCGACAATTTCGACGAGACGCTGTATCCCGCCGCCGTGCACGAAGAGAATCTCGCGCATGTTCGGACCCACGCGAGAGCGGGTGCGCTGCAATTTGTGCGGGGCGATATCCTCGACGCGGACGCCGTTTCCGCGCTGCTCGACGGCGGGCGAGTGGACGCCGTGGTGCACCTGGCGGCGCTCGCCGGCGTCCGGCCTTCCCTCCGCGAGCCGCTTCGGTACTCGAAAGTCAACGTCGATGGAACAGTGATTCTGCTCGAGGCCATGCGCGCGCGCGCCATGCGCCGCCTCGTGTTCGCATCGTCATCGTCGGTGTACGGTGTGCGGAACGAAGTGCCGTTCCGGGAGAGCGATCCTGCGGTGCACCCCGCATCGCCCTACGCGGCCACGAAGCGCGCCGGCGAGCTGCTCTGCGATCTGTATGCGTCGATCGCCGGCATGACCGTCGCGTCACTGCGGTTCTTCACGGTGTACGGGCCCCGCCAGCGACCGGAAATGGCCATCCATCTTTTCGCGCGCAGCATTCTGGACGGCCGGCCTGTCCAGGTATTCGGTGACGGCGAGACCGCGCGCGACTATACCTACATCGACGACATCGTGGACGGCGTGGTTGCCGCGCTCGATTCCACCGCACCGGGTGGGACGACGGAGGGGCACCGAGTCTACAATCTCGGGGGTGCCCGCACGACGACGCTGAAACGGCTGGTGGAATTGCTCGAAGGGGCGCTCGGAACGCGTGCAATCATCGACCGTCAGCCGGATCAGTTGGGTGATGTGCCTCTGACGTGCGCGGACGTCACCAACGCTTCAGGTGCGCTCGGGTACTCTCCTCGCGTTACGATTGAGGAGGGGATAAACCGGTTCTGCGGCTGGTTGCGAGCGTCGCGTGGCGCGGGTGCCAAACTAACCGAGTAACTGCGCAGTCATCCAAACGGAACTCCCGGCAGAGTTCCCGCGAATACTGGATAGGATTACGCCGAGTTCGCCGGCAAACGTGGGAGCGGAATGGCGCTTTTCTTCGGCATGGTTGTGGTGGCATGTGTGTTCGCGGCACGTTGCACCACCGCGCTGTCCTACGATGGGAGCTGGTACCTCTACAAGGTGCTCGACCTGCAGCGCCCGTACCTGCCGGATCACCGGTATTCGGACGCCCTGCTGCAGTATCCGGTGCTGCTTGCGAGCCACGTGACGTCGAACGTACGCGTCCTTGCGCTGATCTTCAGCTTCGCGTACGGCTCGGTCACAGTGCTGTCGCTGGCGGCATGCTGGTGGATCCTTCCCAGGCAACGCCGGTCAGCGTTCGTGTGGGTGGCGATCGGCACTGCCACCGCTGTTCTGCCGGGCTGGATCTTCGCCGTCGGCGAGTCGATGGTCGCCATTCCACTGTTCTGGCCGATTCTCATTGGCGTTGCCTCCGCGTTGCCGCGCCGCGCCATTGCGATCGTCGTTGTCAGCGCGGGTCTGTTGTTCTTTGTGCATCCGGTTGCGGCGCCGTATTTCCTGCTGGCTGCACTCACGGCTCTCGTGACGGCACGCCATGCGCCGGAACGCGCGAAACTGTTGCGTGCGTTCGGCGCCGGATTTGTGGTGCTCGCCGCGCTCAAGACCGTTCTGTTCTTCGCGCAGCGCTCGCCGTACGAACGGGGAGAGATGTCGGTCGCGGATCAGGTGGCCCACTTCAACGCGGGCGCGGCCGGCATTCCCGCGTTCGTCGTGCTCGCGGGGTGGGTCGTGTTGCTGCTGATGATTGCGCGGCGCCGATCGCCGCCGGACGCGGTGGCGCGTCGAACGCGGGACGTGGAGCTCACGCTCATGGGCGTCGCCGTCCTGCTTCTGCTCCTGTGGGCGCGGGACCCGTCCGAATGGCGTGCGGCGCTCGACTACCGTGAGCTCGCTCTGTTCAGTGTGATGCCGTTCATGCTCACGGCGGCGTGGGAGTGCGCGCACGCGATCGACATCGGCGAAGACGAAGCGGCCCACCGCCGAACGCTCACGAACGCCGCCGGCTTCGCGTTCGCGGTGGTGGTGGTGGTACAAGCGTCAGTCTGGTCCGCGCTCCAGCGGCGGCTGCGCGACGAAATGGCGACGTCTCCCACGCCGTGCGTCGCGCTCGAATCGGTGAAGTGGGTCGCCGGGACGCCGCTATATCACTGGGCGACGCCCGTGTACGCCGTGCTGCTGCAGGGCCGCGCGCCGGAGCGCCTCGCGTTACCTGCGCGCGACTGCGCCGATGCGATGACCAGCGGGCGCATTCATATCAAGCGCACCGAGTTCTTCTCGGAATACCGCGCGCGCTCCGGCGGCTGGTTCGATTTTTCGCGCGCCGGCCTTTCGGACGGACGCTGACGCGTCCGCTTACTGCAGGTGTTGACGCGAAGTGATTGATGCCATGCTCGCGGCGATGCTGTTCGCGGGCCCGACCGGGAGACGTGCATACGCCGCGTTCAGGCGCAGCTTCTCCTCGACACACCCCGCAATCAGCCGGTGCCCCGCTGCGTTCGGATGAAGGTCAGCGCCGCCCACGGACAGCGACTCGGGGTTACGCCCGTGCCACACGTCCGCGCAATCGAGTAGCGGGAGTCCCGCGTCTGCCACGTACCCGCGCAGCCGTTCGAGCGTCCCGTCACCGCGTTGCTCCGGCAGCTTGAGCGAGATGACGGCGACTGCCGCGCCGGCTGGCCGCGCCATTTCCGACACCCACGCCAGAACGCGCGTGGTCATCGCGGGGCTCAGCGGACGAATCTCGCGAAGCAGGTCGATGCCTTTCGCCGAGTGGTTCACGTCGCCGTGCTCGATGATCGAAGCGAGCTTGGCGTCGGGAATCGGCGTGTGCCGTTCGAACACGCGTTCGAGCTCGAACCGATAGAACGGCAACTCGTACGCCTCTGCGGACAGCAGAATCAGGTCCGGCTTGAACTTCATCGCGAGCTCCTGCGCGACATACGCGCGCTGCGGCAGGCTGTACGCGGACATCCCGAAGTTCAGCACTTCCACGCGGCGGCCCGAGCGCGCCGCGGACGAGTCGAGCGACGCCTCGAGCACCGCGCCGAATGTCTCATTGTCGCCCACGCCCCAGCCCATCACGTCGGACGCGCCGAGCAGCGCAATGCGATACACGCCGGCCGGTTTTTCCAGGGCATAGTCACGACCGCGGAAGCCCCAGCGGTTGGTCGTGAACGGCTTGCCGAGGAATGTGGTGTGCACGTCGGGACGGAGCCCGTCCAGCAGGAACCCGTCACGCGGCGTGTACATCGCGGTCGTGTCGAACCGCGCTTCCGGCTTTGCCCTGGCGAGGTGCCATTCACCCCGGGCGTCGGCGCTGCTCGGCTGCAGTGATTCGTAGTAGCCGATGTTTGCACCGGCCTCGCCCACGATCGGAAGGCCCACGCCGTGCAGGTTGGCGACGACGGCGCCGACATCCGGCGTGAGGTTTTTCGAGACCGCCGGGAGTGCGAGCACTCCCACCCCGAGCATGAACGCCAGGCGGGCGGATGCGCGCCGGCCATAGGCGGCCACGGGCGCCGGTGCAGAGGGGAACGCGGCGAGCTTGTCACTGCCCCATGAGAATCCCGTGAGCACGAACGCGGCGCCGGCGAGGCCGATGACGAGGGCGACGCTCCCAACCGAGGCGTATTGCGCACGGCTGTACATGAAGACCCACGTGCGGAACGACTCCGCGTTCCAGAGTGACCACAGGATTGCGATTGCTACGAACGTGGCGACCGTTGCCGCGCCGCGCCGCGCGCTCCACCCCGGACGCTTTGCCTGTCGCACGCGGCCTTCGCGCGATTCCCACCAGGTCGTGGCGAGGACCAGCACGGCAAACAGCCCCCAGAATGCGACGTCGCGCCGGGAGAACAAACCTTCGCCGCGCACGAAGTAGAACTGGACACCGTGCAGCGCCCACGTGACGATGAACACGAGCGCGGTCGCGCCGTAGAGCGCGGTCCGATTGCCGAGTTTTCGCAGGCGGAAGAAGCTGGGGTAATACACCAGCTTCATCATGAAATCCTTCCAGTAGATGTTGATGCGCCGCCAGAAATCGGTGAAGCTCGACGACAGGAAGTAGAGGTGATGCGTCTCGGGCAGACGGAAGCCGTAGAGGTACAGCATACCGACGGCGAGGTGGAAAATTCCCGAGACCTTGAGGTACAGGAAGAACGTCGCGACCACCTGGCGGACGAGATCCGTGAGGTCGTTCACGTACAGCTCGCCGAGCACCAGGTTGTAGTAGACGACGCGGTAGAGCATGAGATGCACGATGCCGCGCAACATCCACTGCACGCCGCGTTCGTAGATCGCGAAGCGCTCCCCGTCGAACCGCGTGCGCACGAACGTCTTGTAGTCGACGATCGGGAAGAGCGCGAAGCAGACGTTCGGGAGCATGAAGAAGTACGCGAGCGCCCACTCGAGACTGAACGGGGCGTCCCGGTGCCGCAGGGAATACGCGTACAGGGCAATGCGGAACACGAACATCGACGCCAGCACCGGCCAGACGGCGCCGAGCTCACGCCATCCCGACACATGCCCGCGCCCCCAGATCAGCACCGAGCCAAGCACCAGCAACGCGAGCATGCGCAGCGAAAAACGAATCGGCAGGTGGCAGATGCCGATCAGCATCAGGCCGATCCCGAGCGTCAGCGCGCCGGCCACCGGTCCGAGCACCACAAACAACGAGGCAACGGACAGGAGTCCGAAGAACCGCAGCTGATGGCGCGCCGGAAGGAGAGCGTGAACGACGAACCCGCCGAACGCGAGGCAGGCAAGCGAATAGAACGCGCGCGATTCTATCTCGAACGCGCGGATGAGGAGCAGGAGGCCGGCGAGCTGCGTCGCGACCCAGAGCAGGCGGTAGGTGGCCTGCCGGGATGAACCGGCAGGGGGTGGGTCGTCCGTGGTACTGAGGGTGGTCAGTCCCGATTGGGTCGCCATTTTTCCTTGAGCCTCAAGCTCCTACGCGGGCCTGTCGCACGCGTTTTCCGATTTTCACGAGGAGCAATCGCCGTGCCGTACCAGCGCGCGGAGAAAACGTAGTAACACATTGGTATGAAATGGTTTACGAAGTTTGTGACGGAACCGACATTTCGGTGATGACGGGCTCCTGATGTAGCAATGAGGCAGCTGCTGTTGCGTCAAAGCGACAAGAATTGTCCTGTTGGGTAGTCGCGAACTGCGTCGCTATCTTCGCGGCTCACTCCCGCACCTTCAGAAGTGACTGACAAGGCACAGGGGACAGCCGCCGGATACCGTCCGGCGGTCAGCGTGGTCCTGCCCGCGTACAACGAAGAGCAGGCGATCGGCGAAGAAATCAGAAGCCTGCGCGAGATGCTCTCGCGCGTCGCTGGCGCGCACGAGATCATCGTCGTCGACGACGGTTCGACGGATGCCACGTTCGAGCGCGGGCTTGCTGCCGGCGCGCGCGGGATCAAGCACATCAACAATCGCGGGTACGGCGCGTCGCTCAAGACGGGGATTCTTGCGGCGAAGTACGAGACCATTCTCATTACGGACGCCGACGGCACGTACCCGGTGGAGCACATCCCGACGCTGCTCGCCGAGCTCGAGCGCGCGGACATGGTCGTCGGCGCGCGCGTCGGCGCCAACGTCAACATCCCGCTCATCCGCCGTCCCGCGAAATGGATGCTCGGCATGCTGGCGAATCACATCGCCGGCCAACGCATTCCGGATCTCAATTCCGGACTCCGCGCGTTCCGCCGCGAAACAGTGCTGCCGTATTTCTCGCTGCTGTCGAACCGCTTTTCCTTCACCACGACCATCACGCTCGCCCTCCTCGGCGACGACTATCGCGTGGTGTACGTGCCGATCAATTACCTCAAGCGCACGGGCCGCTCGAAGATCACCCCGTGGCACTTCATGGAGTTCATGATCCTGGTGCTGCGAATGGCGATGCTGTTCCAGCCCCTTCGCGTGTTCCTGCCGGCATCGCTCGCGTTTCTCGCGCTGGGAATCACAAAGGCCGTGATCGACGTCGCGACGTTCCTGACGCAGCACGATCACCCGTCGGTGTTCGGATACCCCGTGCTCTCGACCTCCTCGTTGTTGTTGCTGAGCGTCGCGCTTCAGCTCGGCGTGCTCGGCCTCGTGGCCGACGGGGTCATCCGCCGGATCATTCAACAGCACGGACCCATGCCGCCGTCGCACGGCGTCCATGCAGTGGAGCCCGCTGCGCAGGCCGACGGCGGCCGCTGAGCCATGTGCGGGATTGCAGGAGTGTTGCGGTTCGCAGGCTCGCCGCGCGAGACGTCGGCGATTCCGATCGACCGCATGACGGACACGCTCGCCCACCGCGGGCCGAACGACCGCGGCACGTGGTGTGACGAGTTCGTCGCGCTCGGGCACCGGCGCCTGTCGGTGATCGATCTCTCGAGTGCCGGCCACCAGCCGATGGCGAACGAGGACGGCCGCGTGCGCATCACGTACAACGGCGAGCTCTACAACTTCCGCGAGCTGGCGGCACGGTTTCAGCTGCGGGAGAAGGGACACGTCTTCCGCTCGGCGACCGACACCGAGGTCCTCGTGCACCTCTACGAGGAGCTCGGCGTCGACATGGCGCGGCATCTGAACGGCATGTTCGCACTCGCCATCTGGGACGCCGCCGCGAAGCGCCTGCTTCTGCTCCGCGATCCGTTCGGCGTGAAGCCGCTCTTCATTCAGCGCGACGCGACGTGCGTGCGCTTCGCATCGGAGATCAAGGCGATCCTCGCTGATCCAGCGGTGCGGGCCGAGCCCAGTCTCCAGGCGCTGCACGACTTCCTCACGTTCGATTACGTGCCCGGTGCCCAGTCGGCTTTCAGGGGCATCGAGGAGCTTCCGCCTGGACAGTGGATGACGATCGACGTGCACGGCGACACGAAGACGGGCACGTTCTGGGAGCCGTCGTACCTCGTCGATCCCGCGGTGCGCGAAGCCGACGCCGTTCGCGGTGCGCGCGAGCTTATGGAGCAGGCGGTGCGCCGGCAGCTCGTTGCCGATGTACCGGTGGGTGTGATGCTCTCCGGCGGCCTCGATTCATCGACGCTCGTTGCCATGATGAGTCATCACGCGAGCGAGCCGGTGCACACCTACTCGGTGGGGTTCGAGGACCCGAGCTTCAACGAGCTCCCCTACGCGCGCATCGTTGCGGAGCAGTACCGCACGGTCGCGCGGGAAGTGGTGGTCACGCCCGCGCGCGTTCGCGAGCTGCTGCCGGCGTACCTCCGATTCATCGACGAGCCCTACGCTGACGGTTCCGCCATTCCAACGTACTGCGTCTGCGAAATGGCGAAAGACGACGTCGTAGTCGTGCTCTCGGGAGAAGGCGGTGATGAGTGCTTCGCGGGGTACGAGACCTATTCGGCGTTCAAGGCGTCGCAGTGGGCTCGTCGCGCTCCTGCGTGGGTGCGCAACGGCGTCGTGGCGCCCCTCATTCGCCGCCTGCCGGTCTCCCACAAGAAGCTGAGCCTCGAGTTCAGGCTGAAGCGATTTCTCGGCGGCATCGATCGCGACCCCGCGCGCGCACACATGTGGTGGCGCATCGTGCTCAACGACGCGGAAAAGCGCGCACTGTATTCGCCGCGGCTGCGCGAGGCACTCGCCGACGCTGCGCCGCCCGACCGCCATTTCACGACGTGGTTCGACCGCCCCGGTCCGCCGGACGATCTCGCGCGGATCATGCGCATCGATGCGTCGGTGTTTCTGCCCGATGATCTCATGATCAAGAACGACCGCATGAGCATGGCGCATTCCCTCGAAGCCCGCGTGCCGTTCACCGACCCCGATCTCGTCGACTTCCTTTCGCGCGTGCCATCGTCGATCAAGATGCCGGGGCTGAAGAAGAAAAACCTCATGAAGCAGGCCGTGGCGGGCATGCTGCCCCCGGCGATCGTCGGCAAGAAAAAGGTCGGTCTCGAAATGCCGTACTCGCGGTGGTTCAGACACGAGCTGCGCGACGTGGTGGAGTCGACCCTTGGCGCGGAGCGGATTGCTGCGACGGGGCTGTTCGATCCGGCCGCAGTCTCCGCGCTCGTCGCGCGTCACATGGAGGGACGGGTCGATCACGGACGTGCAATCTGGGGTCTGCTGAATTACGTCATGTGGATGGATCTGTATCTTCCGGGCGGACGCTGGAACGCCGCGTGACACGTCCACATATCGCGATTCTCGGTGGCGGTCCCGCGGGCGCGGGCGCCGCATTCCAGTTGCGCCGCCTCAATCGCGCGGACGTCACGCTGCTCGAACAACAGAACACGCTCGGCGGCAACGCGGGCAGCTTCGAGTGGCGCGACCAGCGCGTGGATTTTGGAAGTCACCGCCTGCACCCCGCGTGCGACCCCGTCATTCTCGCGGATATCCGCGCGATGCTGGGCGACGACCTGCTCGACCGCCCCCGGCACGGCCGCATCCGGCTGCGCGATCGCTGGATTCACTTTCCGCTCAAGCCCGCAGATCTCATCCGTCGCGTTGATCCTGCGTTCGGCGCGGGTGTCGCCGTCGACGCGTTGCGAAAGGTCATTCAGCGGCCGGCGGAGGGGGACGGATCGTTCGCCGACGTGCTGCAGGCGAGTCTCGGACCAACGATCTGCCGCGATTTCTACTTTCCGTACGCGCGAAAAATCTGGGGCGCGGATCCGTCGGAGCTCTCAGGCACGCAAGCGAGACGCCGTGTTTCCGCGAACTCCTTCGCGAAGCTGCTCAAAAAAGTCGCGTCGCAGGTGCCGGGCCTCAAACCGCCCGGCGGCGGACGGTTCTACTATCCGCGATCGGGATTCGGCTCGATCACGGAGGCGTACGCGCGCGAAGCGCAGGCGAAGGGCGCGACCATCATGCTGGAGACGCGTGTCGAATCATTGACGCGTACACCGGACGCGCGCTGGCTGATCTCCGTGCGCCGCGGCGCCGAACCGACTTCGGTCACCGCCGATCATGTGTGGTCCACGCTTCCGGTCACGCTCATGCCGCGGCTCATCCGCGACGGCGCTCCGCCCGACGCCGTATCTGCGGCGTCAACGATGGCTTTTCGCGCAATGATTCTCGTGTACCTCGGCCTCGACACTGACCGCTTCACCGAGTTCGACGCGCACTATTTCCCGCAGGCCGACGTGCGCATCACGCGACTGTCGGAGCCCAAGAACTATGCAGCGACGAGCGAGCCGCACGGGCGCACGGTTTTGTGCGCCGAGCTGCCCTGCAACGTCGACGACGCGGTCTGGGGAATGGACGACGACGCGCTCGCCGCGCTTGTCGCGGAGGACCTCGCGCGCGCCGCCATCCCCCTGCCGGTGGCGCCGTCCGCGAGACTGGTCCGCCGGCTCCGGCAAGCGTATCCCATCTATCGCACGGGTTACGAACGACCCTTCGAGACACTCACGAAGTGGATCGACGGCACGCCGAACCTCGTCACATTTGGACGTCAGGGATTGTTCGCGCACGACAACACGCATCACGCACTCGCCATGGCGTACGGCGCCGCGGATTGTGTCGAAGGGATGACGTTCAACCAAACGCGATGGCGCGGATATCTGGAGCAGTTTGCCACGCACGTCGTGGAGGACTAAGGGCGCTCGGTCGTCATTCGTCACGCTCGGGTCATGACCGGTCTTTCGCCGCCGGTTACCCCGCATCGCATATTCTCGTCCCGTGGGTGCGCATATGGCGGCAGCCGAGGCAACACCAGCGGTCTCCGACCGAGCGAGACCGAGTCTCGCTGCTACGGTTGCCTGCGTCCTCGCGTGGGCCGCGTTCTTGCCCGTTCTGCTTCGCCGCCCGTCATCGGTGTTCGAATGGGACACCGCCGCGTACCTGGAGACGGCGAGCAGCATTGTTGCCGGCCGCGGGTTGCTCGAGCGCCCCATTTTCGGCCTGGACTCGACGCTCTGGGTCCCTCTGCGGAACTGGCCGCCGGGCTACTCGGTTGCGGTAGCGGGCGCCCACCTGGTCGGCGCGCACGGCGTGTGGACGGCCGTCGCGATTTCACTTCTCGCGTCGGTCATCATCGTGGTGTTGCTGTCGAGGTTTCTTCAGCGTGAGTTGCCGCGCGCGGTCGCGATTCCGCTGACGCTCGCGATTGTCTGGATGCCGGCGTTTCAGCATATCGGAGCCACCGCGCTGAGTGACGCGATGTATTTCGCCCTTGCGATTGCATCGCTGCTGACCTTGCTGAGCTGGTCGGGGAGGGACGACGTCGCGGCCACACGCGCATTCCTGGCCGGACTCCTCGCCGGGGCCGCCTGGTGTACGCGCTACGCGGGACTGGCGCTCTTCGCCACGAGCGCGCTCTTCTTCGTCGGCGCGCTCTCGTGGCGCCGGCGCTGGGACGTGAGTCGTGGCGCGGCGGCCTGGATGTGCGGCGCCGCGTTGCTGAGCGTCCCGCTGGCGCTCCGCAATCTTTCGACGTTCGGCCGCATCAATCCGTTCGAAGCCGCGCCGTCGACGCTCCATTACGGGGAAATCATTTCTGCCAACGCTGCCGCGGCGATTTCCGACCTTACCACGTCCGAGTGGCTCGGCTACGCGCTGACGAGCTCGGTGGTGCGGGTCGTCATTCTGGTGCTGTTGCTTGCGGCGCTTCTGCGCGCCGGCCGGAATGCGACGTGGCAGAACGTTCGCGCGTTTGCCGCGCGTCACCGGGTGGAGCTGTTGCTGACCGTGTACGCGGCGATCCATGCCTCTCTGCTCGTCGCAGCGCGGCACCACTTCGCGCTGACGGACCCGCCGGCGGGGGGCGCGGACCGCCATTTTGGACAGATCTACTGGGCCGTCCTGTCTGCCGCGATGATCGCGTTCGTCGGCTGGCTTCGGCATCGGATGCCTGATCCCGCGGTGACGCGTTCCGCGGCCGCAGTTGCCGTGTTCCTCGCCGTGGTGCAACTCAGTGCAATCGTGCGCGAAGTGACCGCACCTGCATCGCCCGCCGCGCGCGCGTCGCTCGCCGAGCTCGAGGGGGTGGCTCTGACCCGGTTCCTCGCGCGCGATGTCGCGCCGGATCAGATCGTGGTGGCGTCGTGGGCGTATCGCCTTCGCATCGCGGCCAATCTCAACGCGCGCAAACTGGTGCCCGGTTTTCAGTGCCCCGACGAACACTGCTTTTCGCGCGAGGAGTTGCGCCGCGCAGGCGAGCGCGGACTCCTTTGGGGTATCGTGTTCGACGATCTCGACGGGGCGCTGCGCGGACTCTACGGGCCGCTGGTGCTCGAGCTGCTACAGCATCCGGAACGGTTCCCGGAGTTCACGCGAGTGCCCCTCAGCGGTCCCGTCATTGTGTTCAAGTACACCGGTCCGGGCGCACGCTCCCGAACGGTGAACGTCTCTCCCGCCGCCCGTCCGGCCTCCTGACCATGCGCGCACTTCCATGCCCGGCCTCAGCGTGTCGTCGCGCCGCGGGCTTCGCCGTCCTCGTGCTCGGCATCCCGTCGTGGCGTGCCGCGACTGCGCAGGCACGGGCGATCGCACCGGCCGCGTATTACACCACGTATTCGCACCAGCATCCGGTGCTGGCACACATCCGTCCGGGCGAACCGATCAGCGTGCGCACACTCGACGCCCTCGGCAACGACGAGAAGGGCGTGTCGCGCGGGCCAGGGGGAAACCCGCTGCTCGGTCCACTGTACGTCGATGGCGCGGAAGCCGGCGATGCCGTCCGCATTCACTTCACGGCGATGCGGCTCAACCGTTCGTGGGGTTTCTCGAATCTCCGACTGGTCCTCACCTCACTCCTGCCCGATTCGGTGGAGCGCGTATTCCCGAACAAGTTCCGCGCGGACGCGGTCGTGAAAGGGCGGTCGGATCTGGTGAGATGGGAGATTGACGGCACCAAGAACACGGTTCGGTTGCTGGATCCCGCGAGCAAGGTGGTGAAGCTGGAGTTCGACGCGCGGCCGATGCTCGGGTGCGTGGCGGTCGCTCCCCCGGGAGATCGCGCGTACTCGTCCGGCGTATCGGGGACGTACGGCGGGAATCTGGACTACGACGAGGTGCGCGCGGGCACGACGATCATCCTTCCGGTCTATCATCCCGGCGCGCTCATCTTCCTCGGCGATGCACACGCGCTGCAGGGCGACGGCGAAGCCGTGGGCACCGGCATCGAGACATCAATGGAGGTCGAGCTCACCGTCGATCTGGTCAAGCACGCCTCGATCGCCGGGCCGCGACTCATCGGCGCCGGATTCATCGCGAGCGTCGGAAGCCAGCAGGAATTCGTGAGCTCTCTGGACCGCGCGCTGCAGATGGCGACGAGCGACATGGTGACGTGGCTCACGACGGACTACAAGCTCGAGCCCTGGGCCGCGCATGCGCTCATCGGATTCCAGGCGACGTACCGCGTGGCCAGCGTTGCGGGATCGGTGGCGCTGTCGATTCCGACACGCGTCCTTCCGAACAAGCCGTAACGCCGGGGCGGTGAGCGTCGCGCCACGCGCCCACGCGCATATAATTCACCCACTCACGAACCGCGCGGAGTGGCAGTGCAAAAGCGACTCATCGTCACAGGCTCGAACGGGCTGATCGGCTCCGAGATGGTCTCGCACTTCTGTTCCCAGGGGTGGGAGGTTCATGGCGTCGACAACAACATGCGTGCGGACTTTTTCGGTCCGCAGGGCGATACGCGGTGGAATCAGCGCCGGCTGATCGCGGAGCATCCGCAGTTCGTGCACCACGAGCTCGACATGCGCAACCGCATCGCGGTACTCGGACTCTTCGAAGAGCTTCGGCCTTCCGCGGTCATTCACACGGCCGCGCAGCCGAGTCATGATCTGGCGGCATCGCGGCCACTCGAGGACTTCGACGTGAACGCCGGCGGCACGCTGGCGCTGCTCGAAGCGATGCGCCGCGTGTGTCCCGAAACGCCGCTCGTGCACCTCTCGACGAACAAGGTCTACGGCGACGCGCCGAACCACATTCGTCTCAAGGAGCTGGATACGCGCTGGGATTACGACGATCCCCAGTATGCGAACGGCATCGCCGAATCGTTCACGATCGACCAATCGAAGCATTCCGTGTTTGGCGCGTCGAAGCTCGCAGGCGACATCTACGTGCAGGAGTACGGCCGCTATTTCGGGATGCCCACGTGTTGTCTGCGCGGCGGCTGCCTGACGGGGCCCGCGCATTCGGCCGTCGAGCTGCACGGGTTTCTGGGGTACCTGGTCAAGGTCAACGTCACCGGCGGCCACTACTCGGTGTTTGGCTACAAGGGCAAGCAGGTGCGCGACAACATTCATTCCTACGACGTCGCGCGGTTTGCCGAGGAATTCATTGCCGCGCCGCGCGTCGCCGAGGTCTACAACCTCGGCGGCGGGCGCGGAAACTCCTGCTCGATTCTCGAAGCGTTCTCCCGCGCGGAGGCGCTGAGCGGCCGGAAGATGAACTGGACGTACGTCGAGAAGGCCCGCGAAGGCGACCACATCTGCTACATCAGCGACCTGCGCAAGATGAAGGAGCATTTTCCGCGCTGGGATATCACGCGGTCGCTCGATGACATCTTCCGCGAGCTCGTGAGCGCCTGGGTCGAACGGTCGCGCGCGACGAGCGCCTGATGCGGCCGCCGCACCGCGCGCGCTAACGACAGCTAGACGGGGCGGAAGAAGGAACGCGGCTGGAGATCCCAGCTCGCCTCGGGGCGCCCCGGATTGCGGCGCACGACGACCGTGCCGTGGTAGGCGCATTTCGCGATCACGTACTTTCGCAGTTTCGGAATCTCGTCGAGCCGGTACCGGATCGCGCGCCGCCGGAAGTCGTTGCCCTTCCACCCGGCGCGCGCACGGACCTCGACGAGCGAACGGTGCGCGTCCTGCGCGTAGTCCTGCCACGCCGATGTTTTCTGCGCGAACTGGAAGCGGAAGCCCGCGAGCGGGGCGAGGGTACCATACAGCTCGGCGTGCTCGTAAAACCGTCCCCAGAGGTCGAAGTCGGCCGCGAGCTTGAACTCGGTGCGCAGACGGCCCCCGGCGCGTTCCCACAGGCTGCGCCGCCAGAACGTCGATTCCTGCTGCACGGTGGGATACAAGCCGAGCATGTCCGTGCGGTCGGCCGGCACCGGCGTGATGTAACACCCGTCGAGGAAGGCCTCGCGGGAAAATGCGGGGATCCGGTGCTCGACGTTGATGCAGAATCCGTGGTAGTCGACATACGCGGGGCGCAGGGTCGTCAGCCACTCGATCTGCGGAAACGCGGTCATGATGCTCGCGACGGTGCGGAGCGTCCACGGGAAGTACGTGTCGTCGCTGTTCAGCCAGCCCATGATGTCGCCCGTGGCGTGGCCGAATCCCTTGTTCAGCGCCGGAATGTGTCCGCCGTCGCGCTCGCTGCAGGAGAACTTGAAATGCGACTTGTAGCGCTCCACGATCTCCGGCGACTGATCGGAGGACCCGCCGTCGACCACGATGTACTCGAGGTTCGGATAGTCCTGTCCGATGACGCTGCGGATGGTCGACTCGAGAAACGCCCCCTGGTTGTAGGACGGCGTGACGATCGAGATGGCCGGCAGACTCACGACGCGCGGTGCGACGAACCTACGATTGCACGCCGGCGAGCTGTTCGGCCCCAGCCATCCGCGCCTGCACCTGTTGCTCGATCCACGCGTACGTGCGTCCCAATCCTTCCTCGAGCGAGATCATCGGCTCCCATTTCAGCACCTCGCGGAGGCGGGTGTTGTCCGAGTTGCGGCCGCGCACGCCCTGCGGTCCGTCGATGTGCTTCTTGCGGATGGTCGTGTGCGCCGCGTTCGCGACGATATCGGCGAGCTCGTTGATCGACACGAGACGATCCTGGCCGAGGTTGAGCGGCTCGGCATAATTCGACTGCATCAGTTTGTAGATGCCTTCGACGCAATCATCGATGTAGCAGAATGACCGCGTTTGCTCCCCGTCGCCCCAGATTTCGACCGTGGGGTCTCCGCTGAGTTTGGCGACGGCGACCTTGCGGCACATGGCGGCCGGGGCTTTCTCGCGGCCACCGTCCCAGGTGCCGAGCGGTCC
>DASRAP010000380.1:0-16182 GCA_035638155.1 Gemmatimonadaceae bacterium | reverse complement strand
GTGAAGTTTCTGTCCATCTTCAGCACGAACCTCGACGAGTTCTATATGGTGCGCGTCGCCGGACTCCGGCGGCAGGTGTCGGCGCACGTGCAGGAGCCGTCACCGGACGGGCTCACCGCGCGCGAGCAGCTCGACCGCATTCACGCGCGGGTCGTCGAGCTCATCGAACGCGCGCGCTCGGTGCTGCATGAGCAGCTGCTGCCGGCGCTCTCCGAGCACGGCGTCAGGCTCCTCACGGTCGACGAGCTGACGCCCGCGGAACGCGAAACGCTCGACGCGTTCTTTGACCACCAGGCGTATCCGGTGCTCACGCCGCTCGCGGTCGATCCCGGTCACCCGTTCCCGTACATCTCGAACCTGTCGCTCTCACTTGCCGTTGCGCTCCGTGATCCCGAGCGCGCCGTGGAGCACTTTGCGCGCGTGAAGGTGCCAAAGTCGCTGCCGCGGTGGGTGCCGGTGGCGGGGCGCACGAATCACTTCGTGCCCCTGGAGCAGGTGATTGCGTCGCGCCTCTCCACGCTCTTTCCGGGCATGGAGATCCTGGGCTCGTACGCCTTCCGCATCACCCGGTATTCCGACCTCGAAATTGCGAACACCGACGAGCCCGAAGATCTGCTCGCGATGATCGAGGAGCAGGTGTTCCAGCGCCGCTTCGGTGAGGTCGTGCGCCTGGAAGTCGGAAGCGACATGCCGGACGCGCTGCGGGGGCTTCTCCTGACCGAGCTTCGCGAGAGCGAAGACCCCGAGTTCGAGCCGATTGCCGAATCCGAGGTGCTCGCGTCGGGCTCGTTGCTCGATCTCGGCGATCTCATGTCGATCGCGTCGCTGGAGATCCCCCAGCTGCGCGATCCGGCGTTCACGCCCACCGTGCCGCCTGAGCTGCGCGACCCGGACCGCTCGATTTTCGATGTGATCCGCGAGCGTGACGTGCTCGTGCACCATCCATTCGACTCGTTCACGGCCAGCGTGGAGCAGTTCATCAGCTCGGCGGCGCGTGACGACAGCGTGATGGCGATCAAGATGACCATGTATCGCACCTCGGGCGACGGTGCGATCGTGCGCGCGCTCGGACAGGCCGCGCAGCGCGGCGCGCAGGTCGCGGTGCTCGTCGAGCTGCAGGCGCGGTTCGAGGAAACGAACAACATCAACTGGGCGCGCACGCTGGAAGCGTTCGGTGTGCACGTGGCCTACGGCACGCCGGGGCTCAAGACACACGCGAAGGTTGCGCTCGTGGTGCGCAAGGAGTTCGACGGCATTCGCCGCTACGTCCACATCGCGACGGGCAATTACAACTCGCGCACAGCCCGGCTGTATACGGACATCGGTCTTTTCACGTGCCGTGAATCCATCGGCGCCGACGTGAGCGATTTCTTCAATACGCTCACGGGCTTCTCGCGGCGGCGCGATTACCGGAAGCTGATCGTGGCGCCCGCCAGCATGCGGCATCACGTTCTTTCGCTGATCGAGCGCGAGGCGGCGCACGCGCGCGCCGGAAAACCCGCGCGCATCATCGCGAAGATGAACTCCCTCGTCGACCCCGAGACCATCGACGCGCTCTACCGGGCGTCGCAGGCGGGGGTCGAGATCGATCTCATCGTGCGCGGCATCTGCTGTTTGCGGCCGCAGCTCCCCGGCACGTCGGACCGCATCCGCGTCATCAGCATTCTCGGGCGTTTTCTCGAGCACTCGCGCATCTGGTACGTCGCCAACGACGGCGCGCCGGAGTTCTACATCAGCTCCGCCGACTGGATGCAGCGCAACTTCGATCGCCGTGTGGAATGCGCGGTGCCCGTGGAATCGCCCGAGCTGCACGAGCGCCTCATGTCGTTGCTCATGACGTGCCTCGGCGACAACCGGCAGGCGTTCGAAATGTCGGCCGAGGGCGGCTTTGCGCAGCGCGCCCCGCTCGGCGAAGAGGAACGCGCCACGCACAAGCTGTTGCTGCGTGATTCGTGGGGACTGAGCCGCGTCTACGGGCCGGCTCACGGAGTGCCGCCGCTCGTGACGGGGCCGGGTGCCGCCGACGACAACGGAGCGGAGCGGCCTGGGCGGAGAGAGACTGTAACGGTGTAAAAGTGGAGTGCGCGAGTACCCGATCAGCTGATTGATTGGAAGCCGGGGCAATGTGGCGCAGTCGTTACACAATGGCTTTGGACTGATCGCGCTGCGCCACTCAAATTCACCCAGTGCTCGCAGCAACCACTCCATTGATATTGATACAGGCGTCGACACCGGCGCCGGGTGTGTTCAGCTGGACGCAGTGGCTGCAGAACGCGGCCAACCTCACGCGCCTGCTCGAGCTCCTCACGTTCGTCTTCGGCGCGTATCAGTTCTGGAAGGGACGCCGCGAACGCAATGCCGCCGATGCGGAGCAGAGTGAACGCGCGCGCATCGACCAGAACTACCAGGCCTGGCAGGTCATCAACAGCGCGCAAGGGAAGGGCGGAAGCGGCGGACGTCTCGAGGCGCTGCGCGACCTGCTCGCGAATGGTGAGTCCCTCGCCGGCATCAATCTCGACGACGCGTGGCTCGAAGGCGTGCAATTGCCTCGCGCGACGCTCATCCAGGCGAGTCTCCGCGGCACGGACCTCTCCAGCGCGAACCTCGCCGGCGCGAACCTGACCGGGGCGGACCTCCGCGGCGCCGACCTCGTCGCCGCGAATCTTGCGGGTGCGCAGCTGCGCGGCGCGAACCTCGCGCAGGCCAAGCTGTCCGCCGTCACGCTCGACGGCGCCGACCTGACGGATGTCGTGGGGTGGGACGAGGTCCGGTCGTTCAGTCACGCCAGCATCGCGGACATCCGCCACGCGCCCCCGGGCCTGTACGAGCTCGCCCTCGACGGTGGCGCGGTCGACGCCGCGCATCCCTCGCGCGAAGAAGAAGGGAATTCCTACTCTCAGGCCTTCAGAGCGATATGAACGCCGCGCCGAGGGCCGCAATCGCGTAGCCCGCAACCACGTCGCCGGGATAGTGCACGCCGAGCCGAACACGTGACGCGGCGACCAGGACGCCGAGCGGGAGAATCACCGGCGCCCACAGCGGGAAATGCGCGGCGAAGACAAACGCCAGGGAATTCGCGGCGATCGTGTGTCCCGACGGAAAGGAAAAACACTCCGGCATGGTGATCAGCGGGTCCACACAGCTCGGGCGTTCGCGCGTGATCGTGCGCTTGAGCACCTGCGCCACGAGGTGCGTACCGGCAAGCGCCATCGCCGCGTCGATGCCCGCGCCGTGCATCGCGGCGTCGCCGGACAGCATCGCGCTCAGCGCCACGGCGATCGTGAAGGTGGCACCTCCGAGATGCGTGACGGCGCGCCAGAACGTGCGCGTGAGCGCTGACGGATAGACCAGGGCCCATTGCGCGAAGAGCTCGCGGTCGCGTGCGTCGAGCCGGGCGATCAGCGACATGTTCACGCCGCCACTCGCGCCCGGGCGAACGCTTCGATCAGCGGCTTGCCGGTATAGCTCGTCGGCGCACCGATCCCGAGTGACCACAGCACCGTCGCCGGGACGTCCAGCAATGAAACGGGGCCCAGCAAGGGCCCCATTCGTATACCGCGTCCTGCGAGCATCACCGGAATCGTTCGATCCGCGGGGTGCGCCGAATCGTGATTGAAGGGGTCCGCGCCTCCGCCGCCGTGATCGGCGAGCGCGATGAGTATGGTGTTCGGGCAGACGTCGATGGTGCTGCGGACGATCACGCCGAGCGCGTCGTCCAGGCGGCGTGCGGCGTCGCCGTACGGCGCCGACATCCAGCCGTCAGCATGACCGGAACGATCGGCGTCGGGCAGGTGCACGAGCACCATGCCGCGCCCCTGGCGCTCGCTCACCTCGCGCGTTCGCAGCGCGATCTCGGCGCACGACTGGCCGGCGAAGTGCGTCTCATGCACGCCGAACAGGCGCGCCGCGCGGTGGGCGAGTCCGCGAAAGGCCCGCGGCAGCTCCGCACCGACGATCGTGACCGGCAAGCCATGGCGCGCGAGCACGCGCGACACGGGGTGAATCGGGCCGCGCGGAACCGGGAGGTGAAACGCGTCCGACAAAACCCCGTGGCGCGCCGGCGCGACGCCGGTGACCAGCGATGTCATGGCACAGGCGGTGACGCTCGGCGCGACCGTTTCGCCGCGCAGCGTGAAGGCACCGCGCTCGCAGAGCCGGCGTGTTTCCGCCAGGCCGAACGCGTCGATGGCGTCGGGCCGGAGGCCGTCGAGCACCACGACGATCACGCGACGAACATAAGGAATCGTTGTCATTGGATTCGTGGATTCGTATGGTGGACGACTGATGTACGCCCGCCGCGGCGACGAGCGCACCACAGGGTTGTAACGGTTGTGTGGAACGGCGTTTCGAGACACCGCCGTGACACACGCGCTGCACTATTCCTGACGTGCCGCGACTGCTGTGCTGCACCGACACGTATCTGCCGCAGGTGAACGGCGTTTCTGTCGTCACCGGCATTTCGGTCTCGGGCCTGGAAGCGCGCGGATGGGAGTGTACCGTCGTCGCGCCGCGCTATCCGAGTGTTCCGCCGCCCGGCGCGCGCCGCGCGGGCGGCGAAACGATGATCACGCTGCCGAGCTTTTCGATGCCGCGGTACCCGGAAATCCGCGTCGCCGTCCCCGATGTGTGGCGAGTGCGCCGCGCCATTCGCGACTTCAAGCCGGATCTCGTGCATTGTGCGACGGAGTTCTCGATCGGCGCGGCGGGCATGCGCGAAGCGAGACGTGCGGCGATCCCCGTGGTGACGTCGTACCACACGGATTTTGCGCGCTACACGGCGTCGTACGGGATGCCGTGGCTGCGGGAAACCGTCATGCGGCACATCGTCCGCTTTCACCGCCGCGCGGCGCGCACGTACACGCCCGGCTCGCCGGCGCGGGACGATCTCGTGCAGCGGGGCGTGCGCGACGTGGAAGTCTGGGGACGCGGCGTGGACACGTCGGTATTCTCGCCGACCAAGCGCGACGGGGCGCTGCGCGCGAAACTCGGCGCCGTCGGCAGATGTCTGTTCGTACACGTGAGCAGGCTCGCGCCAGAGAAGGGCACAGAGATCATCCTCGATGCGTATCGCACCGTGACCGCACACCTCCCTCCGCGCAGCGTGCACCTCGTCATCGCAGGCGAGGGCCCGGAGCGGGAGCGCCTTCGCGCCCGCGCGCCCGAGGGCGTCACGTTCCTCGGTTTTCTCGACCGCGAGACCGAATTGCCGGCGCTCTACGCCACCGCGGACGCGTTCTGTTTTGCGAGCACCACCGAAACGCTGGGCCTCGTGGTGCTCGAAGCGATGGCAAGCGGCACCCCCGTGCTTGCCGCCCCCGCCGGCGGCGTCGCCGATCACCTTCGGCACCGCGTGAACGGCATTTCGTACCCGGCGCGGAGCTCGCTCGCGCTCGCGAACGCCATGATCGAGATCGCGCAGAATGCGCAGCTCAGGTCGTCACTCTCGATCGGTGCGCGACAGACCGCGGAACTGCTGACGTGGGAGCGGGAGCGAGACAGACTTGATGCGAGTTACCGTGAGGTGTTGGCGTTGAGCGCTTAGCGCTTAACGCTTAACGCTCAGCGCTTAACGCTCAGCGCTTAACGCTCAGCGCTTAACGCTCAGCGCCAAGCGCCAAGCGCCAAGCGCCAAGCGCCAAGCGCCAAGCGCCAAGCGCAAAGCGTCCAGCGCCAAACTACGGATGCAACGGCACTCGTTCGAACGTAAAGAGATCGCCCTTCACGGGACTCACGGTGATGCGGAGGTATTCCGTACGCCCGGCGGCGCTGCCTTCGACTACGGCGCGCGTGACGTTCGGGGCGATGGGCGTGTTGGGGTGCAGGCCGAAGAGCGGTGACGCGGCCGTGAACGGGTGGTCGATGCGGAACGCGTGCGAATCGCCTTCGAGCAGCAGCACGGGCTTCCCGAACGCTTTCGCCAGGTTGCCGATCTGAATCACGATCGGATCGAAGCCGTTGAGTGACGCGGTCGCGTCCCACATGTCCGCCTGGAACGCGAGCACGACGGCGGCCGCGTTGTTGTCCGTTGCCAGCTGGAATGCCTTGACGAGCCACGCGCTGTTTGCCTGAGAACGGCTCGCCCGTTCCTGTGCTTGCGTGGGATAGTTCGCGGCGTTCGCCGGAAGCGGCGTGCCCCACGACGCGAGGTCGTCATTGCTGCCCTGCACGTTGAGCGTCGCGAACACGACCTGCGACTCCATCCACATCACGTTCTCGACATACGCGGAATTCTGCGGATCATCCGCTTCGGTGAGCACCTGCTTCTTGCGGCCGCCCAGCGTCTGGCCGGGGACGGGGAAGAAGAGGTTGCGAATCGCGACGAGGCGTTCCGTGGGCGTATAGAGGCCGTTGTTCTTGCTCGCGACATGGCAATCAGTCCACTCGTTGTCGCCGGGCGTGTACACGAACGGATCGGCGACGCCGTCGTAGATGCCCTTGACCATCGCGAAGTATTCGTCGGTGCACGGGCTGTTCGAGCCGGCCTTGATGTCGCCGAGGTGCACGACGATATCGACCTTGGGATCGCTGTTCATGAGGTCGACGAGGCTCGGAAGCTCCGCGAGCTTGTCGGGGCCGTACGGCGTGTCGCCGATGACCGCGAGCGTGTATGTGTTCTTCGATCCGGTGTTGACCGGGTTGCCGGTCGTCGACGCGCGCGCGGATGACTGAGTGTTTTCGGTGGGCACGTCACGCGTGCACGCGGCAATGGCGACGGCTGCCGCCAGCACGGCGGTTGTAGCTCGATGCATGTGATCCTCGGCTCGGGAAGGTGGAAACCAGAGTCGCGAAGATCAGCGTTGATTGTGGCGTGTTGGCGACCGTTGCGTCGAGAACACGTCACGGTCGCATGTCGTGTTCCTTGCGCGCTCAGTCGCCCGTGTCGCCTTCCCAGGTCGGCTGCACCGGCTTTCCATCGAGCCCGACGATTTCCACGGGCGTGCCCGTGACTTTTTCGAGAAGATCGGACTTCCGCGCGGCGCCCCAGAGCTCGAGCCGGAGTGTTTTCGCCTTCGGATTCGGCACCGGCGTGATCCGGATCGCCCGCTCGAGCCATCGCACCTTGACCCGCTCCACCGCGCCCACGTGGCCGCGATCGAACCCGTCCGCCACGCGAAGGATCGCAGCGAGGCGCTGAATGCGCTTCCGCGCGGTCTTGTCCAGCGCGGCATAGTCGGGATGCTTGCGCTTGTTGGGCTCGGCGCCGCGGTGATACCGCGCCACGTGCGCCACGATCATCTGATCCTCCGGCGATACGCCGAGGAGCTCGGCGTGCCGAATGAGATGCAGCGAGTGCTTGTGGTGGCCCTCGTAATCGATGTGGTAGCCCACGTCATGCAGGAGCGCCGCGTCGGCGAGAATGGCGCGGTCCGCCGCGGCGCACCCAATCCGCGCGCCGAGTGAATCGAAGAGCTGCAGCGCGAGCCGCTGGACGCTTCGCGCGTGCGGCTCTTCGTAGTGGCAGCGCTCGGCGAACTCGACCACGGAACGGACGCGCGCTTCACCCGGATCGGCGATCGTGGGCTTCACGCGCGCGACGTCGAGCAGGATCCCTTCACGAATCCCGTAGGCCGACGCGGCGACCTCGCGCGGCTCGACGCGCGCGAGCACTTCGCACGCGATGGCGAGTCCCGCGACGATGATGTCCGCGCGTCCCGAGTTGAGCCCCGGCACCGCGAGCCGTTCCTCCGGCGTCATCGTCTGCAGCATTTGCAGAATGTGCTCCACCTCCACGCGCGGAATGCGCGTGCCATGCACGGAGCGCACCGCGCGCATGCCCTGACGGGAGAGATAGATGCCGGCGAGGTTGGTGAACGTGCCTCCCGAGCCGATCACCGACGCGCCGCGCCAGTCGCGTAGCGGGAGCGCCTTCTGGATGTCCGCGCGGATGAACTTGCGGAGTTTCTCAACGCGCTTGGGGCTCCGGTTGCGGAGGAAGCGCTCGGTGAGCCGGAGCGCGCCGTACGGCAGCGATACGAGGCGCTCCAGCAGGCCGTCAGCGGAGAGCGCGAGCTCCAGCGAGCCGCCGCCGATGTCCATGACGACGGCGCGTCCCTTCCCGAGCTCGAAGTGCGCGAGCGCGGAGCGGAACGCGAGACGAGCCTCTTCTTCGCCGACGAGCACGCGCACACGCAGTCCTGTGGCTTGGCGCACGCGGGACAGGAAGGCGGCGCCGTTGTCGGCGTCGCGCACTGCGCTCGTGGCGACCGCGTCCACGCGCGCCGCGCCGAGCTGCTTGGCGAGCGTCGCCATGCGTCCGAGTGCGTCGATGGCGAGACGCATGGGCTCGTCGCCGAGCCGGTTCTGCTTCGAGAGTCCCGAGCCGAGCCGCGGCGCGGCTTTCATTTCATCGACGACCCGAATTGCCCCGTTGGGGCTCACATCCGCCACGATCTGGCGAATGGAGTTGGATCCGATGTCGATGGCGGCGATGCGTTGCGCGCCGTCGTCGTGCGGCGTGCGCGACGGACCTTCAGAGTGGGCGATGCGAAGCGGCGCGTTTGGGGGCACAGGGCTGAGTAATACTAGCGACGAGGCAGAAAGGCCGAAGGCTGTCGCTTTGCGCTTGGCGTTTGGCGTTTGGCGCTTGGCGCTTGGCGCTAAGCGCTAAGCGCTAAGCGCTCCCCGTGGCCCTTTGCCCGTTGCCCGTTGCCCGTTGCCCGTTGCCCGTTCCCGCCCGTTGCCCTTACAAAACGTTCGTATAACTCAGAAACTTGAACACGCCGTCGCGCTCGAGAATCGATCCGAAGTAGCGCTTGGTGACGAGGTGCCCGCCTGGCTCCTGCACGGTCACTGCGCACGTGGTGTAGCGCGTGTTCCGGCCCTCGTGCACCGGTGCCGGATCGCACGCGTACCGCACATACGCGAGGTGTTTGCCGCCGTACCGCCGGATGAGCCGCGTGAGGCCGGTGGTGCTGGGGTTCTGAATCAACGTCCACGCCAGTGCCGGGGACTGCCGGTACGGGGGACGCGTGTACGGTGACTCCGGATAGTAGAGGTCGGCAAACTCCCGGCCCGTCACCACCATCTTCACGAGATCCGCCGTGTCATTCGCGGCGAGCGCGTGAATGAAACGCTCGACGAGGGCGTCAGCCGAGGGGCTGCCACCAGCGAGGTGCGTCGCCGGCGATCCTCCAAGCGATTTGCGAAACCGGCGAAGCTCTTCTTCGACCGGAAGAATAGAATCGATCACGTAGCCCGGTTGTGCGCGGTTGATCGAGTCCTGGCGAACCCGCGCCACCGAATCCGCGCGCGCGGAGTCAACCGCGGCCCGCGAGGCGGCACTGGCAATGGAGGCGCCGCGCTCGCGGCATGCACCGGCGGCGACGAAAGCCGGAAGGGCAAGGAGCAGGAATCTGCGGACCATGTGCGAGGTGTGAGTGCGAGAGGCCAAGGGCAACAACACCCTTGGCCCCGTGATGATTAAGTGGTTCTCGTTCTCCCGTTCTCTGTCTTCTTTCTCAGTTTCTGTAGTAAGCCGTCCACCCCTGCCACCACTTGTCCGCGCCGCCCGGCGCCACGGCGCCCTGGTACGTCGTCCCCGTGATGAAGGTGCCGCCCTTGGTGGCCACAGCGCCCGTGAAGGCACCCGAGCCGCCGGTTGCGATCGCGGAGCCCGCGGCCGGCGTGAAGTCGAAGTCGTCGATGCTCGACGGTGTTGCGCCGACGTCAGGAATCTTGGTGAAGAGAGATGCCGTCGTCACCGCAACCGCGCCGAGAGTCAGGTTGTTGGCCGCGGGATCGAGATCGAACTGCGAGGCCGACACGGCCTGGAACATGAGCGGCTGGGGCGAGGCGCCGTTCGCGCCGCAGGCAATCATCTGGCCGCCGCAGGTCATTTCACTGAAGAAGATGTTCCGGACCTGGAGATCGGCGGTTGCGGCCGGCGTGCGCGTTGCGCCTCCACGGTTGTACGTCTGCGCGTCGCGGAGGGAGATGCCGTCGGACGGCCAGCGCGAGACCACGCCGTTCATGTAGTAACCACCCGTGCCGCGGCGGAGCATCATGCCGTGGCCGCCGCTCGGGCCCACGCACTGCGCACGGCCACATCCGATCATCGTGAAGTTGGCGACGAGCGGAATCGTGAAGGGCTGCGTGTCGAACGTGTTGTCACAGCCTGAGCCGTTGCACCCGTCGTTCTCGATCCCTTCGATGTCGACGGAGTAGAAGCCTGAGCCGGTGCGCGGCGTGAGCTGCGTGGTGTTGATGCCGATCAGGAACTGCATGCGGCCGACCCAGCCTTCGGACATGTCGAACATGTCGTCGGCCGTTTCGAATGCGATGATGTGGTCGATATCGAACCCGCCGCCGAAGAACTCGAACGAGTCGTCGAGCGGCGCGAGCGATTCGAGGAACGACGCGCGCGTACCCGAGCCGACGGCGCAGAACGTGAACGCGTTGAACTCCTGATCCTGAATCGGCGCGTAGCCGGCGAACTCCACGCGGACGTATTTGAGCGTGCCCGAATTGTCCGTCGCGGACTGGCCACCGTTATAGACGACCGTGTAGTTCTTGCCGCCGACGACCGTGGCGCCGTCGGTGCCGGTGCCTTCGACCGCCACCTGTCCGCTGCGGTTGTTGATGCCGTTGCCGACCAGGAGGAGACCGCCCCAGTCGCCCGGCTGGCGCTGCCCAGGCTGCCGCGACGACGTGAACACGATCGGCTGTGCCGCGGTGCCCACCGCCTGGATCTTCGCGCCCTTCAGAATCATCAGGGCCGAACCCAGCGTCGTGTAGTCACCCTTGATCGTGGTGCCCGGCTGAATCGTGAGCGTGGCGCCGTTCCCGACGTGAATGAAGCCCTTGAGCTTGTAGATCGTGTCGGCGAAGAACGTGCGGCTCGTGAGGATGTCGGTCGTGATCTCGACGCAGGCCGCACAGGTCACACCGGCGACGGCGGACGACGCGACGCTGCGCGACGTGCCCTTCACCGCGGTCACGCGGTACCGGTACGATTCGTCGGCGAGGAGGCCGGTGTCGTCATACGTCTGTGTTCCGCTCGCCGTGAGCTCCGCGATGGTCTTGACGAGGGTAAACGCAGTGCCGTCCTCGACCGCGCGCTCGATTTCATAGGACTCACCCTTCTTGCCCTCGAAGGTGATCCGGAGCGTCGTGGTGCCCACCGGGGTCACCGTAATCGAAGCCGGCGCCTTCGGTCCGGGCGACGTACTGTCGTCGTTACACGCGGCGACCGCGAGTAACAACGTTGTGACACTTGCTGCGAGCAGACGTGAGATACGCATGCAACCCTCGGTGATGGTGACGTGAGGTGGACATCAAAAACGAAACGGGGCAGCGCCGCGACCTGCGCAGCGCTGCCCCGAACGATCAGCCCGTCGTGTTGTTGTTACGTTTCCAATCGGTCACGAAAGAGTAACCGAGAAAGACAGACAAAGACGGGAGAACGAGAGAGCGGGAGAACGAGAGAGCGGGAGAGCGGGATTAGTTCTTCCAGACGAATCCGGCTTGGACTGTGCGGCCGTTTCTGTAAAACTCGCGTCTCACGGTTCCCTGAATCACTTCATACGGGGAGTCGAGCAGGTTCTTCGCGTCAAGGCGCGCGCTCACGCCGCGTGTCACGCCGATCCGGAGTGACAGGTCGATCACGTTCCTGGGTTGCTCGATCACGTCCGGAAGGGGAATGCTGCCCGCGGCGGTGATACGCTCGCCGACGCGGTTGTAGAGCAGCGTTGCCGTCGAGCCGCCGCTCCGGGTTGAATACGACAGGCCCGCGTTCACGACGTAGGGCGCCTGGCCCACGAGGCGCCGGCTCAGGTTCGTGGCGGAGGCGAGCGTGTTCTTGTACAGCTGGATGCGGCTCTGCATCGCCGTCACGTTCCCGAAGAACCAGAACGGCGACAGCGACTCGTGCAGGAACGCGAGGTTCTGCCGGAGCTCGAGCTCCACGCCGTAGTCGCGCGCGCTCTGCGCGTTCGTGTAGAACACGTAGCTCGTACCGCCGCTGCCCGAGCCGTTCACACGCTCGATGGGATTGGTGAACCGCTTGGCGAACACCGCCAGGCTCACGAGCTCGCCGTCGTGCGGATACATCTCCCAGCGCACGTCGGCGTTCGCGATGTTCGTGCGCTTGAGGCCTTCATCGCCCTGCAGATTCTCGCCGTTGATCACGTCGCGGCTGATGATCGGCGTCAGCTCGCGGTACTCAGGGCGCGCCAGTGTGCGCGATGCCGAGACGCGGAGCTGCTGGCGGTCCGACATCTGCCAGTTGAGCGCAACCGATGGCAGCAGGTCGTTCCACCGTTTCTCCGTCGCGACCGGCGAGCCGAGCGTCGACGTCGCGTCGATGTTGAGGAGGTCGTGCTCGTACCGCGCGCCGCCGATGAGCCGGATGCTGTTGCTGAACGGGACTTCTGCCATGGCATAGCCGGACGCGAGCCGGTCGCGCGCCGCATAGGAGCCGCCCTGCGAGAGCGGTCCCATCGTGAAGAGCGTTGCGGCGGGCGTGCTGAACCGGCCGTCAAAGATTTCTTCCGGCGAAAGCGCGCGAACCTCGTCTGACGCACCGTTCGCGCTGATCGCGTACGAAAAACTCTCTGCGTCGCGATTCGTCGCGCGGTACAGCCCGCCGACCTTGATGGTCGCACCCGTCGCGTTCACGCCCATCGTGTAGCGGTAATTCGCGGACGCCTCGCGGCTATGCTCGTTGAGGTCGGAGAACGAGCGCACCGCGCCGCCACTGCCGACGCTCAGCCACCGCAGCACTTCCGGCCCGCCGGGCGTGTCGTGCTCGATTACCTGCACGAACGCCGAGCGGTCGGGCTCGTACCGGCGGACGCCGCTCGCGGTCGCGCTCCAGTCGAAGCGATGCGCATCGGACCACTGATGCTCGCCGGCCAGCTGCGCCGAGTACACTCCGCGCTGCACGTACTGCATGCGCGAGATCTTGACCGGCAGTCCGTCCTGCGTGAACTCACCGCGCTCCACGCGCGAATCGTTGTCCGCCGACCGGTTGTACAGGCCGTTGAACGAGACGCGCGAATTGTCGCCGATCAGCGTGCTGAGATTCGTGAGCCCGCCCCACAGCACACCCTGGCTCGTCGACTGGCCCACGAACCGGTCATTCTCGACGGTCGAACCTCGCACGCTGCCACCGATCGCAAGCGCGCGCTCCTGGCCGTCCTTGACGTCGGTGCCCGACGACATCGTTCCCGAAAACAGATAACCCACGCGATGACCGAACACCGGGTCGTTGCCGCCGATGGACGCCGAGCCGTTGATGAGCGGCGCACCGGTCGCAAGCTTCGGCGACCACGAGTCGCGGAACGAGCCGACGAGCGAGTTGATGTCCGACTGCGTCAGGTTGATGTTCTGAAAACTTCCGAGGGCGCGCACCGGATTCGGCAGGTCGCGCTGATGGTTCACCATGCCGAGTCGCTCGCCGCCGACGGACGTTGCGGAGAGCAGGTTCGACCCCGTGGCGCCCGCCGCGTACCCACTGCCAAGCTGGAACGAAACGGAACGCCGCGCGGGGAACTCCTTCGTGCGAATGTCGACCATGCCGCCGCTGAAGTCACCCGGGAGATCGGGCGTGAACGTCTTGGCCGTCGTGATCGACTGAATCAGCCCGGACGGGAAAATGTCGAGCGGCACGACACGCTTTTCCGGCTCCGGACTCGGAATACGCGCGCCGTTGAGTGCGGTCGTCGTATAGCGGTCACTGAGCCCGCGCATCGTGACGGCGCGCTTGTCCTGCACCGTCGCGCCGCTCACGCGCGCCATGGCCTGCGCCGCGTCGCCGTCCGGGCTCTTCGCGATCTGCTCGGCGGTGATGGTGCTGGTGACGGCAACGGCCGTACGCTGTGCGTTGACGGCCTCGCTCGCGGTGCCCTTTTCCTTCTCCGCGCTGACCTGAACGGCCTGCAGCACCGCCACGTCGAGCGTGATGTTGACCTCGAGTGGTTCGCCGGCCTTGAGATACACGCCGGTCACCGTCTTCGGGGCGTACCCGATCTTCTGGACGTTGAGTGTCAGGGGACCGGTCGGCGCGTTCGGGAACGTGTAGCTGCCGTCGACCTTCGTGCGCACGCGCATCGAGTCGACGCCCACCACCTGCACACCCACGCCGGAAATGGGCTGTCCGGTGCCGGCGTCGACGACTTTTCCGGTCAGTCGCTGAAACCGCTGCGTGGTGTCAGCCGGCGGCTTGGTCGTGTCGACCTGTGCGCGCGCGGCAAGCGGAAGGGTCAGGGCGGCGATTGTAACGAAGAATCCGATGCGTCGCATGAGCGATTCCGATCGAGAGGGATGGACAGTCATCCTCCCATATTGCTCGGATCGCGTTTCGGTACTCCCACATCCATGCAACGAACGTGTAACGCGCCGTTACGCAGGCTGTGTTTCGAATCAGACCCGCCGGGGAAACTCCGCGACGACAGTCGTCCCCGTTCCAAGCATGCTTTCGGCTCGGACATTCCCTCCGTGCGCTTCGACGAGCAACCGCACGACCGCGAGCCCAAGACCCGTGCCGCCCTGGTCCCGCGAGCGACCGGGATCGACGCGATAAAAACGCTCGAAGATTCGTGGCAGATGCTCGGACGCGATGCCTGATCCGGTATCGCGCACGCCAAGCTCGATCGCGTCCGGCGTCGCCCGCGAAAAGATCGTAACGGACCCGGCCGACGTGTGCCGAACCGCGTTGTCGACGAGATTGCCGAGGACCTGACGGATCGCCGTGACGTCGGCGTGCACGACGCGGGCGTCCGGAGCGATATCCGCGTCGATGGCCACACGTTTGGCCTTGGCCGCGTCGCGCGCCGCCGTGACGGCCTCCGCAGCCGCGACGTCGAGGTCGACGTCTTCGGGATTCGGCGCCCATGACCCGGATTCGATGCGCGAGAGATCCAGCAGATCGTCGACAATCCGCTGCATGCGCTGCGTGTTCACCAGAATGCGCTGCGCAAACTGCTTGCGCTGGTCCGGATCGACGTCGTCGTTCACGAGCGTCTCGGCGAATCCGCTCACGATCGTGATCGGTGTGCGGAGCTCATGCGACACGTTCGCGACGAAGTCCCGGCGCACGTTCTCGAGGCGGCGAACGCGCGTGAGATCGAACAGCGCGAGCACGGCGCCCCCGGACTCCAGCGGCCGCGCGGTGACGTTGACCGTGTGCCCCTGGATCACCGCTTCGCTGTCCTCCGTCGTACGTCCCGCGAACGCGGCGTTGAGGGCATCGCGCAGCGCGCGGTCGCGCGGAAGAAGGTCCACGGAAAAGGGCAGGGCTTCGCGAACGCCGAGCAGGTAGCGCGCCGTGTCGTTGATGCGCGCGACGCGCCGCGCCGCGTCCACACCGACGATGCCTTCGTTGAGCGATTCCGTGAGCTGCTCGAGCAGCGTCTCGTACGCATGGCGCGCGTTGTCGCGGGCGGCGAGCTGTTCGGAGAGCTCGCGCAGGGACAGCGCGAGCTCTCCGAGCTCGCCGGCCGGCGCGATCGACGCGCGGCGCGAGAGATCGCCGGCGGCGATGCCCTTGGCGACATCCGTGAGCTCCCCAACCGGCTGCGCGATGCGCTGCGCAAGCGTCCACGCAACCACGAGCGCAATGAGCAGCGATACCGCGCCGGCCACGATCACGATTTCGTGCGCCGTATCGATCGCGCTCGTGAGGGAATACTCCGACATCGATACGCGCGCGACGCCGAGCGCGCCCGCGTTCACCGCGACGTAGAGCTCCTGGTCGCCGCGCGTCGGGCTCGTGCGCGTGGACAGGCCCACGTCGCCCGCGCGCGCGGCGATGACCTCGGGGCGGCTGCTGTGGTTCTCCATGGTCGCCAGATCCTCACGCGCGACATCGGCGTCACCGACGACAACACCGTCCGGGCCGATCAGCGTGACGCGGTGTCCGAGCGCGCGGCCGTCGGCCTTCGCGAGCGCGTCCGGGTCCGGCGCGGATGCCCAGTGCGCGGCGACCACTTTTGCTTCGCGCGCGAGCGCCGCGACGGCGTCGCGCTGCAGGCTCGACGTGAGCTGGCGCTGCACGAGCAGCACCACGACGATGACCTGGACCGCAATGACGGCGAGCGCGCCGACGAGCAGCCGGCTGCGCAGCCTCACGAGCGGCTCACTCGCGAGCTTTGGCGGACTTCATCCGATAGCCGAACCCGCGAACCGTCTCGATCAGCGGTCCCGCGGCGCCGAGCTTCGAACGCAGCCGCTGGACGTGCATGT
>DASRAP010000379.1:0-3855 GCA_035638155.1 Gemmatimonadaceae bacterium | reverse complement strand
TACCAGCTACCACCTACCAGCTACGTGCTTCGTTTCACCACCGCCGGCGAATCCCACGGACCGGCTCTCATCTCGATCCTCGAGGGCATGCCCGCGGGCGTGCCACTCGTCGCCGCCGACGTCGACGCGGAGCTCGCGCGGCGCCAGATGGGCTATGGCCGCGGACGCCGCATGCAGATCGAGAAGGACGCGGTGGAGTTCCTCTCGGGCGTGCGCGCCGGCGAGACCATCGGTGCGCCCATCGCGATGATGATCCGCAACAAGGACTGGAAGAACTGGCAGGAGATCATGGATCCCGCGCCGCGCGCGGAGGATGCCCAGGGCGCGCGCAAACGCGCGGTGACGCGCGTGCGGCCCGGACACGCGGACTTGACAGGTTTGCTAAAGTACGATCGTGACGACGCGCGAGACATTCTGGAACGCGCGTCGGCCCGTGAAACGACGGCACGCGTTGCCGCGGGTGCGATCTGCAAGCGGCTCCTCGCGGAGTTCGGCGTGCGCGTCGGCAGCCATCTCGTGCATCTCGGCGGCGTGGACGCCATGCGTCCCTCGCCGATGCCGGAGGACATCAACGCGGCGGCCGATGCGTCGCAGCTGCGCACGCTCGACGGCCATGCAGAAGCGGAAATGATCACGCGCATCGACGCCGCGAAGTCCGAGGGCAACACGCTCGGCGGCATCTGCGAAGTGGTCGTCGACGGCTTGCCGGCGGGGCTCGGCTCGCACGTGAGCTGGGACCGGAAGCTCGACGGCCGGCTCGGCGCGGCGATGATGTCGATTCCCGCGGTGAAGGGAGTGGAAATCGGTCTCGGGTTCGAAACGTCGCGGCGCACCGGCGCGGAGGTGCATGACGAAATCGAACCGGCGATCGGCAGGACGCGTGCGGGCAACGTTCGACGCAAATCGAACAACGCCGGCGGGCTCGAAGGCGGCATGACCAGTGGGGAACCGCTCGTCGTGCGTGTCGCCATGAAGCCCATCAGCACGCTCATGCGTCCGCTCGGCACGGTGGACGTGGCGACAGGGCAGGGGGCGCAGGCGACGGCGGAACGGTCCGATGTCACCGCCGTGCCCGCGATGGGTGTGATTGCCGAAGCGATGGCGGCGTTCGTCGTCGCGCAGGCGTGGCTGGAAAAATTCGGAGGAGACTCGCTCGGCGAAGTTCGCCGCAATTTCGATGGCTACCTTTCGCACATCGCAGCCCGGCTTCGCGGTTGATCCCGCCCTGCCGCACCTCGTGCTCGTTGGCCTGCCCGGCGCAGGCAAGAGCACGATCGGGCGGCTCGCGGCCGACCGTGCCAAGCGCGCGTTTCTCGATTTCGACACGGAAATCGAGCGGCGGCAGGGCATGCCGATCTCGCAGATCTTCGCTGAACGCGGCGAGCCCGCGTTCAGAAGGATGGAAGGCGAGCTCACGCAGGAATTGCTCGTGACCGGCGGCATGATCGTCGCGCCGGGCGGGGGATGGATCACCGATCCCGCGAACGTCGCGCTGCTCGGCGAGCACGCGCGCCTCGTGTGGCTCAAGGTCAAGCCGGAAATCGCGCTCGCGCGTATCAAGAAGGAAGGTCGCGCGCGCCCGCTGCTCATGCGTCCGGACCCACTTGCCGAAATTAAGAAATTGTTGGAGCAGCGTGAGGCGCTCTACGCACGGGCGCAGTACCTGATCAATACGGAAATGGTGTCTGTCGAAAAGGCGGCGGAGCGTGTGGCCGAACTTGCCACAGGGAGTGGAGCCGCTTAGTTATGCGCGTCCCGGCCAGTTTGGCGGCATAAGGATTGCGTTCGCAGTATTTCGGTGCGGAGGTCCCAAGGGAAAAGTGGTAAAGTGGTAATGTTGTCCCGTTCCCCCGTTCCCCCGTTCTCCCGATCTCCGCAGTTTTCCCTTTTCTCTCCTCTCTTTGACTTTCAGAGTTCCCGGTCCGCATGAACGTGGGCGTTTTGAACCGGAAGCGTGGGGCCATCTCCTGGCCCTTCGCGCCTCCGGATTGCTCAGCGCGACGGACTTCGAGCTCGTGATCGATCGCATGCTCGCTCAGACGGAGGGACGCATTCCGCTTGAGGTTGTCCGGTCGCTCCTCGAGAGCGCCGGCCTGGGCGATGATGCGACCGGCGGCACCGCGAGTGTTCATTAAACATGGCAACACGCAAGAAGACATCGAAGACTGCAGGGCCAAAGGGCCAACGGGCCAAAGGGCCAAAGAAGGGTCAGACGGCCGAAGAGCCGAAGGGCCGAAAGGGCACTGCTCCTGCGAAGAAACCCCTCGACCCTTCGGCCCTCCAGCCCTCCAGCCCGGAGTTCGCGGCACCAAGTGGCGGCGCGCTCGTCATCGTCGAGTCGCCCGCGAAGGCGCGCACGATCGGCAAGTATCTGGGGCGCGGGTATACGGTGCTCCCCACCGTCGGCCACGTGCTCGATCTCCCGGAGAAAAAACTCGGCATCGACATCGACAATGATTTCGAGCCCGAGTACGTCACGATCGAAGGAAAGGAGAAAACGCTCGGCGAGCTGAAATCCGCGGCGCGCGATGCGGGCATCGTGTACCTCGCGACCGACCCTGACCGCGAAGGCGAAGCGATTGCGTGGCATGTCAGCGGACAGCTCAGGCGCAAAGGCGGTCCGCCCGTCAAGCGCGTGCTGTTTCACGAGATCACGAAGGACGCGGTGCGCAACGCCATCTCGCGCGCCGGCAACATCGACCAGGACAAGGTCGATGCGCAGCAGGCGCGTCGCGTGCTCGACCGACTCGTGGGCTACAAGGCGTCGCCCATTCTATGGAAGACGGTCAAGAAGGGATTGTCCGCGGGGCGCGTGCAGACGGTGGCGCTGAGGCTCATCGTCGAGCGCGAGTACGCCATCAGGGCGTTCAAGCCGGTGGAATACTGGACGATCGAAGCGCTGCTCGAAAAAGAAGGGCAGAAGTTCACCGCGCGCCTGCACCAGGTCGACGGCAAGAAGCCGGAGATTCCGAACGCGGCCACGGCGAAAGCGCTCGTCGACGCCGCGAAAACGCAGAAGCAGTTCACGCTCACCGAAGTCAAGCGCCGCGAGCGCCGCAAGAATCCGCAGGCGCCATTCACGACGTCGACGCTGCAGCAGGAAGCCGCGAAGAAGCTCGGGTTCGGTTCCAAGCGGACCATGCGCGCGGCCCAGCGTTTGTACGAAGGCGTCCCGCTCGGAAAGGAAGGCTCGGTCGGTCTCATCACGTACATGCGCACCGACTCGACGCGCGTGTCCGAAGGCGCCGCCGTGGCCGCGCGTGAAACGCTGCGCGCGCAGTTCGGTGAAGACCACCTCGCGCCCAAGCCGCAGCTCTTCGGCGTGGCGGCCGACGCGAACGCGCAGGACGCGCACGAAGCCATTCGTCCGACGGATCCGTCGCGCCGCCCGGAGGCGCTCGCGGCGTATCTCAAGGGCAAGGACGCCGATCTCCTCAAGCTCTACCAGCTCATCTGGCAGCGCTTCATGGCGTCGCAGATGGCGCCCGCCGTCTTCGACACGACGACCGCGGACTTCGCGTTCCGCGCAAGCGGCCGTGACCTGCTGTTCCGGTCCACGGGCAGCATCATCAAGTTCCCGGGCTTCCTCGCGCTCTACAAGGAGACGCGCGAAGAAGGCGAGGGGAAGGCGCTCGAAGACGAACAGGCGCTGCCGTCGCTCACGCAGGGCGAATCCGTGCCCGTGCGCGACATCACGCCTTCGCAGCACTTCACCGAGCCGCCGCCGCGCTTCTCGGAAGCGTCGCTCGTGCGCGAGCTGGAAAAGGACGGCATCGGCCGGCCATCCACGTACGCGTCGATCATCTCGACGCTCGCGGATCGCCGCTACGTGAATCTCGAGCAGCGCCGCTTCTT
>DASRAP010000378.1:0-3136 GCA_035638155.1 Gemmatimonadaceae bacterium | reverse complement strand
CCGTGCCGCGGCGGCCAAGCCGTTCGCCGAGCACGTTGTCGTCCGGGTGGTACGCGAGCGGAATGAACGCGAGGAATCCGCCGGTCTCGTCCTGCAGGTCCCGCAGCATGTGCAGGTGCTCCACGCGTTCCGCATGTGTCTCGACGTGGCCGTACAGCAGCGTGCAGTTCGAGCGGATGCCGAGGGCGTGCGCGGCGCGGTGGACGCCGATGTAATCCGCGCCGCCGAGCTTCTTGCCGGCGATCTGTTCGCGCACGGCCGCGCTGAACGTCTCCGCGCCGCCGCCGGGGAGCGTGTCGAGGCCCGCGTTCTTGAGCGCGGCGAGCACTTCGGTCCACGATTTCTTTTCGATGCGCGCGATGTGCGCGATCTCGACCGCCGTCAGCGCCTTGATGTGGACGTGCGGAAAATTCGCCTTGAGCGCCCGGAACATCGTCTCGTAGTACTCGAGTCCGGCCTGCATGTCGAGCCCGCCGACGATGTGAAATTCCTTCGTGAGCCCGCTCGCGGCGCTCGCCGCTTCGCCCAGCACCTGCTCGATCGTGTACCGGTACGCGCCCTGTTCTTTCGGAAGGCGCGCGTATCCGCAAAACACGCATGTCGTGCGCAGAATGCAGACGTTCGTGGGATTGATGTGCTGGTTCGCCGCGAACGTCACCACGTCGCCGTTCTTCGCGCGATTCACCGCATCGGCGAGAAGGCCGAGTCCAATCAGGTCAGTGGTGCCGAACGCCGCGCGTCCGTCCGCATCGTCCAGCCGTTCACCCGCCGCGAGCCGTTCGCCGATCTTCCGCAGCGCGGGATCGGTCACGCGCTCCAAGGGGAGATCGGCGAGGCGCGTCATGGCATCAGGACCGCATCAGGCGGCGAACCGCTTGACGGCGATGCACACGTTGTGCCCGCCAAATCCCGCCGAATTGCTGATCGCCGCCGTGATGTCGCGCTTGACCGCGGTGTTCGGCGTGCAGTTGAGATCGCACTCCGGGTCCTGCGTGTGCAGGTTGATGGTCGGCGGCACCATGCCGTTCACCATCGCGAGCGTCGTCGCGACGAACTCGATGCCCCCTGCGGCGCCGAGCGTATGACCCGTCGCGCTCTTGGTGGAGCTGATGTTGAGACTCTGTGCGTGATTGCCGAATACGGCCTTGATCGCGCGGATCTCGTTCACGTCGTTGAGCGGCGTCGACGTTCCGTGCGCATTCACGTACTGAATGTCTTCCGGAGCCAGGCCGGCGTCCTTGAGTGCGCGGCGCATGGCGCGCTGCAGCCCGGTGTGGCCTTCAGGCTGCCCTGTGAGATGGTACGCGTCGCCCGTCGCGCCGTATCCCGCAACCTCGGCGTAGATCTTCGCCCCGCGTGCCTTCGCATGCTCCAGCTCCTCGAGCACGACGATGCCCGCGCCTTCGCCGAGCACGAACCCGTCGCGCGAGATGTCGAACGGACGCGAGGCCGTTGCCGGGTTCTCGTTGTTCGTCGAGAGCGCGGTCATGTTACCGAAGCCGCCGACGGACATGATCGTAATCGCCGCCTCGGATCCCCCGGCGATCATCACGTCGGCGTCGCCGTACATGATGGTCCGGAACGCCTCGCCAATCGAGTGACCGCTGGTCGAGCACGCGGACACCGTCGCGTAGTTCGGGCCCTTGAGGTTGAAGCGCATCGATACGACGCCGGCCGCGATGTCGGCGATGTACATCGGCACGAAGAACGGCGAGATGCGGTGCGGCCCCTGCTCGAAGCACACCTTCATCTGCGTCTCGAACGTATCGATGCCGCCGATCCCCGCGCCGATGATCACGCCGGTGTTATCGGGGTCGTAGCCAGTGCCGTCGGCGAAACCTGCGTCCTTCATGGCCTGCGTCGACGCGGCGATCGCGAACTGCGTGTACCGGTCGGACCGCTTGATCTCCTTGCGGTCCATGTACAGGGCCGGATCGAACCCCTTCACCTCACACGCGAAATGCGTCTTGCAGCCGCTGTGATCGAAATGCGTGATGGGGCCGCCACCGGACTTGCCGGCGGTGAGCCCCTCCCACGTCGCGGGAACGTCGTTGCCGACCGGCGTGACGCACCCGAGTCCGGTAACGACGACCCGCCGTGCTCTCACCCGCTGACCTTTTGCTGGAGATAGCCCATCGCGTCACCGACCGTGCGCAGCTTCTCCGCGTCTTCGTCGGGGATGTCGATGTTGAACTCCTTTTCGAACTCCATCACGAGCTCGACGATATCGAGGCTGTCGGCGCCCAGATCCTCGATGAAGCTCGCCTCGTTGGTGAGCTTCTCCCGCTCGACGCCAAGCTCCTTCTCGATGATGTCTTTGACCTTCTCCGACAGGTCGGCCATGCGTTGGTCCTCGGCAGTGTTGGTGGGAGTGCGGATTGCCCTGCAATATAGCCCGTGGCGGTGGCCTACATCACCAGTCCGCCATCGACGACATAGACTTGACCGGTGATGTATCCGGCGTATTCGGACGCCAGAAACGCCACCATGTGCGCGATATCGGCCGGCTGGCCCAGGCGCGCCAGCGGAATCTGGCTCGTGATTGCCGTTCGCGCGTCCGGCGTCATGGCGGCGGTCATCTCGGTCTCGATGAAGCCGGGTGCGATGACGTTCACCAGGATGTTGCGGCTGGCCAGTTCCTTGGCCACGGATTTCGACAGACCGATGAGACCGGCCTTGCTCGCCGCGTACGACGCCTGGCCCTTGTTGCCAATGAGCCCGACCACCGACGAAATGTTGATGATGCGGCCCGACCGGCGCTTGAGCATGCCGCGCGTCGCCGCCCGGATCGTCGCAAACGCACCGCGGAGATTCGCGTCGAGCACCTGGTCCCAATCGTCGTCCTTGAGTCGCATGACGATGTTGTCACGCGTCAGGCCGGCGTTGTTGACGAGAATGTCGAGTGTGCCGAAATCGCGCTCGACCATTTCGATGAGCGCGTTGACCGACGCGGTGTCCGCCATGTCCGCCGCGTATCCGCGCGCGTCGCCGCCAAGCGCCGCGGCGACTTCCTGCGCCTTCGCCGCATCGCGCCCGGTCACCGCCACGCGCGCGCCGCATTCGGCGAGCACGCGCGCAATGTCGCGGCCAATGCCCCGCGTGCTGCCGGTGACGAGCGCGACTTTCCCCGTGAGAT
>DASRAP010000377.1:0-10740 GCA_035638155.1 Gemmatimonadaceae bacterium | reverse complement strand
TGAGCGCTCCATCCGGCGCACGATCGTCTCGGGCGTAAACACGCGGCCGGTACCGCGGCAGGTCGGGCACGGCGCCGTCATCGACTGCAGGTGCGACTGGCGCACGCGCTGACGGGTCATCTCGATCAGGCCGAGGTCGCTCACCGCAAATGCTTTTGTGCGCGCGCGGTCGCGTGACAGCATGTGCCGCAGTTCCTGCAGCACCTTGTCGCGATTGGCGCGCGTTTCCATGTCGATGAAATCGCAGACGATGATGCCGCCCACGTCGCGCAGGCGGAGTTGTCGCGCCACTTCGCGCGCAGCCTCCAGGTTGGTCTTGAGGCTCGTCTTCTCGGGATCCTTCTTTCCGGTGTAGCGGCCGGAATTCACGTCGATCGATACGAGTGCTTCCGTGGGCTCGATGATCAGATAGCCGCCGCTCGGCAGGTCGCACCGCCGCTTGAACAGATCGCGGATCTCGGTCTCGATCTTCGCCTTGTCGAAAAGCGGGATCGTGTCCGTGTAGAGTTTCACACGCTCCTGGAGATCGGGCGCGATGCCCTTGAGATACTCCAGGATCTCGGCGTGCACGCTCTTCGAGTCGACGGTCAGCGAGTCGACTTTGGTGCTGAACACGTCGCGGATGAGACCCCGCGTGAGTCCCGTCTCGCGGTGCAGCAGCGCGGGCGCGCGCACGAAGACCGTCTTCTTCTTGATGCGCTTCCACTGATTGCACAGCGTCGTGATCTCGCGCTCGAACATCTCGGCGCTCGTATCCTCGCTCACCGTCCGGACGATCACGCCGCCCGCGTCTTTCGGAACGACTTTCTGGACCACTTCGCGGAGCCGAGCCCGCGTGGCGCGGTCCCCGATCTTCCGGCTCACGCCGACCTTCGAGGCGAACGGCATCAGCACCAGGAACCGCCCGGCGAGCGACACCTGCGCGGTCACGCGCGGACCCTTCGTGGAGATCGGCTCCTTGGTGACCTGGACAATCAGGTCCTGCCCTTTTTTCAGAACGTCCTGTATTTGCGGAATCTTGTCTTGCCGCTCCGGGCGGCGTCCGCCGCGGCGTCCCACCTTCTTCTTTCCCGCCGACTCGTCGTCCTCGGCGGCCTCCTCGGCTTCGGGCCCGTCATCGTCGTCGTCATCGTCGTCTTCCTCGACGACCAGATCAGACGCGTGAAGGAAGGCAGCCTTTTCGGTGCCGATGTCGACGAACGCCGCCTGGATTCCCGGGAGTACCGCTTCGACCTTGCCGAGGTAGATGTCGCCCACCATGCGGCGGGCGTCTGGCCGGTCCACGAGCAGTTCTACCAGCTCGTCGTCTTCCATGATGGCCACACGCGTTTCGCGCGCGGCCGCATTGATCAGAATTTCACGTTTCATGCACACACCGCGCTTCAGACGCTCCGAAGCGACTCTTCGGACCGCGAAACGCAGCCGGCAAACTGTTGGCGTTCCCAATGTTCCGGGTCCGCGATAAGCCTCGTGGCGCCCGCACACGACACGATCGACTTGCCATTCCCGCCGGCGGGCCCTCATTGGCCACGTCGGTCTGGTTCGGGACGGCGAGCGATCGAAGGACCAACACCCAACCCGGTCCCTACGTCGCGCCGAAACGCATTCGGCGCCCGAAGGCGCCGCGGGAAGCCGTGAGCCGCGGAGTCGCCGCGGACCACCCTTCCCTCAATACAGACTCTTTATGCCTAATCGGGTTACGTCAGGACCGCCAGAGCGGCAGCCGGCTGTTAGGCCGGGCGCGCCTGTTCCTTGATCAGGTGCCGGGCGATCACGATACGCTGAATCTCGCTCGTACCTTCGCCAATCTCGCAGATCTTGGCGTCACGCATCATGCGCTCGACCGGATACTCCTTCGTGTACCCGTAGCCCCCGTGGATCTGGATCGCCTTGATCGTCGTTCGCATGGCCATCTCTGAACAGAAGAGCTTGGCGAACGCCGCTTCTTGCGAGTACGACTTGCCCTTCGAGGCGAGCCAGGCGGCGTGATACGTGAGGTGGCGCCCGGCGGCGATTTCCGTGGCCATGTCGGCCAGCGGGAACTGAACGCCCTGGAAGGTGGCAATCGGCTTTCCGAACTGGCGGCGTACGCACGCGTACTCGAGCGCCTGTTCGTACGCGCCCTGCGCGAGTCCGAGCGAAAGTGCCGCAATGCCGATGCGTCCGGAGTCGAGCGTCTTCATGAAGTTCACGAATCCGCGCCCTTCGGCTCCGAGCAGGTTCTCCGCGGGCACTTCGACGTCCTCGAAAATCAGCTCGCGTGTATCTGACGCTCGCCATCCGAGCTTGTTCTCCTTCTTGCCGGCCTTGAAACCAGGCATTGGCTCGAGCGATGCATCGTGTCCCACGCCGACGACGCGCGCCTTGTCGAGGTCGCACGTTTCCTTGGTGAGGATGAACGACGAAATGCCCTTGCTGCCCTTGCTCGGGTCGGTGACGGCCGTGACGATGAAGATCTCACCGACGCCGCCGTGCGTGATGAAGCGCTTGCTTCCGTTCAGCACGAAGTGGCCGTTCTTTCGCACGGCGACCGTACGCGTGCCCGCGGAGTCGCTGCCCGCACCTTCCTCGGTGAGACCAAAACCGCCGAGCACCTTTCCGGTCGCGAGAAGGGGCACGTAGCGCTTTCGCTGCGCGTCGGTTCCGAAGTTCACGATCGGCGACGTGCCGAGCGTCGTGTGCGCAGAGATGGTGATCGAGTGCGAGGCGCAGACCTTCGCCATTTCCTCGATCACGGAGAGGTAGCTGATCAGGTCGAACCCGGCGCCTCCGAGCTCTTCCGGCCACGGAACGCCGAGCAAGCCGAGCTCGCCCATGGCCTTGATGTTTTCCCATGGGAATTCCTGCGATTCGTCGAACGCAGCGGCGACGGGCGCGACCTTTTCCGCGGCGAATGCGCGGACCATCTCGCGGACCGCGAGGTGCTGCTCAGTGAAGAACGGCGAATCAAGCATTCGAAGACGAAAGGGAAAATGAACGTGAGCTTGAAGGAATCTGAAAGCTACCTAGACGGCACGTGCGAAATGACCACGTGTGAATGTGTTACCAACGACGTCGCGCACGTATTGCCACTCGGCAGGCTGGCCTGCACGCAGTGCATCCAGCAGCAGGCGGTATCGCGTCACGACTTCACGCACGGGGTCTCCAGGAACGTTGAAGATCAGCTGGAACCCGCGAATGCCGCTCGCCCAGAGGTGTGAAACGTACTCGGATGCTTCGATCGGACGCGAATGGAGCAGCCGGTTGCGGCACGCGGCGTCGGTGGCCACGGGAAACGTGTATCCGGCTGGGTCCGTGAGTACCACGTTCGTGTGCTTTTGGACACAAAGATCGCGGCACGTCGTGACTTCGCGGTCGAACGCCGCTGAGAGCACGCAGTGCTCGATGGTCATGCCCTCCGGCCGCCCGAACACGACCACGTCAATTCCCCGCCCGTCCCACGGAGCGGCGAGCTGCGTGATCTCGTCCGTCGTCAGCTCGACCGACGCAACCAGGCGCGCGACCCCTCGACGAAAGAATTCCTGCGCCGCATGGGCGTTGAAAGCGTTTACGGCGTAATCTGCGACCACATCGCGTCCCGCCGCGGCCATTTCGGCAGCGAGGCCCGCGTGTCCGGTCTGCAGCGGGAGCCCAAGCTCGAGCCACGGTGCGACGGTTCTTCGCTCCTCGGGACGAATGATCGTGGGTGTCCGTACGCGAAGGCACACGCCCTTGGCGCGCAGCTCGTCCGCGAGTGCACGAATCTTCGCGCGGGACGGCGCGGGGTGGCGCAGGAACGGGTCGAAAACGATTTCGGTCGCGCCCGCGTCCGCGGCTGCCTGGGCCTCGTCGACGGTGAACACACCCGCGACGAGATCGAATGGGTTCGCACGCTCCGGAGGTGACGCAGGCTGCGCGACCGGTACTGCAGCATCGATGCGTGCATCCCGCTCGGCCCGGGCCGCCTCGCTGCTCCACGCCCGTCGCTCGTTCAGCATGTCGGTCGCGCGCTGCCGCATCCGGTTGAGCTCACTCACGGGCAGAAACAGTCCCGGTGAGAGGGCCGAATGATCGATGGATCCGAGCACGTACGCCGTGGTGCCCAGTCGTTCGAACTGCGCGCGCAGCACCGCGCTGTCGAGAGCCCGTTTCGTCGCCGGCGTGAGCACGGCGTCGCTATGAACCACCACGACATCGTCGCCGACTGCGAACGTGCCCTTGAGCGTGGAGCCCGCAGAGCCGAATACCCTGATGTCCATGCGGTCGCGCGAGCGCACTTCCGGCAGCGCGACGTCCTCGTACGACGCGCGCGCCGCCGCCACGACTTCCGCTCCGAAACTGCGAAAGACACGCCATCCGGCGGGCACCGTGGTGCGACTCTTGAGCGCAAACCGCGCTTTTCCGTCGTGCGGCGTGAGTATGCGAACGAGGTCAACCGTGAAGCCGCGTGTCGCTTGCGGTCCGGCACCTTCCGGCGGCTCGAAACCGAGACCGTCGCCGTGTACGATCGTTTCGCGCACTTCGACGATGACCTCGCCATTCTCGCTGCCGAGCACCGTTCCGAGCTCGACGCCGCGATTGTCCGGCTGCGTCCGCGTGACGTACGTCCGGCCTTCGCGCCCGCCGAACATTCCGCTCGTAAAACCGCGGCTGAAGATTTGTACGAGCGCCGTTTCCTGCGCCGGCGGCACCGGCGTTGCATCGCCCGCGCGCACACGGTCGAGGAGCTCGCGATACGTGCGCGACACGGTCGCAACGTATTCGGGTCTCTTCTTGCGGCCCTCGACCTTGAGTGAAACGATGCCGAGCTCCGCGAGTGCGGGCAGGTGCTCGTGCGCGGCGAGATCCTTAGCGGAGATGAGGTACCCGCGGTCGAGCTCGCTGCCGGTACTCGCGTCGGTGAGCACATAATCCTTCCGGCAGGATTGCGCGCACGCACCGCGATTTGCGCTGCGCTCCGAAATCATTCCCGACATGTAGCACTGCCCCGAGTACGATATGCAGAGCGCGCCGTGCACGAACGTCTCGAGCCCCATCGCGGGGACCGCGTCGTGAATGGCGCGGATGTCCTCGAGCGTGTTCTCGCGCGCGAGAACGACGCGCCGGACACCGAGGTCGAGCAGAAACGCCGCGCCCGAGGCGTCGTGAACGGTGGTTTGCGTCGATCCGTGGACCTCGAACCCGGGATACACGGCCTGAATGAGCCGCATGATTCCGATGTCCTGCACGATCGCCGCGTCGACGCCGGCATCGATGCACGTGCCGAGGTGCGCGAGGCAGTCGTGAAGCTCCCCCGGCTTTACGAGTGTGTTGAGCGTGAGATAGACACGGACGCCGAACTGATGCGCGAGACGGCAGGCCTGGCGCAGCTCGTCCATCGTGAGCTGCGCGCCGTCGTCGCGCGCGTTGAATCGGTCGGCCCCCAGGTAGATCGCGTCGGCTCCGTTGGCAACGCCAGCGCGGACGGCATCGAGCGACCCTGCGGGAGCAAGGAGTTCAGGAAAGGACATCGTCACTGATATTGGGGGGTCGCGGGCGGCGACCATGAACCTGCAATCTACCAGTCTTCCTGCTCCCATTTCCGCCAGGCGATCACGAGGGTCGTGATGATGATGACCTGCCCGATCACCGGCCCCGCAATCCAGGCGACCCTCGCCATCTCCTCGTCGGTGGTGTGGAGCGCCCACGCCATGGGAACGAGACCGATGAGGCTCCCCAGGATGCAAATCCCGGCTACGCGCACGGCAAACCAGAACCGCGCCCGGTCGGAGGCCCTGAGCAGCACGCGGTTCCGCTCCGCCTGTTCGGCCAGGCGTTCTCGCCGTCGCGCGACTTCCGGAGTAACCTCCTGAAACCCGGCGTCGCCGAGTCCGTTCTGATCAGTATCGGGAGGTTTCAATGTTCACGTTTCTTGGCTTCGCGCTGGCTGCCCTGAGCTTGATGTTCGGCTACACCGCGGCCCGCAATTTCGTTCGCACACGTCTACGATACGTCGACGCCATCCGGACCCTCAAGGCTCCGCTGGCCGCAGGTATTGGCGCCGCCGTCCTCGCGTCGCTGCCGTTCGCCGTGATTCCGCTTCCGTTCTTCACCGTGGGCACTGCCGCGCTCTTCGGGGTGTCGGTCGCCGCAGGCGTCCGTGCCGGCGCGAAGGACATCGAGAGCGGCCGGGCCTACATCGAAGGCCCCTGATCCGCGCCGTCGGACTCGGCGTCCGGTTCAGCCCGGCGCCGCTCGCTGCGTTCAACAAAACGCAGTAACCACGCCACGGCCATGATGCCGATCGCGATCAGGCGGCCGGTATCATGGCCGGTCTTGTTGCTCCAGAAGAACAGCGCAATTCCAAGGACGGCGAGCGCAACCTTTGCCGTCGTGACCGCGGTCATGCGTCGCCGGCGAACCCAGGCAGGTTCGCCCCGCGGGCGTCCGCGTCGGGGACATCGAGCACGAGCCTCAGCAAAGCGGTCGAGTACACCTTTCCCTGCGCGTCGGTCTTGAGCGACAGCGTGCCGCCCCCATCCAGCGCGCCGTGCAGAAGAAAATTGAGCGCGCCGAGATTTGGTAACGCAAAACGCTCCACCTTCCCCGAGATCATGCCGCGAAAGTGTTCCGCGACGCGCTCCTGCGTGAGAAAGCGCTCGAGCACGCCGTACCACTCGGGCTTGAGCGCAATGACGCCGACGTTCGCGGTATCGCCCTTGTCGCCGGAGCGCGCGTGTGCGATGTCGAGCAGGCGCACTCTCATTGGCGGATCTCCACGACGGGGGTGACGACCGTCTTGTCGATGAGCGCCGGCCAGTATGCCACAATCTCCTCCACCTTCGGGCGGCCGCCGGCGAATCCCGTCACGCTGGGAGGCCCATTCAGCACGAGCGGGACGATCTCGCGAGTGAATCGCTCGACCATCTGGCGGTTCGACGAGCGCACACCGATGCGCATCTCGACTTCCGGTGCGTGCTTCCCGGCATCTCCAGCGAGCGGCCCATGCGTTGCGCTCGCGCCCACGAACTCGGTCAGAATCTGATCGAAACGCAGGCCGATTCGTTCGAGGCGCGCGCGCAGCACGCGATCCGCGGCCTGTGCCTTCTCGAGCGCGTCTGGCCACGCGTAGACCAGACTGCCGACGGCTTTCCAGCCGTCCCGGTACGCCACGGACACCTTGAGCTTGTCCGTCGCCGGTGCGCCGGTGATGCCGTGCACGCGCACGCGGTCGGGCCCTTCCTGCGTGAGCCGGATACTTGTGAAGTCCGCAACAACATCAGGGGTGATGTATGTGCGCGGATCGCCCATCTCGTACACGAGCTGCTCGGTCACCGACGCCACCGACACGCGGCCCCCCGTGCCGGGATGCTTGGTGATGACAAAGGTGCCGTCGGCGTTTGCTTCGACGATCGGATAGCCGACGTCGGCAAGATCGGGAATGTTGCGCCAGTCGACGAGGCAGTTGCCCCCAGAACACTGCGCCCCACACTCGATGATGTGCCCCGCGATGATGCCGGCCGCGAGCTGATTCCACGCGTCCGCCTTCCATCCGAATTCGTGGCGCAGCGGGGCCATCGTGAGCGCGGTGTCGGTCGAACGTCCGGTGATCACGATCTGCGCGCCCCGCGCGAGCGCGTCGATGATGGGCACTGACCCGATGTACGCGTTCGCAGCGATGACGCGGTCGCGCACGCTCGCGAGCGGAGAGCCGGTATCCATGTTGTTCAGCGCGTGTCCGCCAGCGAGCAGCTCGTCCAGCCGCGGCAGCAGGTCATCGCCGGTCACGACGCCGAGCGTGAGCTTGCTTTGCGCACCCTTGGCTGCCGCCATCGCGAGAATCGCATCGGCGCAGGCCACCGGATTCACGCCGCCGGCGTTTGCAATGACGCGCACGCCCTGCGTCAGCACGGCGGGCAGCACACTCTCGACCGCGCCGACGAAGTCGCGCGCGTATCCCATCTTCGGGTCACGCTCCTTCTGCTTCTGCAGAATGGACATCGTGACTTCGGCGAGATAATCGAGCATGAGGTAGTCGACGGGCCCGCCTTCGACCTGCCGGCGCGGCGCCTCGAGCCAATCGCCCCAGAACCCCTGGCCGGACGCGACACGTACCACGCGATTCGTCATGACGGTCGTGGAATTTCGGGAAGCACGAACGCCCCGATGTGCGGACCGGGATTCCGCAGCGATGCGCGCAGCGCCATCGCGATCGTCTGCCGTGAATCTTCCGGGTACACGATTGCATCCACGAAGCCGCGCGCGGCGGCATAGCGTGCGTCGAGGTGGTGTTCGTAATCTGCGTTCATTTCGTCGATCGATTGCTGGACGTCGGCGGACACGGGCGTGCCGGTTTTTCGCGCGGTTTCAATGGCGGGGCCGTGCACCGCTTCGACGGCCGCCGCGCCTTCCATGACGCCCATGCGCCCCGTCGGCCACGAGAAAATGAAATCGGGGTCGAATCCCTGCCCCGCCATTGCGTAATAACCGGCGCCCGACGCGTGGTTGATCGTGAGCACGATCTTGGGTACCGCGGCGCCCGCCATGGCTTCGACGAACCGCGCACCCGCGCGGATGATGCCGGAGTGCTCGGCGTCGGGGCCGACCATGAACCCGGAAACGTCCTGGAGAAACAGCAGCGGGATGCCCTCGCGATCGCACCGCTCGATGAAGAAGGCCGTCTTCTCCGCCGACTCCGTGTAGATGATTCCGCCGATGCGCGGTGGCTTACCCGTTTGTTTGACCAGCCCGCGATGGTTGATGATGACGCCAACCGAAATGCCCTCGATGCACGCGTCTCCGCAGATCATCTCTGGAGCGCGTTCAGGCTGGAATTGCGTGAGCGTGCCGCCGTCGAGGAGCGCGCGCAGGACCGCGTTGACGTCGTAGGCCATGCGGTGATCGGCGGGGAGCACGTTGTACAGCGTGTCAGCGGGCGCACCGGGTGGTTCGTACCGTCCGGACGGGACCGCGCGAGGCGCGGGAAGTCTCGCGACCAGATCACGGAGTTGCGTGAGGCAGGCCGCATCATCCTTCGCGGTGTAGTGTGCGACACCGCTGATCGCCGTGTGCGTGTGCGCGCCGCCCAACGTCTCGGCGTCGATCACTTGTCCGGTTGCGCCCTTCACCAGGTTCGGACCGCCGAGTCCCATGAACGATGTCCCCTCGACCATGAGGATCACGTCGGAAAGCGCCGGCAGGTACGCGCCGCCCGCAATGCACGGCCCCATGACGGCCGCGAGCTGCGGAATGCGCAGGTACCGCCGCATGATCGAGTTGTAATAAAAAATCCGCGCGGCGCCGTATTGCCCGGGAAACACGCCATCCTGGTACGGCAGGTTCACGCCCGAGGAATCGACCAGGTAGATGATCGGGATGCGGCACCGCATCGCGATTTCCTGCGCGCGAAGGATCTTGGTGATCGTCTCGGGCCACCACGAACCTGCTTTGACCGTCGCATCGTTTGCGACGATGACGACTTCGCGGTCGTGAACGAGCCCGATTCCGGTGACCACACCGGCGGCCGGTGCCTGTCCGTCGTATCGATCGTGCGCAACGAGCAGGCCAATCTCGAGGAACGCTCCGCTGGAGTCGCACAACTTCGCGACACGCTCCCGCGCCGTGAGCTTTCCCTGCTTGTGCTGGCGCGCGACTTTGTCGGACCCGCCGCCTTCACGCAGCCGGGCTTCGAGCTCGCGCGTGGCCGCGGCGAGCTCGCGAAGCCGTGACGTCACGCTTCCTGCCGCGCGCGCGTGCTGAACCAGTCGCGGATGTAGTCGATCAGCTCCTGCGTCGGCGTGCCGGGTCCGAAGAGCTTTCCGGTCCCATGCGTCTTCTCCAGCGCGTCCATGTCCTCTTTCGGGATGATCCCGCCGCCGGTGATCAGAACATCATCGCGGCCGGCCTCCTTGAGGAGCTGCCGCACGCGCGGAAACAGGGTCATGTGCGCGCCGCTCAGGATGGAGAGGCCGACCACGTCCACGTCCTCCTGCACGGCCGCCGTCGCGATCATTTCGGGTGTCTGGTGCAGCCCGGTGTAGATCACTTCCATGCCCGCATCACGGAGCGCGGCCGCGACGACCTTGGCACCGCGGTCATGGCCGTCGAGGCCCGGCTTGGCAACGAGAACCCGAATAGGACGTGGCATGTCCAGAATTTAGTGCTTGCTCGCCACGAGGACCATTTCGCCCGACCGGCGGCGTACCGGACGGTCCCGCCAGCCGTCAAATACCTCCGTGACCACGAGCCCGGCTTGCGCGCACCGCTCGGCGAGCGTCGTCGGTGTGTACAGTCGCATGCGATAGGCGCGCTTTGTGACTGAGCGGCCGCGCAGCTGCACGCGCACGGTGAGTACTCCGCTCAAGGGGTCGAATTCGCGCTCGTGCAGCACGAGCGTGCCGCTCTCCGTCTCCCACCAATCTTTCTCGATAAAATGGGAGACGACGCCGTCGCGATTTGCCGCGTGGAGGACCAGCACACCACCCGGTCCAAGCACGCGGGCGTAGGACGCGAGCGTCGCCGCGTCTTCGGCAGGCGTGGCAAAGAAACCGAACGATGCGCCGAGCGAGAACACCGCATCGAAGCGGCCGGTCCAGCGCTTCGGCAATTCGCGTGCATCCGCGCGTACAAACGTCGTGCCGCGGCCGGCGTCGCGTTGTGCGACGCGGAGCAGCGGACGCGAGTAATCGGCGCCCGTGACGTCGTAACCGGCATCAGCGAACAGCGTCGCATGCCTTCCCTGTCCGCACGGGCAATCCAGAATCCGCGCACCGAGCGGCAGCC
>DASRAP010000376.1:0-6456 GCA_035638155.1 Gemmatimonadaceae bacterium | reverse complement strand
GTGTACACCGTGGTGCTCGTCGACAGCGCGAACGGCCCGGTGCTGGAGCGGCTCGTGACGCTCTATCGCGACGGTGCCGACTCCGCCGAGGCGAGAAAGAAGAGGGATCCCGCACTCAAAGCGCAGGCCGACAGCGACGAAGCGCTCGTCGATCACGGTGGCCGCGATGGAGCGCAGCGAATGCTGATGCTCCGGTTGGGAAAGATCGCCGGTGAATTGGTCGCTGACCTGTCGGATTACCCGTCGTCCAACAAGGGCCTGCTTCGGGATCTGAGCATACCCGCGCACTGGTTCTGGCGGGTGCGCTTTGACAACGCGGATCTGGTGCTCACTCCGCTGTCGGATGAGTGGCTCATGGCGAAGGTGGATTCGCACAAGGTGAAGCTTGCACGGGATTCCATTGACGGTGATCACTATCTCCTGAGCGCGCGTGCGCCGGACCTTCAGCGCATGGTTGCCACGGCACTGCGCGACACCTCGGCATTTCGCAGAAACGCGAGCGTGACGCTGCGGCGCGCTCGCTGAGCCCGAGCGCGGTTCCCCGACCGGAACGTCAGGGGCTCGCTGGCGCACCGCGCCCCGTTCCGCTGACTGCCGCAACGCAGCGCTGAGTGCATGTTCTCGCCATCGGGTGTTCGTATGCCCGAAACGAGGTCATAGCCAGCATGCGTCGAGTGGCGGCAACGAGAGGGCGACAGCGCAGATGGTTTGCGCTTGCGGCAGAAGTCTCAGCAGCCGCAGCCGTTGCCGCTGCTCCGCAGCTCGCACGCGGTCAGTCGGATGATGCTGCGTCGTCACCGCTTCCATTCGCGGTTGGCGAACGGCTCAACTACCGCGTGCGAGTCGGCCCCGCCGGGTCAATCGGCAAGGGCTCGATGTGGATCGAGGGACCGGTCGACGTGCGCGGCCAGCAGACGTACCTGCTGCGCTCGGATTTTCAGGCACGCGTGATGTGGATTCGCGCGTTCGACAAGAGCGATACGTGGCTCGATCCGGCGCGCATGGCGGTGTTGCGTTCCTCGAGGATCGAGCAACAGCCGCTCTCCAAGTCCAACGAGCTCGTCGATGTCTTCCCGGAAGAACGCCGGTGGGCGGACGCAGGTGGCGCGGGAGGCGAAACGGCGTCCGACGCACCGCTCGACGAGCTCTCCTTCATCTACTACATCCGCACGCTCTGTCTCGCGCCGGATTCCGCATACAGTGTAAATCGCCATTACGACATCGCGAAGAATCCCGTGAGCATTCGTGTGACGGGACGCCAGGTCGTCGCGACGGATGCGGGCACGTTCAATACGGTTGTCGTCGAAATGCGCGTCAAGGATCCGCGCCACTTCAAGGGTGAGGGCGGACTCATCAAGCTGTTCCTCAGCGACGACAGACGGCATTTGCCGGTGCGTATTGAGAGCGATGCGCCAGTGTTCGGCAGGGCGGTATTTACGCTCGAGTCGGCCCAAACAAAGTCATAGGGAAAAGGGAAAAGGGACGAAGAACAAGGAGAAGGGAAGGGGATGACGGGGGCGAGGGAGCGAGCGCATCCGCTGTCTCTCAGCCCTCGTCTCTTTTCCCTTGTTCTTCGTCCCTTTTCCCTTTTCCCTTTGCTGTTTCGTCAGCCGCTCTCCTACACGCGTTGCTCCTGCCGCCCGACTCCTCCCGGGTGAGCGCTTTCCGACCTTTGTCTCAGCCGCGGATCACGCGGCGCAGAACACTCGGATACGGGAGCTAGAGATGCGAATCAGAACACTCACCCTCAGTGCCGCGCTCATCGCACTGCCCGCGGCGATCGCGTGGACCAACGCCACATCACCGCTCCGCCTGCAACCCACCAGCCGCCTCTGGGTCACGGGCACCTCGACCGTCCGTTCGTTTGAATGCAAAGCCAAAGCGTTCGACGCGATTGTCGACGCCGCCGTGCCGAACGCTGTCGCCGCTGTGCTCGCGGGCGAGAAGGGCGTCGCGTCGGTCGAGCTCAAGGTTCCGGCCACGCAGATGGATTGCAACAACGGCACCATGAACGAGCACATGATGAAGGCGATCAAGGGGAAGGAATTCGCCGACATCGTGTTCAAGCTCGACTCATACGACGTCGCCGCGATTGCAACCGGCGCGAAAGCGGCCATCAAGGGCCAGCTCACACTCGGCGGCGTGACCAGGGACATCACGTTCGACGCGGACGTAAAGCCCGCGCCGGACGGCGCGATGGTCGTGGCCGGCGTCTACGCCCTTCACATGACCGAATTCAACCTCAAACCGCCCACGCTCATGCTGGGCACGCTGAAAGTGAAAGAGCTGGTGAATGTGAACTTCGAAATCACGCTCAAGCCGTAACAGGAGAACATCAATGCGCACCGTCAAAGTACTCGCCCTCGCTTCAATGGTCGCGCTGGCCGCCACCGCAGTGGCGCAGCAGCCCGATACCACGAAGAATCCGCCGCCGCCCCCGGCGCCGGCAAAACCCGCACCGATCGATCCCAGCCGCATGGTCGCGCCGATGCTCATTCAGCACACGAGCGCGAACGACCAGCGCGGCGTCAACCAGTTCGAGCCCGCAAAACAGGACACGGTGCCCTACGAAGGCTTCAAGGTCAAATTCGGCGCGGCCTTCACGCAACAATTCCAGGGCCTCGAGCACAGTAACACAGCCAATCCGAACATCGTGAGCGGCGTCGATCGCAATCAGTTGATCAAGCTCGGTCACGGATTCAACAACGCCGTTGCCAATCTTTATCTCGACGCGCAACTCGCGCCGGGTATCCGCGTGGCGATGACGAGTTACCTCTCCGCCCGCCACCACCAGGAGTCGTGGGTGAAAGACGGCTATCTCATGATCGACGACTCGCCGATCAAGTTCCAGCCGCTGGAGAACATCATGAAGTACGTCACCGTGCGCTTTGGGCACTTCGAGCTCAACTACGGCGACGAGCACTTCCGCCGCACGGACAACGGCAACGCGATGCGCAACCCGTTCGTCGGCAATTTCCTGATGGACGCGTTCACGACGGAAGTCGGCGGCGAAGTGTACGCTCGCAAAGGCGCGTTCCTCGCGATGGTCGGCGCCGCGAACGGCGAAAGCCGCGGACAGGTGACCGTACCGCAGAACCGCTCGGTGGCGTGGACCGGCAAGCTCGGGTTCGACAAGCAGGTGAACACCGACCTGCGCGTGCGCCTCACGGGCTCGCTCTACTCGCACCCGAAGTCCAACAACGGCACGCTGTACAGCGGCGATCGCGGCGGCGGGCGCTACTACCTGGTGATGGTCAACACGGCCGGCACCGAGAAGGACAGCGCATGGACCGGCAATGTGCAGCCCGGGTTCCGCAGCGAAGAGCGCGCGTTCGTGGTCAACCCGTTCGTCAAGTATCGCGGCTTCGAGTTCTTCGGCAACATCGAACAGTCGCAGGGCCGCGCGGCGACGGAACCGGAAGCACGCGTGTGGAAGCAGCACGTGGGCGAGTTCGTCTACCGCTTTGCCGGCGACAAGCTCTTTGCCGGTGCACGGTTCAACACGGTGAAGGGCCGCCTGGCCGGCATGACCGGCGACGTGCAGGTGGAACGCACGCAGGCTGGTGCGGGCTGGTTCCTCACCAAGACGCTCCTGCTCAAGGGCGAGCTCATGCAACAGCTGTACAAGGACTTTCCGGTGACCGATATCCGGAATGGTGGCAAGATCAAGGGGTTCATGCTCGAAGGCGTTGTGGCCTTCTGAACCACGAGACAGGATCGAACGCGTGAAGGCCCACATGCTGACGCCGCACTTTCGCGAGCTCACTGAAGCCGAGTGTCGTGAGATGTTGCGGCGTCATCACGTGGGCCGGCTCGCGTTCACGTTTCACGACCGCGTCGACATCGAGCCGATCGGTTTCGTGTTCGACGGACAAAGCATCGTCTTTCGCACGAGCCCCGGCTCGAAGCTGCTCACGATTCAGCATCATCCGTGGGTGGCCCTCGAGATCGACGAGGCCACAGGGATGTTCGACTGGAAGAGCGTCGTCGTGCACGGCACCGCGTACCGCCTGAGCGAGACGGGAACCGCGGCCGAGGTCGGCGCATATCACGCCGCCATCAGCTCTCTGCGCACCGCAATGCCCGGGACGTTTACCCCGGCGGATCCCGCGCCATTCCGGTCAGCGGTGCTGCAGCTGCACATCGACGTCGTCACCGGACGCGGCGCGGCCACGAAATAAGAAACGGAGGGAGCCCAAGCTCCCTCCGTTTCGCGCACGTTCCTCCGCGCTCGCTGGCTGGCTACTTGATGTCGATCTTCCGCGTCTGCGTTTTTGCTTCAGCGGCCTTCGGAATGTGGATCGTCAGCACGCCGTCGACGAAGTGTGCCTGGATCTTGTCCGCTTCGATCTTCGCGGGGAACGCGAACGTGCGCTGGAACGCGCCGTAGGTGCGTTCGACGACGTGGTACCGCTTTCCCTCCTTCTTCTCGCGCAGATCCTTCTTCTCGCCCTTGAGGAGCAGCACGCCGTCATCGAACGACAGGTCGATATCGTGCGGTTCCATGCCAGGCAGCTCGGCGGTGCACACGAATTCGTCGGGCGTTTCCGCAATCTCCACGGCGGGGAACAGCCCCACGGATTCCGTCGTGGGTTCGATCATCGAATCGAACATCCGCCGGAACGACGTCGGCATGAAGTCGGGATCGCGATCGAAGAGTGGTTGAAGGTGCGAGCGCCACGGTGCGCGCCGCAGGGTGATGTTGGCCATAACTCCCTCCTGATGTATGTGGTGCGTCCACTCGCGCGTTCGCGGCGTCCCGCGAACATGCACACACAACATGAGGAGCTACACGAAAAAACTCCGTCAGGTCCCGGCTGTTTTTTGTCAGGCCGACCCCGCAAGAATGCGGATCGGCGTGCTTAGGCGGGCTGTGCCGGCAATGGAATCGAGAACTGAAACGCACTTCCGCTGCCCGGCGCGCTCGCAACCCAGATGCGGCCGCCGTGCGCTTCCACGATGCCGCGCGCGATGGTCAGGCCGAGTCCGGTGCCGCTCTTGCTGCTGCTGCTGTGCCACCGACGGTCGAACACGTGGGGCAAATGCTCCGGTGCAATGCCGCTTCCCGTATCGCGCACGCTGAACACGAGCGCGCCATCGCGTGGCTCGGCGCTCACGCTGATCGTGCCGCCCTCCGGCGTGAACTTGAGTGCGTTGCCGATGAGGTTCGACAGGACCTGCAGCAATCGCTCGCCGTCCGCAAGAAGGCGGGGAAGGTTCTCGTCGCCCAGCACGCGCAGCGTGACGCGCTGATTGGCGGCGGGAAACTCGAAGAGCGCCAGCGCTCTTCCGATGACGATCACAGGATCCACGCTGGCGGCCTTCACGGAGAGCCCACCGGCTTCGATGCTCGCGATGTCGAGGAGATCGGAAATGAGCCGGTGCGTCCATTGCACCGACTCCGTGATCGTTTCGACCATTCGCTGGTGCTCCTCCCCTGACGTTGCCGGATCCGCGAGAATGCTGGCGCACATGCCGATCGCACTGAGCGGATTCCGGAGATCGTGCGAGACGATACCGAGCATCTCATCGCGTTGTCGGGCGGCGGCCTGGGCTTCGTCGCGCGCTTTCTGCGTCGCGGCGAGCAGCTCGGCTTTCTCCTGCTCCGCGGCCCAGCGTTCGGTGACATCGCGTACCACGGCGCTGAACACGCGGCGCCCCGCAATCGTCGCCTTCGCGATCGATGCCTCGGCGCTGAATACTTCGCCGCTCTTGCGCCGCCCGAAAATCTGGCGCCGTTCGCCCATGCGGCGCGCGACATCCGGCGCGTCGCCGAAGCCGCGCACCTCGCGAGCGTGGACGTCCGCGAGCTCCGGTGGAAGCAGCATCGAGAGCGGCTGTCCGATCGCCTCGGCTTCGGTGTATCCAAAAATCTTTTCGGCGCGCTTGTTGAAGAGCGTGATCCGCTGCTGGTCGTCGATGGTAATGATGCCGTCCGCCGCGATCTCGACGATGCGATGAAACCGTTCTTCGGATTCGCGCAGCGCCGCCTCGGTGCGTTTGCGGTCGGTGATGTCCCGCCATTCGCCGAGGATGAGCGCGATCGTTCCGTCCTTGCCGGCGATGGGCGTGAACGTGACGTCGAGCGTCGTCGGCGCGTTCGTCGACGGGCCGGGCATGTCATGCCGCGTCGACACACCGCGCGCACCCGCCGCGATGGATGTCCGGACGCGAGCCCGGTCTTCGGCCATCGACCACACGGGCATGTCCCAGAGCGCGGCCCCAATAGCCGCGTCGCGCGTAGCCATCAGCGATTCGAGCGACCGCTGATTGGCCTCGAGAATGGTGCCGTCGGGCGCGAGGAGAACGGTGCTCTTGACCGAGTTTTCGACCATCTCGCGCCAATGCCGCGGGGCCACTGAATCTGACGCCGTCGGCAGCGCGCCGAGCGCGGTGGCCAGCGTTTCCTCAGCGCGCGAGCGTTTCTCGTCCGGCGACATGGCAGGTCTCAGCGGG
>DASRAP010000375.1:0-5012 GCA_035638155.1 Gemmatimonadaceae bacterium | reverse complement strand
CCGATCCGTGCGCGTTTCTTCGCGAGCACCTCGCGCGCGAGCGCGCGCGCGACCTGCAGCGCTGCATCACGAGCGTCGGGCCGCACCGCGATGATCTCGCGATCACGCTCGGCGGATACGAGACGCGCACGTTCGGATCGGCGGGCCAGCAGCGCACGGCCGCGATTGCGCTCCGCCTGCTCGAGGGCCGCACACTCCGCACGGATGCGGGCGGCCACCCCGTGCTTCTGCTCGATGATCCGTTCGCCGAGCTCGACGCAACGCGCGCCGCGCGTGCACTGGCGCTACTCGAGGGGGAACACATCGGACAAGTCGTGCTCGCCGTTCCGCGTGCGACCGACATTCCGCACGATTTCGAGGGACTCGACCGCTGGAACGTTCAGGACGGAGTATTCTCCGCATGAAACACGCATGAAACGCGGCGGAAAACCGGAGAGCGTGGGCGACGCGATCACGCGATTCCTGAGCGAGAGCGGTCACGCTGGTCGCGTGAAGCAGGCCGCGGTGCTCGAGGACTGGGCGCGTGCGGCCGGACCGCAGATTGCGCGCATCACGGAAGCGCTTTCCATCACGGGTGACGGCACCCTCCTGGTGGGCGTGTCGACCAACAGCTGGATGTCCGAGCTGTCGATGCACGAGGGGGAGTTTCTTGCTCGCTTGAACGACGGTTTTTCGCCGCCGCGGGTGCGCCGGATTCGGTGGCGGTTGACGCAGGAAATCGAGCGTCCGTAAGCCATTGGCCCAGAACGGCTTACGCGCAAAGAAAATCGTTGCGTAACGCCATCCTGAATGGTAGATTTGAGGATGCAATCCGAGCGCCGGATTCGGCGTTCATTCGGGTATGTTTTCCGAGCGATTGTTTGACCCCGATCTCAGGCGAATGACTGATCAAGCGGGCGCGCCGAACAACGGCTACGGCGCCGATCAAATCCAGGTTCTGAAAGGCCTCGAGGCGGTTCGCAAACGCCCCGGCATGTACATCGGTTCAACGTCGAGTCCCGGGCTTCATCACCTGGTGTTCGAGGTGGTCGACAACTCGGTTGACGAAGCGCTGGCGGGGTTCGCGACGCGGTGCGACGTGACGATCCACGCGGACAACTCCATCACGGTGAATGACAACGGGCGCGGCATTCCCGTCGACAACCACCCGACGGAGAAAATGCCGGGCGTCGAGCTCGCGCTCACGGTCCTGCACGCGGGCGGCAAGTTCGACAAGAGCTCGTACAAGGTTTCGGGCGGCCTGCACGGCGTCGGCGTGTCCGTCGTGAACGCGCTGTCCGAGCAGCTGAAGGTGTGGGTGCGGCGCGACGGGCAGGAGTATTACATGGACTTCTCGCGCGGCACCACGACGACGAAGCTCTCGGTCAAAGGCAAGGTCCCCGCGAAGGACACCGGCACGAAGGTCTGGTTCAAGCCCGATCATCAGATCTTCACTGAAACCGTCTACGACTTCGCGACGCTGGCCGGACGCCTGCGTGAGCTCTCGTTCCTCAACAAGGGGCTCACGATCACGCTCACGGATGAGCGGCCCGGAACCGAGCGCACCGAGACGTTTCACGCCAAGGGCGGCCTGCGCGAATTCGTTGCCTATCATATCGGCAGCCGAAAACCACTGCACACCGAGATCCCGTACGCGGACGCCGAGCGGGACGGCATCGGCATCGAGATCGCGATGCAGTACAACGACGGCTACAACGAGAACGTCTTCTCCTTCGTCAACAACATCAACACGCACGAAGGCGGCACGCATCTCACCGGCTTCAAGTCGGCGCTGACGTCCGTCATCAACAAGCATCTCGACAAGTCGTCGCGCGCGCTCAAGGACAAGGACATCAAGCTGAGCGGCGAGGACGTGCGCGAAGGCCTCACGGCCATCCTCGCGCTCAAGGTTCGCGAGCCCCAGTTCGAAGGCCAGACCAAGACCAAGCTCGGCAATTCCGAATGCGAGTCGGCCGTCAAGTCCTTCGTGAACGAGTGGTTCGCGGAATACCTCGAAGAACATCCGCGTGTCGCGAACATCGTCGTCGAAAAGGCGCTGTCCGCGGCCCGCGCGCGTGAAGCGGCGCGCAAGGCGCGCGACCTCACGCGCAAGAAGTCGGCGCTCGATGTCGGCAATCTGCCGGGCAAGCTCGCCGACTGCTCGCTCAGCGACCCCGCGCTCTGCGAGATCTACCTCGTGGAAGGTGACTCGGCCGGCGGTTCCGCCAAGCAGGGACGCAAGCGCGAGTTCCAGGCCATTCTGCCGTTGCGCGGCAAGATTCTGAACGTCGAACGGGCGCGCATCGACAAGATCCTGTCCAACGAGGAAATCCGGACGATCATCACGGCGCTCGGCACCGGGATCAAGGAAGAGTTCCAGATCGAGAACGCGCGGTACCACAAGGTCATCATCATGACCGACGCCGACGTGGACGGCGCGCACATCCGCACGCTGCTGCTGACGTTCTTCTACCGGCAGATGCCGCAGCTGCTCGAAACCGGATACATCTACATTGCGCAGCCGCCGCTCTACCGCGTGGCGAAGGGCAAGGAAGAGTACTACGCCTATGACGAAAAGCAGCGCGAGGAAATTGCCGTCCGCCTGGGCGACGGTGACGGTCGCGGCTCAGTGAACGTGCAGCGCTACAAAGGCCTTGGCGAAATGAATCCGGATCAGCTGTGGCGGACGACCATGAACCCGGAGACGCGGACCATTCTGCGCGTCACGCTGCGCGACGCGGTCGTGGCGAACGATCTCTTCGAGAAGCTGATGGGCGACGAGGTCGAACCGCGCCGCCTGTTCATCGAGGACAACGCGCGGTTCGCGTCGAATCTCGACATCTGAGGGCCGGCGGGCCGGCGGGCTGGAGGGCTGGAGGACCGGCGAGAACTGCCCACTGGCCCGCTGGCCCGCTGGCCCTAGTCGTTGAGACTACTCGCCCCGCCCTTGAGCTGCTTCGCGAACGCCAGGTGGCTCCAGATGAAGATCGCGGTTGGAACGATCGCCGAGATCCACAGCACGTTGCGCGTGATGTGATCGATGCCGCCCGTTGCGCCCGGCGCGGCGGCGAACGTCGTTGAATTGCCGAGCCACGCAAGAAACAGGTACGTGACGAGCACTCCGCCACACACACCGAGCGCGCCAAGCGACGCAATTCGTTCGAACTTCATGGACTGCGAGGGGTTGGGGGTTGAGGGTATCTCAAGATAACGTTCGATAATGCGCTCCGCTGCCTGCGTTGCCATGGCGTTCCTCACGTTCGCGTCAGCTGCGCGCGGGCAGAGCGCGGCCGCACACCTTGCCGAGGGTGACAGGCTGTACGCGGCGCGCGAGGCGGTCAAAGCGCTGGCGGCATACGAGGCGGGCGTCCGGGCCGATTCCACATCCGTGGCGGCGCTGAGCAGAGCCGCCCGCAGCGCGACCGATCTCGGTGAGTACGAACCCGACGGCGCGCAGCAGCAGCGGTACTTCACGCGCGCGCGGCTGCTCGCGCAGCTCGCCGTACGAGCGGACAGCGCGTCGGCGGAGGCGCATTTTCAGCTTTCCCGCGCCGTCGGGCGCGTGGCCCTCGCCGCCGGCGTGAAAGAGCGCGTCCGTCTGGCGGTGGAAGTCCGGACCGAAGCCATGCGCGCGCTCGCGCGCGACCCGAACCATCCCGGCGCGCTGCATGTCCTCGGCGTGTGGAACGCCGAGATCATGCGCCTCAATGGCTTCGAGCGCATGATGGCAAAGACGTTCCTGGGCGGCAAAGTGCTCGGCGAAGCGAACTGGGCCGAAGCGCGGCGTGACCTGGAGCGCGCGGTGCAAATCGAGCCGAACCGGCTGGTGCACCACCTCGACCTCGGGCGCGTGTATCGCGACACTGGCGACACGGCTCGCGCGCGCGAAGAATTCGAGCTGGTCGGACGCGCGCCGGTCGCCGACTACAATGATCCGAACTACAAGCGCGAGGCTGCAGCTGCGCTCCGCTCGCTGAAGTAGTCCACACACCAATGAGCATGCCGCCGAAGGTCAGCGAACGGGCCGCCGAGCTGCGCGCGCTGCTGTCGCACGCGGCGCACGAGTACTACGTCCTCGACCGCCCGTCGCTGAGCGACGCGGAGTACGACAAGCTCTTCCGCGAGCTCGTCGCCATCGAGCGCGCGCATCCCGAGCTGCGCACGTCGGACTCTCCGACGCGCGCCGTCGGCACGGAGATCCCCGAGGGACATCTCGCCAAGCACGCGCACCTCGTACCGATGACGTCGCTGGGAAACGCGTTCGACGATGCGGAAGTCGTGGACTGGTACGCACGTGCCGCGCGCATCGTCGGCGAGACGGCGCTCGACGCATCGGGATTCGCCGTCGAGCTCAAGATCGACGGCGCGGCGGTCTCGCTCACGTACCGCGACGGCCGGCTCGTGACGGGCGCGACGCGCGGCAACGGACGCATTGGCGAAGACGTCACGGCGAACCTCCTGACCATCAAGGAGGTGCCGACGCGGCTCAAGGGCACCGACTGGCCACCGCTGATCGAGATTCGCGGCGAGGTCTACATGAGCTTCGACGGATTCGAGCAGATGAACGTCGAGCGCGCGGCGCGCGGCGAGCCGGTGTTCGCGAACCCGCGCAATTCCGCTGCCGGAGCGCTCCGCCAGAAGGATCCCGCGGACACGGCAAAGAAGCCGCTGAGTTTCTTCGGCTACGCGTTCGCCGTGCCTGGCAACGCGGCACTCCCGTTCCGAACGCAGTGGGAATTGCTCGAGACGCTCGCGCGGTGGGGCGTTCCGGTGGCTCCGCATCGCCGGCAGTGCCCCGACCTCGCCGCAGTGAACACGTGGGCGCACGAGATCGAGCACACCGTGCGCGCGAGTCTTCCGTTCGCGATCGATGGCGGCGTGGTGAAAGTGAACTCCCTGGTGTTGCAGACGGAGCTCGGCGTGGTCGAAGGCGCGCGCGAACCTCGCTGGGCCATTGCGCGCAAGTTCGCGCCCGACATCGCGGAGACGACGCTCCGCGACATCAAGGTCAACATAGGCCGCACGGGAAAACT
>DASRAP010000374.1:0-6317 GCA_035638155.1 Gemmatimonadaceae bacterium | reverse complement strand
ACCCATGTAAGAACGCCGCGGTGACCCAGGGGTTCCGCGGCGCTGGGAGGCCTGAGGGTCTCAGGTCCTACTTCTTGTTCAGCAGGTCTTCCGCCTTCGCCTTATGCGCGACGAACGCCGGTGCCAGATCCTGCACGAACTTCTTGAGCTCCGCGTTCTTGATCGCCGGGAGCAGCGTGTTCGTGACGGCGTTCAGAACCGCCGTGTGGTAATCCACTTCATGCTGAAGGAACGCACGATCGAACTCCGCGCCGTTGAGCGAGTTGAGCTTCGTCATCGTGTTGTTGTAGTCCACGAGCAGCGGGAAATCCTTCGCCACAGGCGTCGGCGTGATGTTGAGCTTCTTCGCAAGATCCTTCGCCTGGTTGAGGACGCTCGTGTGCACGGTCGCGAGCATCTGGCCGAATTCCTTGACGTCGCTCCGCGTGGCCTTCTTGGCGGCGAGCCCGCCGGTGGAAATGTCCCACGTGTTGGCGGCCGCGAGAATGCCGACGATCGCGGCGTCATCGAGCCCGCCCGCGGCGGGTTTGTTCGCGGTCTTGCTCATGGTGCCCTGGCCGAAGGCGAGAGCAGGGAGGAGCGCGATGGAAGCGAGAGCAGTAAGACGCATGAGAATGGGGATGAGGGTTGGGGAGTAGTCGGTTGGAGTACGGCACGCGGCTCCGAATCGGATGTGTCCGCCGCCGTGGTGTGCCAAAGCTGAACGCGAGCAGCTAATATGTCAAGTATACACTTGACTTATTGGAGTGGCCATTAGATTTCGGTCGTGTCCCGGACCCTGCCTTCCGTTCCTCCGGCGCGACTCGCCGTCCTCGACCGCATTCGCCAGGGCGATCGCAGCGTGAATGCCCTCGCCGCGTCGCTGGAAGTGTCGGACAACGCGGTGCGGCTCCATCTCGCGGCGCTCGAGCGCGACGGACTTCTCCGCCGTGGCCTGGTGCGTTCCGGCAAGGCCGGACAGCCGGCGGCGGAATACGAGCTCACTGACGCCGGTGAGGTCGCACTCTCGTCGGCCTACGCGCCCGCGCTCAGTGCGCTGTCGGGGGCCCTCAGGGACCGGCTCGACCCGCGCGCCGTGCGCGGCGTGTTCGCGGACGCCGGCAAGCGTCTCGCGCAGGAGATGCCGTCTCACACATCGGGTTCTGTGGCCGAGCGCGCGAAGTCGTGCGCGCAGCTCCTCGAATCACTCGGCGGGAGCGTGAGTGTCGACGTGAGCCGCGGAAAGGCGACGATCGTCGGCGCAGGCTGTCCGCTGGCGAGTGCCGTGCGCGCCGAGCCGCTCACGTGCACGATGGTGGAAGCGCTACTCGCCGAGCACGCAGATCTCAGGGTCGTGCAGAAATGCGAGCACGGCGACAAGCCGTGCTGCCGGTTCGAACTTCAGAGCAAATAGCCGGCCTCCGATTTTCGCCGCTTTTTACGGAATACCACGGAACACACGGAAGGCACGGACGTTCACGGACAGAGAGATTTTTTGTTGTGTCCGTGTCATTGTCCGTGTGCTCGGTGTGTTCTGTGGTATTCAGTAGAGGCGGGCGGGTCCGCGGGAGTCGGCTCGAACGTACACGAGACGGCGCAGATTCGCCCGGCCGGGGATTGTCGTTTCGATGACGAGTGATCCGTCCCGGTCGATGAACCGCGTCTCGACGTAGGTGGTTGCGGCGCCGCCGCGCGGACCGGGAGGCGCCGAGATCTTCGTTTCGAGCCGCTCGTTCTTCCACGTGGTGACAAACACCGCCGTCGTGCCCGAGCTGCGTCCGCTCGTCATGACATTCGTCTGCCGTTTGCCGTCGAGTGCATAAATCGTTTGCGCGCTCGAGGAGTCTCGCCGCTCAGTGACGGTGAGCGTATGCGCGGTTTGAACGATCACGAGCTCCTGTGCGGGCGGACCGAGGCCGAGTCCGCCGCCGCGGCCTCCGCCAGCACGTTCGCGATTCCCCGTTCCACCACCGATGGACTGTGTGCGTGACGTGTCCTGCTTCCACGTTCCGGAAAAATCAGGGTGTTGTTGCGCAGGCGATGTGCGGGGGGACATCGCGAGAAGCCCAAGGAAAACCGCGCGCGCGAAAGTCATGTAGAACAATGGCTTGCGCGGCTCCCCAACCAGAAGGCTCCCGGCGGAGTCATCGTATTCTTGCTTTCGGTATATGTTCGGTATACGTTCTCCTCCCCAGACGGTTCCGAAAATCGGTTTCGGAGACGGCTGGGGCCGAACCACAATCATTACCCCTGGCTGGATGTGTCCTCGGTTGCTGCGCTTCGCGCGCTTCTCGAACAACGCTTCCCCGACGCCACTCCCGTCACGCACCGCACTTCGCGGCCGGTGCCGACGGGAGTCGCGGAGCTCGACCGGGTGTTGCCGGGCGGCGGATTTCCGCTGGGGCGAATCTCGGTATGCGAGCCGCGCGGCGGGACCACGTCCATGCTTCGCGCTGCATGTCAGAACGTCGTGGCCGGCGGCCATCGCGCGGCATGGATCGACGGCGCACGCACCATCTGCGGCGCATTCTGGGACGACGGTCCGCTGCTCGTTCGCCCTGACAGTCACACACATGCGGTCCGCGCCGCCGACGAGCTTCTTCGCTCCGGTGGGTTTCAGCTCGTGGTGCTCACGGGCGTGCACGCGACGGATCCGGAAACCATGCGACTCATGCGCGCTGTGCACGACGGCGGCGGCGCGTTCGCGACGATCACACAAAACACGACGATGGCTGCGCTCCGTCTCGCGGCGCAGATCGACGGCTGCGAATGGTCGTTCGATCCGTTCGGCGAACCCGCGGAGCTTGAAGCGGTGCACGTGCGCGTGCACGCGCGCGCACTCGGCTGGGACAAGCACACGACTTTCACGATACCGGTGAGAACGCATGAACTTCGTCTGTCTCTGGAGTCCGGCCTGGCGGACCGCCGCGGACTACTCGCGTCGCAGCGACGACGCTGACCTCGAAGCGAGACTGGTCCGGCTTGGGGCGATGCTGCTCTCGGCAGCGCCGCGGGTCTGTGTGGGAGGGCTGGTGGGCTGGAGGGCTAGTGGGCTAGAGAGAAAACCCTCCAGCCCTCCAGCCCTCCAGCCCACTAGCCCTGTCGTTTGGGTCGATTCCCGCGGCCTCAACGCGCGCGTGCTCGCAACGGCCCTCCTTGATCTCATGCGCGACGATGGCATCAGTGATGCGTGCGCCGGCGTGGCGTCGACGCCGGTCGCCGCGCAGCTGGCGGCGACGAATGGTGCGCCCGGGGTGACGGTCGTCGAGCCCGGCACTGATCGTGCGTATGTCGCGCTCTTTCCGCTCACCGCGCTCGACGTCCCCCCGCGCGTGCAGCCGCTTCTCTTCGGCATTGGGGTGAAAACGTGCGGCGAGCTCGCCGCGCTCACACGTGAATCGGTCGAGGTCCGTCTTGGGGCCGATGCCGTTCCGCTCTGGAAGCTCGCGCGTGCGGACGACGGTCGCGCGAGTACGCTGTTCGCGCCCATGCCACGCGAGCTTCCGCACGCGACGCTCGACTGGATGGACTACGAAGTCAGCGATCCCGCGCGCCTGCTCTTCGTGATCAACGCGCTGCTCGAGAACGTGTGCGACGCCCTCGCGGCGGCGGGTGAGGGCGCACGGGAAATCGCGTTCGAGTTTTCGCTCGTGAACCGGAGCACGCACGTCGAGTATGTGCGATCCACGCGGCCGAGTGCGAGCCGGCAGGCGTGGATGCGTCTGGCGCGCTCGGTGCTCGAGCGTCTTGCGCTCCCGGCGGCCGTGGCGGGCGTCGCGTTACGCGTAACGCGTGTGACCGATCGCGAAGAGCGTCAGACGGACCTCTTCGACCGCGGCCTCTCGACAGTGAAGGCAACGGAAGACGTGATCGCGCGGCTGATCGATGATCAGAAGAATGTCGTGGTGTTACCGCGGAATTCGATGCATCCGCTGCTCGAGGAGAGGACGATGTGGACGGCAGGGCTAGAGGGCCAGGGGGCCAGCGGGCCAGCGGGAAAACAGTTGCACTCCCTCCGGCCCGCCGGCCCGCCGGCCCGCCGGCCCTCGCTCACCCTCCAGCTCTCATCACTTCCCCAGGAAGTCGTCGTGATGACTGTCGTGCGCCGCGATCATTTCGTGCCCGTGAAATTCCGCGACCGCACAGGGTGGCACGAGATCGTGAACGCTGCGGGACCCGACCGTGTATCGGGCGCGAAGTGGGACGGGGAGCGTGCGTACGCGCGCGAGTATTTCCGCTGCGTCACGCGCGACGGTTCAGTCGTGTGGCTGTTTCGCTCCGTGCTCGGCCGGCAGCACAACTGGTACCTGCACGGCTGGTGGGACTGAACTGCAGGGTCAGAGGGCCAAAGGGTCGAAGGGCCAAAGCATTCCCTTTGATTCGTCGACCCTTTGACCCGTCGACCCTTTGACCCGTCGACCCTTGTTTACAGAACTCAGAGCACATACTGCCTTTTCTTTCGGCGACGGCAGCGTCACACCGGAACGGTTGATCGCGCGCGCGGCCGAGCTGGGGTATGACGCGATCGGCATCACGGACAACGCCGACCTGGGCGGCATCGTGCGTGCGGTGATGGATGGAAAGGCGCGCGGCGTGCGCGTCATTGCCGGCGCCGAGCTGCGCGTGGACGGCTATCCCGCGGCGTTTCTCGCGCGCAACGAAGAGGGGTATCGCAATCTTGCGTCCCTCGTCACCGCGTCACGCATCGGTACGTGGCGCGAGTGGGAAAAGGCCAAGGCTGCGAAAGAACGCGGGCAGCCCAACATCTCGTGGGCACAGGTGTGCGAACACAGTGCGGGATTGCACATGCTGACGGGACCGGCGTCAGGGGAAATTGCGGCACTGTTACGAGAGAACGAGAGAACGGGAGAACGGGAGAAGGGGAACGCGCGACAACGGGCCGCGTGGCGGCTCGGCGAGATGCGCGAAGTCTTCGGCGACCGGCTCGCGGTCGAAGTCCAGATGCATCACGTGGGCGGGCACGAGGCTGCGCTGGGAGGCGCGCTCATCGCACTCGCGCAGTGGTGCGGCGTGCCGTGGGTTGTCGCCAACGATCCGCGTTACGTGGACGACAACAGCCGCCTCGTGCACGACCTGCTCACCGCGCTCCGCTATAACTACGACATCGAAGCCGCCGAGCGTGCGGGCGTGCTGCATCCCAACGGCGAGTGGAAACTCTATTCGCCGGAGGAAATGCATCAGCGGTGGCGGCGCGCGGAGCAGGGACTCGAGGAGAGCGTGAACATTGCATCGCAGTGTTCGTTCGATCTCTCCTGGATGCGCCCGCCGATGCCGACGTTCGATACGCCGAACGGCAAGAGCGACATCGAGTTTCTGCGCGCCCGCGTGTACGACGGCGCGCGCGAACGCTGGGGAGCGACGCTCACGCCAAAGCAGTGCGACCAGATCGAGCTCGAGCTCCGTGTCATCGGCACGCTCGGCTTTGCGGGATTCTTTCTGGTGATGTGGGACGCGGTGCGCTTCGCGCGGTCGAAGAACATTCTGTGCCAGGGGCGCGGCAGCGCGGCCAACTCCACCGTCGCGTATCTCCTGGGAATCACGGCGGTTGATCCCGTGAAGCACGGGCTCCTCTTCGAGCGGTTTCTCTCCGAAGTGCGCGTGGACGGGAAGGCCGAAGCGCCCGACATCGACGTCGACTTCGAGCACGAGCGGCGCGAGGAAGTGCTCGACTATGTCTACGGCAAATACCAGCGCTCACACTCGGCGATTGCCTGCATCGTGCAGACGTATCGCGCGCCGAACGCGGTGCTGGATGCCATGCGTGCGTTCGGCTATCCGGTCGAGCTCGCGCAATCCATCTCGAAGCATCTGCACCGCTACGATCCGCACGACGCCGCGGTGCACATGGAAACGAAGTACGCGAAGGAAGCGGGGCTCGATCTCTCGGCCTCTCGCGTAAAGGCGTTGCTGCGTGCGATTGCGAGCTTCGAAGGACTGCCGCGCCTGCGCGCAACGCACGTCGGCGGATTTGCGCTCTCCTCCGCGCCACTCGGCGGATGGCTGCCCATCGAGCAGACGACGATGGGGCGCACGATCGTGCAGTTCGACAAGGACGATCTCGACGCGATCGGCGTGCCGAAATTTGATTTCCTTGGACTCGGTGCGCTTGCGATGGTGCGAAGAGCGTTCGACGCTGTCGAGCAGCGGACAAGCAAACGGCTCGAGCTCTACTCGCTCCCATACGACGACAAGCCCACGTACGATCTCATTTCGCGCGGCGAGACAGTGGGCACGTTCCAGATCGAGAGCCGGGCACAGATCGCGTCGATCGTGCACACGCGCCCCGAGCTTCTCTACGACATCGTCGTGCAGGTGGC
>DASRAP010000373.1:0-2389 GCA_035638155.1 Gemmatimonadaceae bacterium | reverse complement strand
TGGGCGCCGATTATAAGTCACGCGATGAACCACACCCTCAGCAGGAGCGTCGAGACGATTCTGAGTTACCCTGCCCTTGTCGTGATGCGACGATTTCTGACGACGGCCGTGGCGCTGCTTGCAGCGTCGGTGGCATCGGCCCAGCGTCTGCCGGACATTCCCGCTCCGGCCGACCTGACGGCGCCGCCGGCAGAGGCCGTGAGAAGTCCTTCCGGTCTCGTCTCGAGAACCGTCACGCCAGGAACGGGAACAGAGACGCCGCAGGAAACCGACTTCGTCACCGTGCACTACACGGGGTGGACGAGCGAGGGCCGGCTGTTCGACAGCTCCCACGCGCGCAACATGCCGGGCCTGTTCGCGCTGAATCGCGTCATGGCCGGCTGGCGCGAGTGCGTGCTGCTGATGAAGCTGGGCGAAACGCGGCGTTGCTGGGTGCCGCAGGACCTCGCGTTCAAGGGACAGCCTGGCCGGCCCGCCGGCACCGTCGTCTTCGATATCGAACTGCTCGACGTCCGCCGAACCCCCAGCACACCGCCGCCTGATGTCGCCGCTCCGCCGGCAGATGCAGCGAGTACTTCGTCGGGCCTGTTTTACAAGGTGATCAAGGCGGGCACGGGAACAAAGCACCCGGCGGCGCGCGACAACGTCACCGTCCACTACAGCGGCTGGACGACGGCCGGCATGTTGTTCGACAGCAGCGTGCTGAGAGGGATGCCGGTGACGCTGGATCTGAACAACGTGATCCGCGGCTGGACCGAAGGGGTGCCACTGATGGTGGAGGGCGAGCGAACCCGTTTCTGGGTCCCTGAAAAGCTCGCTTACAGGGGCGAACGGGGCAAGCCGCGCGGAACTCTTGTCTTCGACATCGACTTGATCGCGATCCACCCTCCCATCACGTCGCGATTCTGATCTGCATGAACACCGTCAATTCCACGTCGGGTTCGCTCTTCAACTGGACGCAGGGCATCTACGCATTGCACGCCTTCAGCCTCCTCACCGGCATCGTGGGTGCGGCGACCGTCGTGGGCGCGTTTCTCACCGGGTGGCCCTCCTTGATCGCGGTGATTCTCAACTACGTCAAGCGGCGCGAGACGCGGGGCACGTGGCTCGAGTCGCACTTCCGCTGGCAGATTCGCACGTTCTGGTACGGCTTGCTCTGGGTCGGCCTGTGCCTGCTGTTCGTCGTCCTGACGCTGGGCATCGGCCTCCTGATCGCCTGGCTGCCGCTCGGGATCGTGGCGATCTGGTTCGTCTACCGCGTCGTCCGTGGGTGGCTGGCGCTCCGGGACGGACGCCCCATGTACGCGCGGTGACCGTTACGCTTTTCGGAAAGGCCACCGCAAATCTGCAATCGGACGGTCGCTTCCGTTAACCCTCCGCCATGACCGGGCGATGGGTGCACCGGAATCGGGCTTGCACGTGCCGCAACGGAGGAAGAACACGATGATCCTTCGCTTCGTTGCCGTCCTGGCGGTGGTTGTCGCGTTCATCGCCACGGGAAGCACCGGCGCCGCGGCCAGCGCAGACCAGCGGCCCATCGCCGTGTTTGTCACGCTGCCGATGACCAACGGTTTCGCCGATGCCACCGACGCGCTCGTCGAGACGCTGGGAGTCGTGCACGAAGCACTCGATGCCGCGGAAACGTTTCGAGTCGTCGACCGCCCGCAGGAGAGCGATGCGGTTCTCACGATACTGGGACGCGGGACGGGCGACGTGGAATTGACGGCCGCGCTGCAAGGGCTCGACCCGGCCGTTGTCGCATCGCCGGTCATGCTTCGCGCGGACGAGCGGTATGTCGAAGCCATGCTTGCCGTCGGAGCCTGTGGTGACGCTGCCGCGAGCCCTGCGAGTCACAGTGCGTCCGCCTCCTGCTACAGAAAGATCGTCGTCGGCTTGAGCGGCCGCGATGTGCGCCGGGGCGCCAGCAGGAGTGCACGAAATCCGTGGGCAGCATGCGCAGACGCCCTCGCCAGGGATGTGCGGGCGTGGGTCTCGCAAAACGCCAACCGGCTACTCGCCCTCCGCGGTTAAGGCAGGCCGGCGCGAAGCCGCCGGCTGGAGCCGTCACGGAGGCGTGAGATCGGCCACGACGAACGATTCACCGACGATCGGCAGCAGCTGTCCATCAAGCCTCGTTACGGCCTCGCTGCCGTCGAAGTACCGCTTGAACGCGCCGACTTCGAAGGGGTCACCGACGAAATACGGATGATGACCCTGTTTCGTCAACTCGACGAGGGCCGGATCGAGATATCCAGGCTGAATCCACATCCACCGCAGCACGTCCCGTTGGGCGTAAAACGCCAGCGTGCCTGAGTACGCATCGGAAAAGACAATCGCGTTCAGTGGGAGGGCGGTTCGGGTGAAATACACCGCCCGGGCAAAGCGCTCC
>DASRAP010000372.1:0-14229 GCA_035638155.1 Gemmatimonadaceae bacterium | reverse complement strand
GATGCTCAACAAGGGACAGCGCCCGGGCGACGACGATTACTACGATGTGTCGTTCAGCGGACTCAAGACCGCCGTGCGCCGCGCTCGTGACGCGGCAGGAGACGAACTGCCCTCGCACCGCGCGGATCTCGCGCGCGGATTCCAGGACGCGCTCATCGAAACGCTGGTCGAGAAGACAGCGCGCGCCGCACTCGCGTTCAAACGTGACCGCATCGTCCTCGGCGGTGGCGTGGCGTGCAACCGGGCGCTGTCCGACGCCATGCGCTCGCGCGCCGCGGAATTCGGCGCGCAGGTGTTCGCCCCCTCTCCCCGGCTGGCCACGGATAACGCCGCGATGATCGCCCGCGCCGGATTGTTCCGACTGGAGCGGGGCGACGTTGCGGGATTAGACTTGAACGCGTACGCGACGCGTGACCTCCCAGGAGTAGTTCCCTTCGGCCCTTCGGCCCTCCGGCCCTCCGACCCTTGATTCACCATCCGTTCAAGATCCCGATCTACGGCTCCATCTCGCTGAGTGGCTTCGGTATTGCGATGGTGCTCGCGTTCCTCATTGCGCAGTACGCGTCGGAGACGGAGATGGAGCGACGCGGCTACAACAAGGCGCCGTTCGCCGACATCACACTCGCCGCGGTCATCGGCGGCCTGCTCGGAGCGAAGCTGTACTACGTGATTCTGACCGGAGCGTCGCCGTTTTCGCGCGAAGGTTTCGTCTTCTTCGGCGGGCTCATGGGTGGTCTCATCGCCTGCGGGCTGGTGGTATGGCACTACAAGCTCGGCTACTTCCGCATGGGCGATCTCACCGCACCGGGTCTCGCGGCGGCGTATGCAGTCGGCAGAACGGGATGTTGGGCGGTTGGTGACGATTACGGCGGGCCAACGAACAGTTTTGTCGGAGTGGCGTTTCCGCAGGGTGCGCCACCCTCGACCCCCGCCAATCTTCACTCGTTCGGGGTGTCAGTTCCGTCCAATCTGCCGCCCAACGACGCCATACCCGTGCACCCCACACAGATCTACGAGGTGATTCTCGCGTGCCTGATGTTCGGGATTCTGTGGCGCCTCCGGAATCACAAGCACGCCGCGGGCTGGCTGTTCGGCGTCTACTTCATGCTCGTGGGCATCGAGCGATTCACGATCGAGTTCTTCCGCGCGAAGGACGATCGCTTCCTCGGCCCGTTCACGGTCGCGCAGGCAATCGCAGCCGCGTTCTTCATGAGCGGGCTGATCCTGGTGAATGTCTTTCGGACCCCTGGGCCTAACCGGCCCGGGATCTTTGCTGACGGATCGTCGCCGGCCTGAGAAAACTGTACCAGCAGGCAATCAGGAACAGCGTCAGAAGCAACCCCTGCCCCGCGAGCGTTTCGAGGCTCGGATAGAGTCCGATTGCGTCGATGGTGGGAAGCTTCACGAGTGGCGTCGTGGGAAGCACTCCCCCTTCCTGCAGCTCGCGAATGCCCTTTCCCATGAACACCATCGCCATGCCGTAGAGGAGTGCGCCCGTGACCGCGAAGAACGGACGGAGCGGCAGCCTTACCCCGAAGCGATTGATGACGATGTAGATCGCAACGAGCGCGGCCGCACCCGCCGCGATGCCGCCAAACACCCCGGGCGCCGCCGATGATCCGCGCTGCAGGAGCGGCTGGAAGAACAGGGCCGTCTCGGCGCCTTCGCGATACACGACGAGAAACGACACGGCCATGAGCGTGGCGCGGCCGCCGCGGCCAATCGCCATGTCGACCTGGGTGCGCACGTACGAGCGCCATTTGTCCGCCTCGACCTTCGACAACACCCAGTAGCTGACCGAAAACAGCACGACCACGGCGACGAGCAGCGTGGCGCCTTCGAGGACTTCGGGATTCACCGCGAGTGACGACAACGTCTCCTGCAGCGCGAATGCGGTGAGCGCGCTCAGCAACACGCCGATGGCCGCCCCGAGCCACACGTCGCGCACGCGCGCGGCGTTGCCCGAGCGCACGAGCATCGCCACGATCGCGCCAATGATGAGGATGGCTTCGAATCCTTCGCGCAGGATGATCAGCAGCGACATGGCGAACGCTTCGCTCTTGCTCTCCGGAGGCGCGGCGCGCTTCACGGCGAGCGGGAGGTCGGCGAGGACTTCCGATCGTGCGGCCCCGGCCGCGCGCGCGTCGCCACGCTTCGCGGCGGTGCTGAAGCGAAGGAAGGCGCCTTCGAGTTTCGACACGAGAGCTTGATCGCGCGGACGCACGAGAGACTCGAGAGGCTCGAAGGCGGCATACGCATCGAAGGCGCCGTCGGACGCATCCGAAACGCGGCCGGCACTCACGGCCGCCATGGCGCTGTCGAGATACACGGTGACGTCGTTCGCCACGGCGCGCGCTTCACGTGCGGTGCGTGTGGCTGCGCTCGTTGCGCCGGCGCCTCCCGCGCGCAGCTGCGAGACGTACGCGACGACGTCCCAGCGCTGGTCGGCACTCAGCGAGTCGCCCCATGCCGGCATGGCGGTGCCCTTCACGCCGACGGAAATCACGCGGTACATGAGGCTCGCAGGAATCGAGCGCGCCGAATCGCCGGCGAGCACGGCGGGGGCTGGCGTCAGTCCACGCGCCAGTACACCGTCGCCGAGTCCCTTTGCGCCGTGACACTGGGCGCAGCTGCGGTTGAAGAGCACGCGCCCAGCATCGGCGTCCGGATGCCTGCTGCCGCGCGCGAGGATCGCGTCGGCGCCGAGCGCTCTGGTCAGCTTGAGATAGATGGAATCGATCGCGTTCGCTGGCCGGGCCTTCGTGACCGCATCGGCGAGCGAGTCGACGATCGCGCGCACGGCTGGCGCGTTCGGCCCGGTGACCCTCTTTGCGACGTCCCGCGCATCTGTGAAGAATTCGCGCGCTTCGTCGAGCTCCGTCTGCGAGAGGATCCCACCCTTCGGTCCGACGCCGAGGTGGTATTCAGAGACTGCGACTGCCACCACCCCCGCGAGGCGCTTGCCGGGCGAATCCTGCGCTTCTGCCCCGGCCGCGAGGCCCAACAATGGCGGGAGAGAATAGATGAGAATGGTTCTCAATCGCATACAAAAGTAAGATAATCGGAATTCCAGTTGCGCGAGCTTACCGGAGCTCGGAGCCGGCTAGCTCCCGGTCAGGAAGTACGTCCCGGCGTCGATAAGCACCTGCTTCGCGCCTTCGGTCATGACGGCTGCGCGGACCTTGTAGGTCGCGAACGGAAGCGAGTCTCCCGCAACGGTGGCCGGGAAGCGTATGCCCGATTGGAGGTCCGCTGTCGCCAGGGGGTCAATGGTCACGGTCGCGGTCGGCTCGGGCGCACAGTCACGCGTTCTTTCGTCGTACACGAGCGTATTGTCGGACTGACGATAGAGCAGGATCCGGACGGGACACCCCGCGGGGTACGTGCGCATCTGGGGCGCGCCCGTCGTGTTCGTGAGCGTGGCGACGACCGACAATAGCGGCGCAGTTCCGCCCGCCTCGACCAGCTCAACACGCGCCGTGTACTTGATGCCGCCAACGGTGGTCCGCGGGCCGGTGCCCGAATCGCTTCCGCAGGCCGCCGCCGCACCGAGGGCGCACACGACACGCGCTGCAAATCGCAATGAGCCGGTCTTCAGGGAATTACTCCGCGCGCGAGTCCTGAATAAGTACTATCGCAACGGCAACGGCGTCACTGTGCGTGAGCGACAACCGCGCATCCACGCCGCGAATGTCTTGCATGCGTGTAAACGCGCGGCCATGCAGCGTGAGGGACGGCGGACCGCCGTCGGCAGAAACCACTTCAATCTCACGCCAGGATATCGCGCGCGCCTCGAGACTTCCGGCCAGCGCCTTGAACGCGGCTTCCTTTGCGGCGAGGCGGACGGCGAGATGGCGGCTCCCATCCAGGTGGGACTTGATGTAGGAGATTTCTTGAGCCGTGCACACGCGTCCCAGCAGACGATCGCCGTGCGCGTCGAGCATGCGTCGCGCGCGCGGGATGTCCACGACGTCGATCCCCAGCCCGATGACCATGGTTTCGCGTGCCGTCAGCGCGAGAGCATCGGGCCGACTTTCGCCCAGCCACTGTCGGCCGCAACGAACACTTCCCTGAGCGCCGCCACCCACGCGTCCCACAGCTTCGCGCGCCCAGCGTCATCCAGTTCCGCCGCCACGCGCTGCTGCTGTTCGCCAAGCGCCCCAATCGCCGCGAACAAGGCCGCGCACGCATCCTGGAGCTGCGCCGCCAATGCCCGGCTTTCGGCCGGGTCCTGCGGGTGGCGATCCCTGGCGAACTCCTCGAGCGTCATCCGCATGGTCGCCTCGAGACGGCGCGCATCGAACGCCAGCACGCGCCCATTCCACCGCGGCGCGTTCGCCGCGGCGCGCCTTGCATCAATGAGTGGCGCAAAAAACCGGTCATGGACCTCACCGAGCGATTGCGGCATCGCGAAGGTGCGCAGCGACCGCGTCAGCTCGGGAATGGCAAAGGCGTCGGTCATGCGTTGCTCATGGCTGCTCATACCTGCTCACGCGGCCGCGCGAAGAATTGCGGCGAGCACGCGCGCCGTGTCGCTGAGGTCGGCGAAGACCGCCCACGGCGCATGCGCCGACAGCGCCTCCTCCGTGTACGAGCCCGTGGCCACTCCAATGGCGCGCGCGCCGACGCGCTTCCCGCAGGTGAGATCATTCGGGGTGTCGCCGATGATCACGAGGGCATTACCGGCGAGCTCCCGTTCGAGCAACGCGGCCGCGCGTGCGCGCGCAATCTCGGGCAGTTCATCCCGACGTTCATGGTCCGATCCGAAGGCACCGACACGAAAACGCGCCGGCGCGAGCTTTGCCGCAGAGAGCTTCGCGTGCGCGCCGGGTTCGACGTTGCCGGTGAGCAGCCCGATCATCACGTCGTGCCGTGCCTCGAGCGCGTCGAGAAGCGCGTGAATGCCGGGATACACGTGGGGCTCTTCAGCTCTCGCGAGATCGCCGCGAAGCCCCGTCAGGTAGTGTTCGATCACCGACGCCATTCGTGCATCGATCGTGGCATCATCGAATCCCGCTTCCCGCATAAGCTCGCGGGCAATCTGGCGGTCCGTCTTGCCGTCGTAGCGATAACTGTCGGGGCCGGAGGTGCCGAAGTGCTCGCGGAGCGCGGCCTGCATGGCGCGCTTCCCGCCGCCGCGCGTGGAAATGAGCGTACCGTCAATATCGAACAGCACGACGTTCATTCGCTCATGTCCTCGTGAGGTAGAGTCCGGTGATCACGCACGCCGCGCCGCCGAACTGCCAGGGCGTGGGCGTCTCGTGCAGCGTGATCCACGCGGCCGCGAGCGCAATAATGGGCTGAAGGTTCGCGTACATCGACGTGCGTGTCGGGCCAAGCCGCTTCATGCCGCGGTACCAGAAGAGATAGGCGAGCACGAACGCCATGAGCCCGCTGTACGCTATCGATCCCCACGCGCCCGCCGGCACGCGCGCGAGATCGATCCGCGAGAGCGCGGGAAGTCCCGAAATGATGAGCGGGAGCGCACCACCGAACAGTGTCCACGCCGCGATTTGCACGCCGTCGACGTGGTGCACCGTCCGCAGGCCCATCACGTAGAGCGACCAGCATACCGAGGAGGCGAGAATGAGCGCGATGCCGAACAATGAATCATCGTGATTGCCCGAGGTGGACGCGCCGATCACCACGAGCAGCACCCCCAGGATCGACGTCGCGATACCGAAGGCGCCCCGCCGGTGGATGCGATCGAATCCGAACGCGCGGCCAAGAATCGCGATGATCGCCGGGGTCCCGCCGATCACCAGTGCCACGGTGCCCGCGCGCGCGCGAGACAGGCCGTTCATGAAGAGCAGCTGATACACGGAGTGACCCAGCAGGCCAAGCGCCATCAACCGGCGCCGGTCCGCCATCGATGGCAGGTTCGCGCCGGGCGCGAACGCCAGGGCCGCGAGTGCCACGCTCGCGACGCTGACGCGCAGCGCGTTGAAGGCGAGGGGCGGAAAGACGCCGAGGCCGAACTTGATCACGCTGAAGTTCACGCCCCAGATCACGGCCATGACGAGCAGCAGAACATCGGTGGCGCCGAACGCGTGCGGTTCTGTGTGCGACGTCATGTGCGAAAAGTAACGAGCCAACCTCCCGGGGCGGCGCGCCGCGCGTACTCCGGCTAACTTGTGCGTCCCCATGCAACTCGCCTTCGCACTCTTCGCAGACTCGGCCAACGTCTCGGTCGAGGGCAAGCTCAACATCCTGGGCGTGTTCGACGCGCTACAGGTTGGCAATGTCCCGACCGTTCATCCCCGTGCGACCCTCGTCATGCGGCTCAAGGGCGCGCTCGATGAAACCGGACACCACCGTGTGACGCTCACGTGGATGTCGCCCGCGGGCGTGGAGCTCTGGACGTCGTCGGGCGATCTCGAAATCGGCAGCCCTCCGCCCGGCGCGATCGAGATGGATTTTCCCCTCATCCTGTCGTTCGACCTTCCCATCCCGGTCGCAGGAACGCACAAACTGCGGATCGTGATCGACGAAGAGCAGCAGGGAGAGCTTTCCGTGCACACGCGAATCGGAGCGGTACAGATGGCGCCGCCGATCGGCGGAATGGTCAGCTAGCGGGCTGCTCGTCCCGGCACGTCCGGCAGAGGGTAAAACCCTGCAGGTTGCACAGCACGCAGATGAACTTGCCGCATTTCTCGCAGGGGTAGCCTTCCGACGCGCGCTCCTGCCGTCCACATGAGCGGCAAACCATCTGATCCGTCTTCGGAGACAAGTCGGTCATCATTCGGCTCCAAGCTGGTACTGCCGGATCTTCTTGATCAGCGTTGCACGCGAGATCCCCAGTTCCTTTGCCGCGTGTGTGCGGTTCTGCTGATGCATGCGGAGCGTCCGGTCAATGTGCATACGTTCCACTTCCTCGAGTGTCCGCGCAACATGATGGTCGATTCTGAGCGCACGCGCACCGCGCACTTCGGCCGGCAGCAGCTCCAAATCGATCGTGTCGCGGCCGCGGCCGAGCAGCATGGCCCGCTCGAGCACGTTGCGGAGCTCGCGAATGTTGCCAGGCCATGAGTATCGGAGCAGGTGCTCCAGCGCGTCTTCACTCACGCGCGGCGGCACGCGCTGCAGCTGCGCTGCGAGCTCACCGAGCAGCGCCGCAACCAGGTCCACGAGATCTTCGCGCGCCCGCGCCCGCAGCGGCGGCAGCACCACGGGCATCACGCTGAGCCGGTAATAGAGGTCCTCACGGAACCGGTGCGCGTTGACCTCGGCCACGAGGTCGCGCGTAGTCGCCGCGAGCACGCGCACGTTCGACGTGATCTCTTCGGCGCCACCCACGCGACGGAAACTCTTCCCTTCCAGCACGCGAATCAGCTTGGGCTGCACGTGCATGTCGAGGTCGCCGACTTCGTCCAGGAAGAGCGTGCCACCATCGGCGATTTCGATCCGGCCGTGCCGGGTCTCGCGGTCCGTCGCGTTGCTCGACGTGCCGAACAATTCGTTGTCGAGACCGTTGACTGAGAGCGCACCACAATTCACTTCCACGAAGGGCCGCTTCTTCCGCGCGCTCAGCGCGTGAATCCATTCGGCCACGCGCCCCTTGCCCGTCCCGCTTTCTCCGAGAATGAGGCCGGTGGTGCGGTCGCTCGCCGCGAGCAGCTCGATCTGCGCCGCAAGCTCGAGCATGATGGGCGAGGAGCCCATCTGCACGACGCTCGCGCCCGTGCGCGTCTCGGTCATGAACCGGCTGAGGCGCCGCAGGGACGCTTTCTCGAGACCCCGCTCGGTGGCCAGTTGCAGCAGCGAAAGATCGACTGGCTTGGTGAGGAAGTTCTCGGCGCCGCTCTGCAACGCCTTCACCGCCATCGGCACATCGCCGTGCGCCGTCACCATGATGACAACGGGAGACTCAGGGCGAAGATGCTCGAGGACGTCGAAGCCCGTCATGTCGGGCAGGCGCACGTCGAGCAGCGTCACGTCGGGATGCGTGCGATGCCACACGGAGATGCCGTCGCTCCCGGTGTGCGCCTCGGCCGTGCTATGGGAACCGTTCTGACGGAAGAATCGCGAGAAGGCCGTCGTCACCGCCGGCTCGTCGTCGATGATCAGGATGTTACCCATATCGTTCCACAATCAATCGCGGTGTCAGGGAACGAGCAACAGCGCCGCGTGCGGCGCGGCCTTTGTAACAAGGGGCGTCACGCCGATCATTTCACCGTCCGCCTGCGCACGCAACGAAGGGATCGTTTCGAGCGTAATGCGCTCGCCGCGCGCGAACGTCATGTGCCGCGCGCTGCTGAAATCCCGGAATGCGAGCCGCGCGGCCACCAGTGCACCGCTCACGAGTCCGCCCGCCGCGTAGACGCAGAGATCAAGCAGACCGTCGTCACTCGAGATGCCGGGGCCGAGCTGGAAGAGACCGCCGAGAATGGATCCTTCGTTCACGATCATGGCGATGGCCGCCCCGTCGCGCTCAATCACTTTTCCGTCGACGGTCGCCCGGACGGAAAACGTCTGCATGCGGGTCAACGCGCCCGTCGCCGTCCCGAAATACGCGAGCACGCCGTACTTCCGCCGGAGCTCCAGCGGCGTCGACGCAATCATCTCGGCATCGATGCCGACGCCCGCCGTCACGCCGAAGTGCCTTCCGTTCGCGAGCACGCCCAGATCCATGCGCCGTGTGGAGCCCTTGAGCAGCACGCGAACCGCGCGCGAGACATCGAGCGGAATGCCGAGCGCGAATGCCAGCAGATTCCCGGTGCCTCCGGGAAGAATGCCGACCGGGCACTGCGTTCCCGAGAGCGCCTCGATGACCTCCATCGCGGTCCCGTCACCGCCGAGCGTGAACACGCTCCGGTAGCGATCGATCCCGCTCCGTGCGGCCTCCGCGCCGTGACCGGGGCGCTCGGTGAGCAGCACATCGACGGCGACGCCGGCCGCGCGAAACGCCCGCTGCGCGGGCGCGAGCAAACGCTCGCCGCGCCGCGAACCGGGATTCGCGATGAGCAGGACGTGCGCGGTCAGAACCGCCAGAGCCTGATGATGTCGAGACCGATCTGGCGCGGCGTCGGCACGAATCCTCGCGCCGAAATGCCGCCCTGCGCACAGAGGAGCGCGGTTGTCGGAGGCTCGAGACCGACCGACGTGGTGAGGACGTTCGTCAGGCGATAATCGAACTTCACGCCCAGTGTGTTGGCGAATCCAGCGACGTCGAACGACGACGTGTTGTCGAAGAGCTGTCCGAACTGGCACAGGCCGGCGTCGAGGCGCATGAACAGCTTGTCACTGAGCTGCTTGCCGGCGCCGAGGCGGGTTCCGCGAAGCACGTTCGCCGCCCCGCCGAACCGGCCGCTGTAGCTGTCGAGGCCGGCCGTACTGAGGTCCACCTCGTCGAGACCGAGGATGTTGCCGAGCTTGCTGCCGACGACGGCACCCGCGGTCGTGATCAGGCTGCGGCGGAGCAGCGAGGAATAATCACTCGTGCGTCCGCCGATTTCGAAGCTCGGCCCGCCCGTGAGCAGGTACGCGTACAGATCGTCGGTCGAGATGCGAATCGAATCCGGGCTCGACAGCGTGACCCGTGGCGCCCAGAGCGTGCCGCCGACAGTGGCCTGGATGCGCACGTCCTGCCGCGCGTCGCGTTGGTCGAACTGCCGGACCGTGTACGTCGCCTTGATGTCGAGCGCCGCGTTGTTGTCGGGGTCACCGAAGAACCGGACCGTTCCACCATCGACGGCGAATGTCCGCTGAACCACTCCAAGGTCGAACCGGTACGTGCCTTTTGTGGCGGTCAGCGTGCCCGTGAGTGCGGGGACCTTCAGCCCACGCGCGCGATCGCTCGGGCGGTTGCTCGCCACCACGCGCAGGGAGAGGTCGCCGGCAAGCTGAATACGCGCTTCCGCCGACTGCAGCCAGAGCGCGTCACCCGCGCGCACGCTCAGGTTTTCCACCGTCATGTTATCGATGAACGACGCAAACATGCTCGGCGCAATCTGCCGGGAGCCGAACGCGGCGGTGTCCATGCCGGTGTTGTAGTCGCTCGCGTCGAGTGCGATGATGTTCTTGCTGTACGTGTCCGGCACGTAGATCTCGCCGTTCACCTCCGCGCCGCCCGCCAGCGTCGAATTCGACTTGCGCCCGCGCAGGCGAAGGCCCTGGTCCGCGAACGTCTGCAGCGTCAGATCGGCGATGTCCTTGTTGGCAATGACGTGGAAGGGCGTCGGTGCGCTCAGTGTCAGCTCGACGCGTGGATCGTGGAAATTGACGAGGCTCACGAATCCATACAGACGCGCGGTGGCGTTGTGGTCGATGTCCGAGACCAACATCGTGTCGACCTGAATGCTGTCGCCCATGAACCGCACGTACGACCGGATGTTGTCATAGCGCAGCCCCATCTTCGGAAGATCGAGGCCGCCGTTCCGCACGTGGAACGAACCGTTCAGGCGTGGTTCGTCCCATGACCCACTGAGCAACAGCGTCGCATCGAGCCGGCCGGTCGCCTTGCGAATGGCACTGGTAAAACTCTCGAGCACCGACAGATCGCTGCTGTCGGCGAAAATGCCGCCGCTGAGGGGCTTGTCGATCAGGCGCTTGGGTACCGGGCGCAGCGCAAGGTCGAGCGGGAGCTTTGCATCACCGTGCAGCACGACGGCATTCTTGCGCCGGTACTCCGCCTTTGCATCGAGAAGGCGGTCGTCGTAGGTCCCCGACACGTGGAGGCCCTCGACGCGGGTCTCTCCCAGCGTCGCGTCCACCGCCTGCATCTCGAAGCTCATTCTCGGCGCGTCGCGCGTTCCGGCCAGTGAAATTGCCAGCGCGGCGGCGCCGCTCACCGGGATCGAAATCGGAAAGAGCTGGCCGACGTCGCCAAGCGGGAACGCATCTGCGTGGACGCTCCCGCTCATCTCGCCGTGTTGCGGCATCACCGCATGCACGAATAGGCGCGCGTTCGCGCCGGACCGGAGCTCTGCCGAGTCAACGCTGATGTGGTCGATTGCCGCGACAATCATCGACGGCCGCGTCAGCCGCCATTGGTGGTCCTTCATCGAAACCTGCAGCGAGTCGAGCCGGATGCGCGTGGCGACCGAATCCCATTCGACGTTCGCCAGACCGTCGACCAGCGAGCCCTTCTCCGCGATCATGTGCGCGTTGACGATTGCCTTGCCCCGCTCCGTGAGTCGCGCATCGGCGTCGCTGGTCGTGAATCGCATGCCACCGGCAACGAGATTCGTTGCGCGCGCCGACAGCTCGCCCTTTTGCGACTTGAAAAAGTCATTGATGCGTCCGTCGAGCGACACGTGCGCCGCCGTGGTCGTACCATAGACCAGATCGGTTGACCGCGCGGTAATCTGCGCGTCGAGTGAATCCAGGCTGCCGAACAGCCTGAGCGTCGCGTTGACGGATCCGGCCATCGCGACAGCCTGGCTCGAATCCGACGGCAGGAGAAAGGCGCGCGCGCCCCCCAGCGAGTCGAGGTCCACCCTGAGCGTGAGTGAGTCATGCCGCGCCGCGCTGAGCCCCAGCGCGCCGGCGCCCCGAAGACTGAGCGCGTCCGACGAGAGCGTCATCGAGTCCACGCGCATGAGTCCCTCCCCGAGCGTGGTGCGCGCATACCCGCCCTGAATCCGCACGCCGGAGAGCGACGAACGCGGTGCAATCGTGAGCTTGGCCCCGCCCATGAGGTGCGCGAGCGAGTCCCCGCTGATCGCCAGATCAATCGCGCCGGACAGATCGCCTCTCCAGTTCTTCGCGTTGGTGAACGCCTTCGCGGGATCGAGGTGGGCGAAATCGAGGACACCCTCGGCGCTGAAGACCGGCCCGAGGCCGTTGAGATGAATGCGGTTCGTGTGCGCGTGCAGTCCCGCGCCCGTCATCTCGCCGGAGACCGTCATGTCGCGGAGCGGGCCTTTGACGGTGAACGCACCCCGATACGGACCCGCCATCGGGAAACCCGGATAGGCGAGGCCGACGGCCTCGAGCCTGAACGGATTCGCCTCGAGCGCGAGATCGTAGATCATCTCGAGATCGGTCGTCGTGACCCGTCCGGCGCCCGTAAAGTGGCTGACGATGCCGGTGTCCGCCGTGTACGTGAAGTCTCCGTTCCTGAACCGCACGTCGGTCCAGATGGAATCGAGCCGGGCGGAACCCGAGACCCATCCCTTGTACGGCGGGAAGAGTTTGTTCAGCGCTTTCGCCGTGCGGAGATCGAATCGTTCGGCATCGATCGCAAAATCGTGGAACGTCGTATACAGCGGCCGCACGATGTCCACTTCGCCGAATCCGCGGGCGCGGTTTACGACACCCGGCACGTTCGCGTCTGCGAACTCGATCGCGGCCGAGTCCACCCAGAAGTGATCGAGCGGACCACCCTTGGCGTATACGTGGCCGCGAAGCTGCCCCGCCCACGGAAGCGCCAGCGGCCCGCCGTTGAACGTCTCGATGAGTCTGAAGTCGACCGGCGCAAGCTCGAGGTTGACGTTCTTGACGGTGAGAATCTCGTCGCCGACACCGAATGTCATCGCGCCCAGCAGCCGCGAGGACGTGGTGCTCACATCCATCTTCGTCAGGATGTAGTCGATGTGATCGTTCGTCGAATCCTTGCGAATGTCGAGCGTCATCTTGCCGGTACCGGTGGTCGGCAACGTCGGATACAGCCAGGCAATGTCCTGCATGGACACGCTGTCGCCGATCACACGCACCCGCACGCCGAGTCCGCGTTTCGTGAACAACTGCCCCGACGCACTGCCCACCGAACCCGGAAGCCTGAATCCATCGAGGGTGAGCCGCACGGTGTCGTGCTGGAAGAACACGCGGCCGCGAGCGTCATGCAGGTTGAACGGCGGATCTTCCTCGTTCACATCCAGATCCGTGAACTGTGCGGCGAACCCCGGGACTTCCGGATCCTTCACGCGAATGTGCGACGCGGCCAGATCCAGCCCGCGCCAATGACGCACGCGCCACAGCTGGTTGCCGACGCGCCTCACGTCGGCGTCCTTCCGATCGAGGTTGAACTTGATCGCGCTGTCGCGCTGCGCGCCGCGCAGCCAGGAGGGCACATCCCACGGCTCCGTCCACACGAACACGCCGTTCTTGAGCTGGACGTCGTCGAACACGACAACGTCGCCGAGTTTCCGGCCGCCCAGGCGCGGGAGCGAAGGACCGTTGTTGTCCTTGATCCCGAACACCTTCTTGTAATTCCACGAGCCGTCGCGGCCGTGGCGCAGGTAGAAGGCCGGTCGTTCGACGACAACATTGCGCAACGCGACGCGCTTGTCCCAGAGATCGAGCAGATCCCACTCGAACGTCACCGGCCCCGTGGCGATGAACAGCGAGTCGTTTTCATCGCGCACCTCGAGTGAATCGATGCGGGGATGCGTGAGCAGCGCGCCACTGAACTCGCCGACGTACACCTTGCCATGCAGTTTCGACTGGACGAGCGACACGAGCTGCTGGCGCACGAGCGCGACACCGGACCTGGACTTGAGGAGCCACGCCACGGCGCCGACCGCGATCAGGCCGACCGTCAGCGTGAGGACGCCGGCAATGATGACGAGTCGTCGGCCGTGGACGCGGAACTTGAAGCGCATCTTCAGTACGCCTGTCCGATGCCGATCGACAGCCTGAGGCGCGAGATGAACGACGTGCGCGCCGGCGGACGGAAGTCGGTGATGCACGATCCTGTCGCCTGCACCGGGCGCGAGCCGTCCGTCGCGCCGAGGTTCGTCACCGCGAGCGTGTTACCGGGACTCACGCAGAAGAGCTGCCCCCCTTCGGACACCGGCGTGTCAAAGAACGCCGCGCCCGCGCGTGGTGCGTACGGGTTGTACGCAATGTCCACGCGAATCGCCCCGATCGGGCTCAGGTATCTCACACCAACGCCCGGCGTCACCTTGATGCTCGTGTACCGGTCTTCTCGCTGCTTCGCGCCCGGACTCCAGAGCTCGCCGGCGTCGACGAACGCCGCGAGCTGCAGGTACTCGCTGAAAATTGGACTCGGAATGCGACCTTCGAGGTTTCCCACGACGAGCGCGCTGCCCCCGGTAGGAACGGAGCGGTCCGGCGATACGTTGGTCTTCGTGCGGAAAAAGACTGTGTCGGCGGGCGTCACGCTTCCGGCCGTGACCGGCGCGCCGTCCACGCGCACGGTGTCGAAGTCGCGCGCGATGTAGACCTTGGGGCCGAGGTCGTTCTGCTTGAATCCTCGCAGCGTGTTGGGGCCGCCGGCGAAGAGGCGCTCTTCAGAGGGGATGAACTTCGACGTGCCGGTGAACG
>DASRAP010000371.1:0-4135 GCA_035638155.1 Gemmatimonadaceae bacterium | reverse complement strand
GTCGTTCGCCCTCACGTCGTTCGACTTAACGTAGTTCGCCTTAACGTCGTTCGCCTTACCGCCCTTGCCGAGCTTACCGCCGCAACACTCCGTCGTCTCGGTGCACTGTTCCCCCCTTCATCACAAACGATACTCTCCGTACCGCCGTGATGTCCGTCAGCGGATCCCCGTCCGTCGCGATGATGTCTGCTTCCATGCCTTGCGCGATCGTGCCGATCCGGTCGCCCAGACCGAGTGATTCCGCGTTGAGCGATGTCGCCGACGTGATCACGTGCATCGCCGGCTCTCCCACAGTCTTCACGCGGCACACCATGTCTTCGGCGTTGCGCCCGTGCGCGCCGGCCACCGCGTCGGTGCCGTAGAGCACTTTCAGCCCGGGCGTGGCGAGCGCTTTCTTGAACACCTCCGCCGCGAGCGGGATCGCCTTCTCCATCGCCGCGAAGCCGGCTTCGTTGTAATTGCCGATCCCCTCGTACTTCGCCCGGTTGTCGAGGTAGTTCCGGAACACCAGCGAGCACTGCGGATCGAAGTAGACGTTCTTCTTCGCCATCATGTCGAGCTCCGCCTGCGTGGCGAATACGCCGTGCTCGATCTGATTGCAGCCCGCGTTGATCACCGCGCGCATCGACTCGGCGCTGTGCGCGTGCACCATCGTGCGCAGGCCCACATTCTTCGCTTCGTCGCACGCCGCGACGAGCTGGGAGTCCGACATGGTCTGCTGCCCGCCGTCGCGAATGCTCCCCGACGCGAAGATCTTCACGACATCCGCGCCCTGATCCTTGAAGCGCCGCACGCGAGCCCTGAGCGTGTCGGGCGACATGCGGCCGCCCTGAAGCTGGCCGAGCGACGTGATGATGCGCGGGCCCGCCAAGCCCTGCGTCGCGATCCACTCGCGCAGGTCCTTGTCCGCCGCGTCGCCCGGGCTCTGGATGGTCGTGAAGCCGGACATCAGTGTCGCCCGCGCGTTCGCCGCGGCGGCGAGAATCGACTGCACCGGCGTATCGCCGTCGTTCCCCTGATGAAAGCGCCCCTGCCGGTTGAAGTACCAGGTGATGTGCGCGTGCACGTCGATGAAGCCCGGCATGACCGTCCGCCCGCGCAGATCGACCTCGTGCGCGCCGGCGGGCACCGCCCCGCCCTTCGGCGCGACACGCGTGATCTTGCCGTTCTCCACCGTGATGTCAACGTCGGTGAGTGTTTTGCCTTTGCCGTCGATGACCTTCGACGTGTGAAGCACGGTCACGCTCTGCGCCGCCGCAGTATTTGCCATGATTGCCAGGGTGAGCATCGCCAATCTCGTTCTCGCACTCATTGTCCCCCTCCGGAATAGCCCGTTCCCGTGCGCACATCGATGACCTTGAGAGGCGGCTGCCCCGCCGCGGCCAGTTTCGCGTTGATCGCCGTCAGCTCGGCGCCGGTCATTGACGTCCATTGCGCACGCAGCGCCGCCATCGCCCGCATGCGTTCGTCCACTGCGCGAATGGTTTGCGATGTCGGCACTTCGTCCGATTCCTGCAGCGCCGAGAGCAGCGGTAAGAGCGACCCGGTAATTGCCCCGAACGTGTCCGGCGCGGGCGCGCCTGCTCGGCCTGCGGCCGGATGCACCGCGGCGATCATGATGAACTTCGCCGCGTAGGCGTCAATCGCGGCGGCAAGATCACCGGTCGCCTTGGCCTTTCGGGCGCTCAGCGTATCAACGAACGCGCGCGCGGTCGCCGAGCGCACCTCGGCCTCGTTCATGGCGTCGATCAGGTTGACCGACGTGTTGTACTGCACGAGCAACGACGCGACCGGCGTCTTCACGCGCGGATCCATGCGCACATCCACCGCCTGCGTGTACGCGCGGTCGTTCACCGTGAGCTTCACCGTGTACGTTCCCGGCTGTACCCACGGTCCGCGCGGCTCGCGCACGGTGTTGTGCGGAGTCGCGGAGATCGGGAGCTCGAAGTCCGCGACCGGTGGGTTGTCGTAGTGCAGATCCCACACGAAACGGTTGAATCCGGCCTTGGTCGACAGCACCTGCGGTGGACGGAACCAGTACCAGGGCCAGTTGCCTTCATCGTGCGGCGCGACAACCGGATCGCTGCTCGTGTACTTGCGAATCACGCGCCCCTGCGCGGTGAGAATCTCGAGTGTGACGGCGCGCGCATCACGCGGCATGTAATAGTCGATCACCGCGCCATCCGGCGGATTCTCCGCCATCGGCTCGTCCGGTGGGACCGGCGTGTCGGTGTACATCGAGTAGCGCACGCGCGTCGCCTGTGCGGGCTTGATCAGCGTGACGCTGTCCGTCAGAACCCTGGAGCTCCACTGACGGAGCGGCGAGATATCGTCGAGGATCCAGAATCCGCGTCCGTGCGTCGCGACCGCGAGATCGTTGTCCTTGATGATGAGATCACGCACGCTCGAGGCCGGCAGGTTGAGCCGGAGCGAATGCCAGTGGTCGCCGTCATCGAGGGAATACCACACGCCGCGCTCGCTCCCCGCGAACAACAGGCCGCGGCGTTTTGGATCTTCCCGCACCGCGTTGATCGTCGCGCCGCTGTCGATCCCGCTCACGATCTCTGTCCACGTCTTGCCGCCATCGCGCGTGCGCAGAATGTGCGGCCGCAAATCATCCAGACGCAGTGTGTTGATCGCGGCGTAGGCCGTGTTGGCGTCGAAGTGACTCGCATCCATCACCGACACCTTCATCCACGGCGTGAGACGCTGGGGAGAAACATTCGTCCACGTCTTCCCGTTTGTGCGCGTGACGTGAATCAGTCCGTCGTCCGTGCCCGCCCAGATGGTGTTCGAGTCCACCGGGCTCGGCGCAAGCGCGTACACCACGCCGCGCCTCGAGGGCGCGGCCGCCGGCGTTCCGACGTGCTTGCCCACGTTGCGCGGCACCTCCCACGTCTCACGGGAGAGGTCGGGACTGATCTGCTTCCACGCCTGGCCTCCGTTCACCGTCTCCCACACGACGTTGCTCGCGAAATAGAGCTTCTTCGGATTCGTCGGAGAAAACAGAATCGGCATCGTGCGTATCACGCGATACTCACTCGCGCCGGTGAGCGTCGTTCCGTTTCCAACATACGGTCCGACATTCTGCGTCTGCCCGGTCACGCGATTGAAGCGCTGCACGCGGCCCCCGTACACGATGTCGGGATTGAGCGGGTCCGGCGCCGCGTAGGCATACTCCTCAATCCCCACCGGATGCCACTCACGGTATCCGATCGACCCGTCATCGCCCCGGCTCGAGACGCACGCCGAGCCCGACTCCTGCTGTCCACCGCACAGGCGGTACGGAAACGCGTTGTCCGCGGTAACGTGATAGAACTGCGCCGTCGGCTGATTGTACCACGAGCTCCATGTCTCGCCGCCGTTCACCGTGACGATCGCGCCCTGATCACCGATCAGCAGCATGACTTTGTTGTCGGCGGGATTGATCCAGATGCGCTGGTAATCGTCGCCGCCCGGCGCGCCGCGAAATGCATTCCATGTCTTGCCGCCATCGACGGACTTCCAGGTCACGACATTGGGCGTGTAGACGGTGTTTTCGTCCTTTGAATCGACGGTGATCGCGGCGAAATCCTCCGCGCGACCATAAAAGCGATTGTCACTCGTGACGCGCACCCAGTTCTCACCCGCGTCCGTGCTGGTGTACACGCCGCCGGCTTTTGCGGACTCCACCGTCGCGTAGAGCCGATTCGGGTTGCTCGGCGCGACGGCGATGCCGATGCGGCCAAGGCCGTCGTCAGCGAATACCGGAAGTCCTTTCGTGAGCTTCTTCCACGTGTTGCCCCCGTCGGTGGTCTTGTAGATCGCGGAGCCGGGGCCCTGGAAGCGGCCGTTCTCCCACGGCGCCTGCCGCGATTCCCACATCACCGCGTAGACGATGTTCGGATTGTTCGGCGCGAACGCGAGATCGGCTGCACCGGTGTTTTCGTCCGTGTACAGCACGCGCTCGAACGATGTCCCGCCATTCAGCGACCGGAACACGCCGCGTTCGGCGTTCGGTCCGTACGGATGCCCTAGCACCGCGACGAACAGGCGATTCGGATTCCGCGGGTCGATGATGATGCGCGGGATCTGCTGTCCGTCGCGCAGTCCGAGGTGCGTCCACGTCTTGCCGGCATCCGTGGATTTGTACATG
>DASRAP010000370.1:0-5547 GCA_035638155.1 Gemmatimonadaceae bacterium | reverse complement strand
GCGTATGCGCCGGCGACAATTCAGTGCCGCGGTGGCGCCGTCCAGCGCGACATCCAGTTCAACGTGCACATGGTGAACACCACGAGCGACACCGTCACCGTGACCGCCGTCAAGGTGCACAGCGTGGTCATCAGGGCGTCGAAGGACACGCTCGTGGGAAAGACCGCGTGGGAGTCGTCCAACGTTCCATTCGCGCCGCATGATGGGGTGCTGCGGGCGAATGACGGCGACGTCACCTACAGCGTGTACCTCAGCGTCGTCTGCGTGGCCGGGGGCGTGGCACGCCCGGACTTCATTGATGTCGGCCTCACGCTGCTGGTGGACACTTCGGTCGGCGAGTACGCCTCGAAAATGCTGACGATTCGCCAGGACTATCAGTAGCAGGGCTGGAGGGCTAGTGGGCTAGAGGGAAACGCCAGCGACAAACGGCCAGGCAGTATCCCTCCGGCCCTCTAGCCCGCTAGCCCTCCAGCCCTTGTATAAGTTCAAGTCCCGGTTAGGTTTAAGGATTAACTAAAAGAAAAAACAACCAACAAAGCAGCGAGACACACGTGGCCTTTGCCAAGACCACGGCCAGCAGGAAGTACGCGAAGCACGAGTCCGATTCCGGTTCGTCCGCCGTACAAGTGGCCGTCCTCACCGAACGCATCAAGTACCTCGAGTCGCACTTCCGCGATCACAAGAAAGACCATCACGGTCGCCTGGGATTGCTCAAACTCGTCGGCAAGCGCCGCCGGCACCTGAACTACCTGCAGCGCACCGACCTCGAGACCTACCGAAAGCTCGTCAGCGAGCTCGGGCTCCGTTACTGATCGGTGTACCACACCAGCGCGCGGTCGCTTCGGCGGATCGCGCGCTTCGTGTGTTTCCCGGTGGTTCCCGGTTGTTTCCGGTGGTAATCGGTAGGGCTCTGGTGGTTCATCCTGTTTTCGCGACTGACCTCGTATCTCGCTGTAATCTCGTTTTTCCCAACACCAACACATGACAACAAAGATTGAACGGACCTTTGCGGGCCGGCCCTTCGTCCTCGAAACGGGACGGATGGCGCGGCAGGCAGCAGGATCCGCACTCGTGCAGTTCGGCGAAACCATGGTACTCGCCGCCGTCACCGTGAGCGACAAGGAAAGCTCACTCCCCTTCTTCCCGCTCACTGTCGAGTACAAGGAGAAGGCGTACGCCGCCGGCAAGATTCCCGGCGGATTCATCAAACGCGAAGGGCGTCCGCGCGACGAGGAAATCCTCGCGTGCCGGATCATCGACCGGTCCGTCCGGCCGCTCTTCCCGGAGGGCTTCAAGAACGAAGTCCAGGTATTCATCTACGTCGTTTCCGCCGACAAGGAAAACGATGCCGATGTTCTCGCGCTCACGGCGGCGTCGTTCGCGCTCAGCGCGTCGAAGGTGCCGTTCGCCGGGCCGATCGCGGCCGTGCGCGTCGGGCGCATTCAGGGCAACTGGGTGCTCAACCCCACGTTCCAGCAACTCGAATACAGCGATTGCGATATCGTGATCGCCGGGTCGAAGGACTCGATCATGATGGTCGAGGGCGGCGCGCTCGAAGTGTCCGAAGACGACATGCTGCAGGCGCTCACCATCGGCCAGAAGGGCATCCGCGAGCTCATCGCGATTCAGGAAGAAGGCCTCAAGAAGGCGTCCACCGACAAGATGGAGTGGAAGCTCTGGAAGCCTCTCGATGAGATCTCGGCCAAGGTGCGTTCGGCCGCAGAGCCGCGCGTGCTCGAAGCGCTGAACACCAAGGACAAGCAGGCGCGCGTCAGCGCCGTTGCCGCGGTGAAAACCGCCATTGAAGCCGAGTTCGCGCTCGAGTATGCGGAGAACGGCGGCGACATTCGCCACGTGCTGAACGAAGTCGAGTACGAGCAGCTCCGCGCGCAGGTGCTCAAGAGCAAGCGGCGCGTCGACGGCCGCAAGACCACCGAGGTTCGCGACATCACGATTGACAGCCCCGTGCTGCCGCGTGCGCACGGTTCCGCGCTCTTTACGCGCGGACAAACGCAGGCGCTCGTGGCCGTCACGCTCGGGACGCAGGACGACGTGCAGCGGCTCGACGGCATCGATGACATCGGCAAGGACGCCTCGAAGGCGTTCATGCTGCACTACAACTTCCCGCCGTTCTCCACGGGTGAGGTTCGCCCGGTGCGCGGCACGAGCCGCCGTGAAATAGGCCATGGCAACCTCGCCGAGCGCGCGCTCCACGCGGTGCTGCCGTCCTTCGAGGACTTCCCGTACACGATCCGGATCGTCTCCGACATTCTCGAGTCGAACGGCTCGTCGTCGATGGCGTCGGTGTGCGGAGGCTCGCTGGCGTGCTATGACGCCGGCATTCCGCTCAAGAGCGCCGTGGCGGGTGTCGCGATGGGCCTGATCAAGGAAGGCGACGACTACGCCATTCTCACCGACATTCTCGGTACTGAAGACCACCTCGGCGACATGGACTTCAAGGTCGCAGGGACGGAGCAGGGCATCACGTCCATTCAGATGGACATCAAGATCCAGGGACTGTCGCTCGATCTCATGAAGGAAGCGCTGGCGCAGGCGAAGGTCGGCCGCTTGCACATCCTCGGTGAGATGAAGAAGGCGCTCGAAGCGCCGCGCGGAGACCTCTCCCCGCACGCGCCCCGCATCGTCACCGTGCAGATCAACCCCGAGAAGATCGGCGATCTCATCGGACCGAAGGGCAAGACCATTCGTGGCATCCAGGACGAGACCGGTGCTTCGATCAGCGTCGAGGACGACGGTGTCGTCACGATCGCTGCCGTTGGCGGCGAGTCCATGGAAAAGGCGCGCCAGATGGTGCAGGCTATCACGGCGGAGCCGGTCGTGGGCGAGGTCTACGAAGGCACGGTGAAGAGCACCACAGCGTTCGGCGCGTTCGTCGAGATCATGCCGGGCACCGAAGCGCTCGTGCACATCTCCGAGCTGCAGCACGGCCGGGTCGAGAAGACCGAGGACGTCATCAAGAAGGGCGACAAGGTGCGCGTGAAGCTCATCGATCGCGATGAGCGCGGGCGCCTCCGCCTGTCGATGAAGGCCCTGATTCCGAAACCCGAAGGCGCGGCAGCGGGCCCGGAAACCGGAAACGGGGAACCGGGTTCGGCGCGCGAGGGCGGACCCGACCAGGCCGATGGCAGCGGTGACGGTGGCGCGCCACGCGAACACCGGGAGCACCGCGGAGATCGCGGGCGGCGCGGAGGTCGCGGCCGCCGGTGAGAACGCGGTGACCGCGTCCGTTCCGGCGGCGCGCGTCGAGCGCACCCAGCTGCCGAACGGACTCGTGATCTGCACGGAATACGTTCCCGGCGTTCGCTCGGTCGCACTCGGCGTCTGGGTTCGTTCGGCTTCCGTCCATGAATCGCGCGAGCAGATGGGAGTGTCCCATCTGCTCGAGCACCTGGTGTTCAAGGGGACAGCCCGCCGCACGGCGCGGGACATTGCCGTTGCGCTCGAGTCGCGCGGCGGGGCGCTCGACGCTTACACGAGCCGCGAGAACACGGCTTTTCAGGCGCACATTCTCGATCGTGATCTGCCGCTGGCGATCGACCTCTTGCACGACCTCTTGTTCTCTCCGCTGCTTCGCGACGAGGATCTCGCCCTGGAGCGGCAGGTCGTGCTGGATGAAATCGCGCTCGTCGACGACACGCCGGATGACCTCGTCTTCGAGGAGCACAACGCGCTCATGTGGGGCGCACACCCGTACGGCTACACGATTCTCGGAACGCGTGAATCCGTTGGGGCGCTCACCGGCAGCGCACTTCGCGCGCAGCACGCACGCGCGTTCGTCCCTTCGAACATGGTCATGTCGGCGGCCGGCAACGTGGATCATCAGCACGTTGTCTCGCTGGTCGAGTCCGCCGGCTGGGGAGCACCGGGAGCGAGCCGTCCCGTGGTGGCTGTGCCACCGCCGCAGATGGCGCCCGTCGCCACAAAGCACATTGTGCGCGATCTGCAGCAATCACACATCGTCTTCGGGTCCACGACCATTCCCATGGCCGACCCGACACGCCCGGCGTTTCTCATCGTGAGCACGCTCCTGGGCGGCGGCATGAGCTCCCGGTTGTTCCAGCATGTACGGGAGCGGCTGGGCCTCGCGTATGCCGTGTACGGGTTTCACTCGCTCAATTCGGACATCGGTATGCACGGCGTGTACGTGGGCACCGCGCCCGAGACCACGAGCAAGGCGCGGACGGCGGTCGACGACGAGCTCAAGCGTCTCACCGATGAGGGCGTGCCCGAAGACGAGCTGGAGCTTGGCCGCCAGCAACTGCTCGGGCAGTATCTCCTCTCCCTCGAAAGCCCGGGTGCACGCATGCAGCGAGCGGCGTCCTGCGAGCTCGTGGGAGAGCCGTTTCGTACGGTCGAAGAAGTGACGCGAAGAATCGAGTCGGTCACGCGCGACGACGCGCTCGCAGTGGCTCGCGCGTGGTTCGCTCCCGAGCGTCACTCGGTTGTTGTGCTGGGCCCCAAGCAGAGCGACGATTGAACGACGATTGAACGACTGTTGACGTTCACCACCCTGAACTGAATACGGAGAAGGCTCCTATGCGGATCGGCGTACCGAAGGAGATCAAGACCAACGAGAATCGCATTGCGCTCGTTCCCGCCGGTGCCGAGGCAATGGTGGGAGCAGGACACGAAGTGTACGTCGAGCGCGGCGCGGGACTGGGCAGCGGCTTCGAGGATTCGGCATATGAGGCAGCGGGAGCGAAGCTCCTTCCGACGGCCGCGGACGTCTGGGGCAGCGCGGAGCTGCTCATCAAGGTCAAGGAGCCGATTGAACCCGAATGGAAGTTCCTGCGGCGTGATCTCGCCGTCTTCACGTACTTCCATTTTGCCGCTGATGAAAAGCTGACCCGCGCGCATCTGGCGAGCGGTGCGGCGTGCATCGCGTACGAGACCGTGGAGCTTCCGTCCCGAGAGCTTCCGTTGCTCACGCCCATGTCCGAGGTCGCTGGACGCATGGCTGTCCAGGAAGGCGCAAAGTACCTGGAGAAGCTCTACGGAGGCCGCGGCGTTCTCCTGGGCGGTGTCCCCGGCGTGCCCCCGTCCAAAGTGGTGATCCTTGGAGGCGGGGTGGTCGGCATCAACGCGGCCAAGATCGCGGCAGGAATGGGCGCCAAGGTGCTCATCCTCGACATCTCGCTCGACCGCCTGCGGTACCTGTCCGACGTCATGCCGGCGAACGTTCAGCTCATCTTCTCGAACCACCACAACGTGCTCGAGGCGATCTCGACCGCCGATCTCGTCATCGGGGGCGTGCTGATCCCCGGTGCCAAGGCCCCCAAGCTCATCCGGAAGGCCGATCTCGCCTCGATGCGCCCAGGTTCGGTCATTGTCGACGTTGCGATCGACCAGGGCGGCTGTGTCGAGACCATGCACCCGACGACGCACGAGAACCCGACTTTCGTCGTGGACGGGGTCATTCACTACGCCGTCGCAAACATGCCGGGCGGGGTACCGCGCACCTCCACGCTGGCTCTGACGAACGCGACGTTCCCCTACGCGCTGCAGCTCGCGAACAAGGGGTGGAAG
>DASRAP010000369.1:0-18311 GCA_035638155.1 Gemmatimonadaceae bacterium | reverse complement strand
CACCGTGTACGGGTCGCGGTTGTCGACGTCGATTTCGTAGAACTGCGCGAGTGGAATGTTGTTGCGGAAATCCCACGTGACGCCGCGGTCCCACGAAATCGAGAGACCGCCGTCGCCGGCGACCATCAGATGATTCGGATCATCGGGATCCACCCAGAGCGCATGATCCTCCGAGTGCACGTTGCTGAACACGTCCTTGAACGTCCGGCCCGCGTCGTCGGAGATCCAGAAACCGCGGTTCGAGCCGAGCATGTAGATGCGATTCCGGTCCTTGGGATCGAGGCGAATCTGCTGGTAGTAGCCAGCGGGACTCGCGATCATCGCCGTCATCTTCTCCCACGTGTCGCCGCCGTCGGTCGAGCGGAAAAGGCCGCCCGGGCCGTTCATCGTCGGCGCTCCGGCCCCACCACCGCCGCGACCCGCGCCGGCGTTGTCGCCGCAACCCGGAATGCCGCCACCACCGCCGCGTCCCGCGTTTCCTCCGCGCCCGCCGCGTCCGCCCACGCTGTCAGCGCCACCGGCATTCCCACCGCGCCCCGCACCTGCCGCCGAGACTTCAATGGTGGCGTAAATCAGCTTCGGTTCACCGGGAAAGAGATCGAGCCCGATGCGTCCATACTCCCCGCTCGGCAGTCCCTTGGTGAGACGCGTCCAGTGCTCGCCGCCGTCGGTCGTGCGCCAGATGCCGCTGCCGGGACCGGTGCCGCGCTGTCCCCACAGTTTTTTCTGCCGCTGGTACGTGGCGGCGTACACGACCTGCGGGTTGCGCGGATCCATCACGATGTCGGTCGCACCCGTGTTGTCGTCGACGCCAAGCACCTTCTTCCAGGTGGTCCCGCCGTCGGTCGTGCGGAACACGCCCCGCTCGGGATTCGAGCCCCACATGTGTCCCTGCGCAGCCACGAACACGATGTCGGGATTCGTGGGATGGATGACGATGCGGCCGACGTGCCGGCTTTCCTTGAGGCCCATGAACTTCCACGTCTTGCCCGCATCCGTGGACTTGTAGACACCGTCACCCCAGTACGGCGTGGGATTGTTGGCTTCGCCCGTACCGACCCACACGATGTTCACGTTCGACGGCGCCACTGCGACGTCGCCGACGGACATGAGCGCGTTCACGTGATCGAACACGGGCGTCCACGACGTGCCCCCGTTCGTGCTCTTGAAGACGCCGCCGCTTGCCCCCGCGACGTAGATCTGGTCGGGCTGCCCTGGCGCGCGGCCGACCGCGATGTCCTCGATACGCCCGCTCACGGACGCCGGCCCGATGCTGCGCCATGCCAGATCCTTGAACAGCGGCGGCGCGAGCTGCGGCCCGGGAGGCGGAGCGGGCTGGCGCGGAACGGGGCCCTGGGCGTGGGCGGAAACGGCCGCGAAGAGGAGGACAAGTGCTCGGATGCGCATCTGAGGATGGGTGGTATGCACGGGAATACGATGGAGCCGGGCCAAGTGCTGGTGTAATTCTAGTCATGCTCAAATACGACTACCTGATCATTGGCGGCGGCATGACCGCCGACGCCGCCTCGCACGGCATCCGCGATCGCGACAAGACGGGCACCATCGGCATCATCACCGCCGATAACCACGCCCCCTACAACCGGCCTCCACTCAGCAAGGCCCTCTGGAAGGGAGACTCGCCCGACACCATCTGGCGTCCGGTGAACGAGACCGGCGCCACCCTTCACCTAGGCCGGCACGCGCGTGCGCTCGATACCGACGCGAAACAGGTGATGGACGATGTCGGCGAGTCGTACAACTACGGCAAGCTCCTGCTTGCCACCGGAGGGACGCCGCGAAAACTCCCCGGATCGCCGGATGACGTCATCTACTACCGCACGTTCGACGACTACCAGCGCACACGGAAGCTCGCGGACGGCGGCGCGCGGTTCATCGTGGTCGGCGGTGGATTCATCGGTGCGGAAGTTGCCGCGGGCATTCGCATGCAGGGGCGCGACGTGACGATGATCATTCCGGAAGCCGGGATCTGCGCGCGCGTGTTTCCGCGCGACCTCGCGGCATTCGTCGCGCAGTACTATCGCGACAAGGGCGTCACCGTCAGCACGGAAGACGGCGTAACGAACATCGCGGAACGCGGTGCGGGATTTCGCGTGCAGACGAAGAAATCGGGAGACGTCGATGCCGACGCGGTCGTTGCGGGCCTCGGTATCACACCAGATGTTGACCTGGCGAAGACGGCGGGGATCGCGACCGAAAACGGCATCATCGTCGACGAGCAGCTCCGCACGAACAAGGCGGACGTGTACGCCGCCGGCGACGTCGCGAACTTCATGAACGCGGCGCTGGGCGCACGCACACGCGTCGAGCACGAAGACAACGCCAACACGATGGGTGCGATGGCGGGGCGCAACATGGCCGGCGCGAGCGAGCGATACGATCACCTGCCGTTCTTCTACTCGGACCTCTTCGAGCTTGGATACGAGGCCGTGGGTGACGTGGATGCGCGGCACCAGACGGTGGCGGACTGGAAAACCGAATTTCGCGAAGGCGTTGTCTACTACCTCGATGCCGGCCGCGTGCGAGGCGTGCTCCTGTGGAACGTGTGGGGCAAGGTCGACGACGCGCGTGCGCTGATTGCCGAACGAGGACCGATCGACCCGGCGCGCCTCAAGGGGCGAATTGCGTGAACACCGTTGCTCGCGGCATATCGCGGGCACGAGTAGGTTTCGAACACTGAACAGACGAGTGAGCATCACATGGCGTCGTTCTCTCTGACCGTCAACGGCAAGCGTGAAACCGTCGACGTGAGTCCCGACACTCCGCTCCTCTGGGTCCTCCGCGACACGCTCGGACTGACCGGCACCAAATACGGCTGCGGCATCGGACAATGCTCGGCGTGCGCGGTGCACATGGACGGCGAGCCCACGCGGTCCTGCCGCACGCCGATCAGCGCCGCGGCAAACAAGCGCGTGACCACGATCGAAGGGCTGTCGCCGGCGAAGATGAACACGCTGCAACAGGCGTGGATCGACGAGCAGGTTCCGCAATGCGGCTATTGCCAATCCGGTCAGATCATGGCCGCGGCCGCGCTCCTCGCCCGGAAACCAAGTCCGACGGACGCTGACATCGACGACGCGATGAGCCCGCACATCTGCCGGTGCGGCACGTATCAGCGGATCCGCAGTGCCATGCACCGGGCCGCGGGCGGCGCGCGGGCGGAGGCTGGACAGTGACGGGGCAACGGGCAACGGGCAACGGGGAGAGTCGGCGCGAGTTCCTGCGAACGAGCGCGCTTGCCGGTGCGGGACTCGTGGTGGGGTTCCGTTTCACGTCACGCGCGGAGGCTCAGGAGATTTCCACGGCCGCGGCGGATTTTGCGCCCAACGCGTACATCCGGATCGCGGCCGACGGCACGATCACGCTGTTCGCCGATCACGTGGAGCTCGGGCAGGGCATCACGACGGCGCTTCCGATGATTCTTGCGGACGAGCTCGACGCTGATTGGGACACGGTGCGTCTCGAGCGGCTGCAGGATGATCCATCGGCGTGGCCGAGGCCGATCAGAACGGTCGGCAGCCAGAGTGTGCGGGGAAGCTGGATGTCGCTCCGTAACGCGGCGGGCGTCGTACGAGAATCTCTCGCGCTCGCGGCGGCCAAAGAGTGGAACGTCGATCGTGTCAGCGTGCGAACCGAGAAGGGCTTTGCCATTCACGGCGCGTCCAATCGCAGAATCGGTTACGGCGAGCTCACCGGCGCTGCGGCCGAGATCGTAAAGGGGGACGTCGGGTTTTCGCTCAAGGAACCGGCGGAGTTCACGATCATCGGCACGAAGCGCGCTCGCGCGGACATTCCCGCGAAGGTGAACGGCAGGGCGCAGTTCGGGCTCGACGTGCGCGTGCCCGGCATGCTCGTCGCGACCGTGATCCGCCCGCCGGTGATCGGCGGCAAGGTCAAGTCGTTCGATCCCGCTCCAGCGAAAGCAGTCGACGGCGTGAAGGAAGTGGTGGAATTCGAGAATGGCGTCGCCGTGCTCGCGAACGACACGTGGAGCGCCCTCAAGGGCCGGAAGGCGCTCGTCGTGGAGTGGGACGATGGCGCGAACGTCGCACTCTCCAGCGCGGGATTGCGGCAGCAATACACCACGCTCATGGGCTCCGCCGCGAACGTCGCGGCGACGCGCGGCGATCCTGAAGCGTTGCTGCGTTCGTCGGCTGCCAGCATTACCGCGGATTACGAGCTGCCGTTCGCCGCACACGCGACGATGGAGCCCATGAATTGCACCGCGCACGTTCGCGCCGACGGGTGCGAAGTGTGGGCGTCGACGCAGGGGCCCACCGGTGTGCAGCAAACGGTGGCGCAGCTCCTCGGCATTCCGCAGAAGAGCGTGACGGTGCACGTGATGATGGTGGGCGGCGGGTTCGGCCGGAAGTCGAACAACGACCCGGTCATCGATGCCGTGCGGCTCTCGAAGATCGTCAATGCGCCCGTGAAGGTGATGTGGACGCGTGAAGACGACATGCAACATGACCGCTATCGTCCGTTCGGGTTGCACAAGCTGCGAGGCGCGGTGGACGCGAGCGGAATCCCGGTCGCGTGGACGCACCGCATCGTTTCGCTGCACGCGCTGAGCGCCGGCGACACGATGGGCGGCGCGTCGGACCTGCCGTATGGAATTCCGAATTTCCGCGCCGACTACGTCACGCCGCCGGCCTCGGTGCCGGTGCAGCCGTGGCGGTCGGTGGGCCATTCGCAGAACGGCTTCGTGACCGAGTCGTTCCTCGATGAGCTCGCGGTCGCCGGGAAGAAGGACCCGGTGGAGCTGCGCCGCGCCTTGCTGGCAAATGCGCAGGCGCGAGACGCTGCGCGCTATGCGGGCGTGCTCGAGCTCGCCGTGTCGAAGTCGAGCTGGGGGAAGCCGATGCCCGCGGGACAGGGGCGCGGCATTGCGGTGCACGCGATGACCGGGAGCTACGTCGCGCAGATCGCGGAAGTGAGCGTCGTGAACAACAGCATCCGCGTGAACAAGGTCGTCTGTGCGGTGGACTGCGGCATCGTGATCAACCCCGACACGCTCGCGTCGCAGGTCGAGGGCGCGATCATCTACGGACTGACGTGCGCGCTCAAAAACGAGATCACGGTGACCGGCGGCAGGATCGACCAGGACAACTTCAACACGTATCCCATGCTGCGCATCAACGAAGCGCCGCATGTGGAGGTGTACACGGTGGCGAGCACCGAATCGCCGGGCGGCATGGGAGAGCCCGGCGTGCCGCCGATTGCCGCGGCGGTGGGGAACGCGGTGTTCGCGGCGACCGGCAAGCGACTCAGGAAGTTGCCGTTCCGGCTGGTGTGACGAAGCCCTGAGACCGATTGAATCCTCTCGGTCGGTTATCCTTGCTGCTCTCGTTGAGCGCGTGCGTGCACGTGTCATCTCCGGGCGCGCGCTCGGCCGGGAAATGCGACGACGCCGTCGTGGCGAGTCCCGGCGACCCGACGCGCCTGGTGTGCATGCACGACGGAGCGTTGTTGTTCACGACGACCACCGGGAGCGGGCCGGCCAGTGTCGTCGCGCTGCACGGGGGACCCGCCGCCTCCTCGCTCGCAATTCGGGATGACCTGGCTCCGCTCGCGACCGGCCGCCGTCTCATCTTCTACGATCAGCGCGGCAGCGGCCAGTCCGCGTTCGCGAACCGTCAGCTCGACGTCGACATCAAGCATCACGTTGCCGATCTCGACGCGGTACGCGCGGCGTTCACACTCGAGAAACTCATGCTCCTTGGCCACTCGTGGGGCGGCGTCCTCGCGATGTATTACGCGACCGAACATCCTGACCGAGTTGAACGCATCGTCCTTCTGAGTCCTGGTAGCCCGACGAAAGCCCTGTCTGACGAAGCTTCGGACTCGATCGACGCACGCCTCACGCGATTCTACTCACCGGCGGACTACCGGCACTTTCTCGAGCTGAGCGATGCCGCGACGTGGACCAACGCAGAAAAGCCGCGTGACATTTGCCGCGAGTACTACCGCATGCTGCTCGCCGTCTACACCGACGACCCGTCCCGTCTTGCGCGGCGCAAAGGCACGCCGTGCGGTGGCATCGACGAAACAATTCGGCAACAACCGGCGACCGCCGCGGCCATCCTTGCGTCGCTCGGGGATTACAACCTCATCCCGAAGCTCGCGCGCGTCACCGCGCCCGTGCTCGTCGTCTACGGCGAATCGGACCCCATTCCCCTGGCATCCGCGGAAGCGTGGGCGAAGGCGCTGCCCAACGCCCGCCTCCTCGTGATCAAGCAGGCGGGACACTTTCCGCACGTCGAGCAGCCAGAAGGCTTCTTCGCCGCAGTCGAGACGTTTCTCGGAGGCGGTTGGCCCGCGGACGCGAGAGACCTGCACGCGCGATAGCGTGTCGATTCGTCACGCTTCAAACCCGGTTCGTCATACGGCTGTCGAATCGCGCATGAGATCGAACTCGCTGTACCTCGCCCTGCTCGTCTTCGCCGCGCCGCTGACTGCGCCGGCGCAAACGTTCGACGCGCTCATGAAAACCGGCCGCGCGCAGATGGACTCGAATAAGGCCGACAACGCCGTCAAGACATTCGAGCAGGCGGTGAAGCTCGCACCGCAAAACGCCGACGCGCACTATCAGCTCGGCGGTGCGCTCGGCACTGTCGCCGAGAAGGCGAGCGTGTTCAAGCAGCCCTTCCTCGCCAAGCGCGTCAAGAGCGAATTCGAGAAAGCGGTCGAGCTCGACCCGCGGCACATCGGCGCGCGCAACGGACTCGTGCAGTTCTACCTGAAAGCGCCGGGCGTCATGGGCGGCAGCGTGGACAAGGCGCGCGAACAAGCCGCTGCGATCATGGCGATCAATCGACTGCGCGGGCACTTTGCGCGCGCCGAAATCGCCAATGACCAGAAGGATCTGGCGGGCGAAGAGACCGAGTATCGTGCCGCGTTCAACGAGTTTCCCGATTCGCTGAACGCGCTCACGACGCTCGTGAGTTTCCTCGCGAACAACAACAAGCCGGCTGATGCGTTCGTGCCGATCGAGCGGTACCTCGCGGCCAAGCCCAACGATCGCGTGGCCCTGTACTGGTACGCGCGGTCAGCGGCGGTCACCGGCACGCATCTCGAGCGTGGCGAGCAGATTCTCCGGAACATGATCGCCAATCCCGTCGACACGGGACCGCGGATTGCGCGCGAGGGCATGCATTACCGGCTGGGCGACATCGCGGCGAAGAAAGGAGACGCCGCCACCGCGCGCGCCGAGTACCAGGAGGCGCTCCGGATCAACCCAAAATTCGAGCCTGCGCGAAAGGCCCTGAGCGCCATGCCCAAGTAGGTGTCACGCAGCGAGCCACTGACATGTTCTGAGACGTTGCGGGGCTCACGCACCCCGATGATACTCCGCGTGACCCCCACGATTTCGGTGAGCGCGCGTGAACCGCCCCAACCGCGACTGGACCGAGGACGAGCGCCAGAAGTTGAGGATGCGGCGGTACGCCATGGCGTCGGGCACGTCGCTGATGGTGATCGCCCTGCTTTGGGTGGCGTGGGCGTTCGGCGGCCTCGAGTGGACCGGCGCCGTGCAGGGCACAGCGCTCGTCCTGCTGTGGGTGGTGGCGTTTGGTGTGGCGTTCCGCACAGGCTGGAACCTCCGCTTCAAGGACCCCAGCCTCACGACGCCGCAGCTCGCCGTCTCGATCGTGACGATGGCATACATCATGTACTACGCCGACAGCGGCCGCGGTGCGATGATGCTCGTGTTCCTGGTGTCGTTCCTGTTCGGCGTGCTCAAGCTCCGCACGCGGCAACTCCTGTTTCTCGCGGCGATCGCGGTGCTGTCGTACGCCCTCATGGTGGCTGCGCTGCGCGTGTACAAGCCGCAGACGGTGCAGCTCGCCGACGAAGTCCTCGAGCTCATGGTCATCGCCATCACGCTCCCGTGGTTCGCCTTCATGGGCGGCTACGTGAGCAACCTGCGCGACGAAATGCGCGTGGCGAATCGCGCGCTCGAGCAGGCGAAGCTCGCCGCGGAAAGCGCCGCGCTCGCCAAGGGCACGTTCCTCGCGAGCATGAGCCACGAAATCCGCTCGCCGATGAACGGTGTGATCGGCATGACCGGCCTCCTTCTCGACACGAGTCTCACGCCGACGCAGCGCGAGTACGTCGAAACCATCCGCGCGAGCGGCGACGGCCTGCTCACGATCATCAACGACATTCTCGACTTCTCGAAGATCGACGCGGGGAAGCTCGAGCTCGACCTCATTCCGTTCGATCTCCGCGATTGCATCGAGGATGCGCTCGACGTCGTGGCGCCGCTCGCGGCGGCGAAGCGGCTCGACCTGGCCTACGACCTCGCCCAGGGCGCGCAGCGCGTGGTGGTGAGCGACGTGACGCGCGTGCGGCAGATACTCGTGAACCTGTTGACGAACGCGGTGAAGTTTACCGAGGCGGGCGACGTCCTCGTCACGGTCGGCACCACGCCCGTGGATCGAGACACGTTCGAGCTGCGGTGCACGGTTCGCGATTCCGGCATCGGTATTCCGGCGGACCGGATTGACCGGCTCTTTCAATCGTTCACGCAGGTCGATGAATCGACAACGCGCAAGTACGGCGGCACGGGGCTCGGCCTCGCGATCTGCAGGCGGTTGGCCGAGTTGTTGGGCGGACGCATCTGGGTGGAGAGCGAAGCGGGCAGCGGCAGCCGCTTCAGTTTCGCCATTCCCGTGTCCGCAAGCGCGCAGCAGCCCGATCCAATGGCGGGAACGCGCGTTCCTGACGCCCGTGTCGAACAACTCGCGGGGAAACGCGTGCTGGTCGTCGAGGAGCATGCGCCGACGCGTGAATTCGCGCGCCGGCTCGCCGCCACGTGGGGCTGCGTCGTTGCCACGAGCGAATCCGGAGCGGACGCGGTGGCGCGCCTCACGGCGGGCGAGCATTTCGATGTTGTTGTGATGGAAGCACGTTTGCCGGACATGGACGCGCGCACGTTTGCCGACCGCATGCGCCGCGACGGCGCATCGTCGCCCGCGATCGTGCTGCTCGTGCCACTGGGCCGGCACGACATGGGCCGGAATCAGCTCTTTGCCGCGACTGTGACGAAACCAATCAAGGCGTGGCGATTGCACGGCGCCCTGCTGGCCGCGGTCGAGCCCGCGGGCTCGAGCGCGGGGAACGGCGCGACCGCGCCGCACCTGGGCCTGCTCGCTGAATCGCACCCGCTCCGCATCCTGATCGCGGAAGACAACGTGGTGAATCAGAAGGTGGCGGTCGCGATCCTCGCCAAGCTCGGATATCGCGCGGATCTCGTCGCCAACGGAATCGAGGCGGTCGAAGCGGTGCGGAACATTCCGTACGACGTCGTGCTCATGGACCTGCAAATGCCGGAGATGGACGGCATTGACGCAACCGGCGCGATCCTTCGCGAACACGCACCCCACCGCCGCCCGCGAATCATCGCGCTCACGGCCAACGCGTTCGAAGAGGACCGCGACGCGTGCCTGGCGGCAGGAATGGACGACTATCTCAGCAAGCCGCTGCAGCGCGACAAGCTGGTCGCCGCGCTGAGGAGTGTGCGAGGGACAGCCGCCAAGGGATAGCGAAAGGGGAAAGCCTTTTTCCGTTCGCCTCCTCCTTTTCCCTTACCCCTGCTGTTTCCTCTTCCCTTTCCCCTTTTCCCTTTTCACTGATCAGTTGAGGCTCTCTGGTGTGTTAAGAGCAGGAGGACTGCCGCTTGCCCCTGCACATTCCCGAGCGCCTTTCGGCGTCGTTTTCCTGGATTCGAACGCCCACGGCGCGGCGAGTTGTGATCGCGGTGCTCGTCGCGGCCGTATTGGGAACGGTCGGCGTCGCTGCGGAGGCGGTCGCCCGCGGACACCTCGTTCCACCGGCGGCACGCGCGCCGAGCGCGCTGTACACGCGTCCGGTGTCATGGGCCGCCGACAGCGCTCGCGAACCCGCGCTCATTGGCTCCATCAACGCGGACCTCCAGGAGCAGCGCGCCCCCGTCGAGCTCAAGCGCGTTCCCAAGCAGCTCGTTGACGCGATTCTTTCCATTGAGGATCAGCGGTTCTACGGCCACGGCGGACTCGACCTCAAGCGCATCGCCGGCGCCTTCGTCGCCGATCTCAAGGCCGGCGGTGTCGCCGAGGGCGGCAGCACCATCACGCAACAACTCGCGAAGAACTTCTACCTGACGCCGAGCCGAAACCCGGTGCGCAAGCTCCGTGAAGCGGCGCTCGCATCGGTGCTCGAGATCCGCTACGGCAAGGATCAGATTCTCGAGGCCTACCTCAACGAGGTCTACCTCGGACAGGACGGCGGGAGAGCCATTCACGGCGTGGGCGCGGCGTCGCGCTTCTACTTCGGCAAGCCCGTGGAAAAGCTGTCGCTCGCGGAATCGGCGTTGCTCGCCGGCATGATTCACGCACCGAATCGCGTGGCGCCGACGCGCCACGTGGACGACGCCACGAAGCGGCGCAACGCGGTCCTCGATCGCATGGTAGAGCAAAAACGCATCGAACCGGCAGCAGCGGACGCTGCGCGCGCCGTGCGCGTGTCGCCGCGCAGCTATCCGATCGTCGCGATCGATGCGCGGTATTTCCGTGACTTTGTCGCGTCATCTACAGTCGCGAAGGTCCCCGACCGCGGGACCGCGATCTACACCACGCTCGATGCCGCGCTCCAGCAGAGCGCCGAGCGCGCCATCGCGAAGGGTTTGAGCCGCATTCATCTTCCCGGCGTCGAAGCGGCGCTGGTTGCGATCGATCCACGCACGGGAGAAATCCTCGCGATGGTCGGCGGCCGCGACTATGGAACGTCGCAGTTCAATCGCGCGACGGATGCACACCGCCAGCCGGGAAGCGCGTTCAAGCCGATCGTCGCGCTGACGGCGCTCGAAGGGGCCGCCACCGCTCCGCCGCGCTTCACGCTGGCATCGACCGTCGACGACGAACCGTTCCAGGTGCGTACATCCCGCGGCATGTGGGAACCGGCTGATTACGATGGATCGTTCCGCGGTCCGGTGACCGTACGACACGCGGTCGAGCAGTCGCTCAACATTCCCTTCGCGCGCATCGGCATGGACATCGGGCCGGCACGCATCGCGTCAACGGCGGAGCGACTCGGCATCACGAGCAAGCTCGATGCGGTGCCCAGTCTCGCGCTCGGCAGCAGCGAGGTCACGCTGCTCGAGCTCGTGCGCGCGTATGGCGTGTTCGCGGCGGAGGGAAAACTGGCGGACACGCGCTGGATTCTGAGTTGGCGCGATCACAAGGGAGCGCAGACTGAAGGACCGGCACCGTCGCTCCAGAGCGTTGCGGATCCTGCTGCGGTGTTTCTGGTGACGTCGGCCCTGCAGGGCGTCGTGCAGCGCGGCACCGCGCGCTCACTTGGCGGGTGGCAGCTCCGGGGAGACATCGCGGGCAAGACCGGGACATCGAACAACTGGCGCGACGCGTGGTTCATCGCGTACACGCCGAGGATCGTGGTTGGCGCGTGGGTGGGGTACGACGATGGGCGTTCGGTCCGGCTTTCGGGCGGAGCCGCCGCCGTTCCGATCGTCGGAGAGTTTTTTGCGGACGCGCGAGGCGTGCCCGCTGCGTCGTTCACCGTACCGGTCGGCGTAGAGCGGCAGGAGGCGGTGTACACGGCCGATTCCGTCTACTGCGGGCAGCCGGAGTATTTCCTGCGAGGGACTGGGCCGCCGCTCCCGGATTTCACACAGCAATTGGTTTCCGCGTCGGATACGACGGTCACGACAGCCATTCTCACGCCTCAGGATCTGTGCGCCGCCGACCGCGTGCGTCGTGTCGATTCGACGCAGGTTCGCGGTGGTCCGCTCGACGCACAGGCGTCGGGGGAGGCAGGCCAGATCCTGCGCCTTTTGACGGGCCGGAGCGCCAGCAAGACGGGGACGGCCGCTCCGCTCAACGCGCCGGCAGTGTTCTCCCCGCGTTGAGATTGTCGAAGTTGAGGATGGCGTTGAACACCATGAAGTACGACCCGATCGTTTCGCCGCGATAAATCGGGTTGATCGCGAACATCACCACATGCCCCTTGTCGACGGGCGCGTCGACCACCGCCGGCCGCTGCGCGATGTCCGTGCCGCCATCGAGCAACCCCGACACGAGCAGCTGATTCGCATCCGCAAACCTGAGCGGCACGCGCGGCCGCTGGTCGGGCGGGATGTAATTCAGCGGGTTCTTCATCTGCTCTTCCGTCGGCACCGCGACCTGCCACGGCGACACCGTCGCCGGACGCGGCGGAGCGGAGTCGAGATTCGTCGCGACCGCGGGCAGTCTGCCCTGCACCACGTCCGGATCATCGGGCGTCCCGCGTCCAGTGGGACGACTCCCGCCACCGCCGCCGCGGCCACCCGCGCCGGCGACACCGCCACCGCCGGCACCACCTCCGCCGCCGCCGCGCCCTCCACCGGCACCGCCCCCTGCGCGACCGCCGCGCTGGTTGCTCACGCTCAGGTTCATGCCGTGATCGCTGAATACCGCGAGACTGTCCATCACGCCGTACGCAATCGGGCTCGTCTCGTCCGCGACGCGCGAACGCAGCAGCGTGCCGACGACTTCATTCCCCGCCGGCGTCGCCGAGCTCACGCCGTTCGTGATCCCAAGCTCGATCGGAATGTTCGAGCTCGCGTCTGCGGTAATAAGGAGTCCGCCATTGCTGACGAACTGCTGCAACTTGAGCAGGCCTTCGTACCCGAGCCCTTCGCGGATGTCGTCCGTCTGCGCCCACGTACCGATGTTCGGCGTATCGGGAGAATTCTTCCACGGCATCGGGTTGCGCCACTTGGGCATGCCCTGAATCACGCTTTGCGTATTAAGGCCGGGACCGAACATGAGCACGTCGTACTTGGACGCAATGTTCTGGATCCGCCCGAGATCGCCGAAGCTGATGTAGTCGTACGGGATCTCGAGCAGGTCGAACGCCTGCCGCCACCAGCCTTCCGTTTGCGTGTTGCTCCAGAGATGCACGAGCGCGACGCGCGCCGCGCGCAGCGGATGCATCTTCACACTCGGCGCTGCGGCCGTGGCCGTCACGCTCAAGCCGAGCGCCTTCGCCGTGCGGTCCAGCTCGTCCTGCGGCACGCCGCGAATCACGAACGATCCGCGATTGAACTTTTTACCGTTCAGCGAGAACGTATCCTCCGCCGCCTGGAAATCCGCGGTCTTGAGCTTGTAGCGCAGCGTCATGAGCGCGTTGTCGCCGTTGTGATTGATCACGAACACGCTGCCACTGCTACTCACCCCTGCATTCGCCGCGACGATGGTGCCGGTCACGGTTTGCATCGGCGCCTTCAGCACCGCCGTGTCGGCGACGCGAATGGCCTTCACACCGTACCCCTCGGGGAACGTCCAGCCCGTGTCGTCATAAGGATTCTTCTGCGGATCGTTCGGGCTCCAGTACTGATAGTCGAGCAGCGCGTCCGCGATGCGCGAGTACGGCTGGTCCATGCGGATGATGTACGAACCCGCCGGGAACGTGCGCGATTCGAAGCGGGGCGTTGTGTCCGCGCGCGTAGAGTCCGCGTTGCCTCCACCCGCACCACGTCCGCCACCACCGCCGGCACCACGCCCCGCGCCCCCACCCCGTTGCCCATTGCCCGTTGCCCGTTGCCCCCGGACCGGCATCTTCACAGTAAACTCTGCAGTCGCCCGCGAGATTTCGACCGCCTGCTTCTGGAGCACGCGCAGAAGATCCGCCTGCGCGCCGAGCCGCGGATCATTCGCGGGGAGCACGTACGCCGCGGGTCCTTCGATGCGCGGCTTGATGATGGACCGCTTGCTCTTCTCGTAGAAGTTGCGGAGCAGCGTCGACCGGTTGTTCGCGATGTAATTGAGCGACGTGAGAAGGCCAGTCTGCTCGTAATTGTTGTTGTTCCGCAGCGACCACTTGAAGCGGCCGTTCGGCGCCGGATTCTGTCTGTACCAGCTGCGTTCCGTATCGCTGCCGTTGAGCGTGCGTTCCTGCGTCTCTGCCGTGCCGCCGTTGCCGAACGTTTCGTAGAGGCGGCTCACCCCGTTGTGCAGCGCGGCAATGAACATGAGATATCCGGGCGACCACGTGTCGAACGTGCCGTGCGCGAACACGCCGGGCATGCCGAGCCGCGTCATCTCGTTCACGTTGTTCCAGCCGATGATCTGCCACTCGTTCGCGAGGATGGGATCAATCCACGCGTTGAACGGCCCGTCGCCGATCGTGTTGTCGTAGAGGAGCGCGACGGACTCGTGCAGGTCGTGCAGCACCTGCGCCTTGAATCCCACGTACGTGTTGAGGACGTTCTCCGTGAGCTTGAGCGTCACGCCCATGGCGTCGCGGTTGTTGTCGTGCTGCACGTAGTGGCCCCAGTAGATCACGCCGGGGACGGTTTCGTTGGGATGCTTTTTCTTCCACTCGTACATGTCGACCATGCGATCGCGCCCGTCGACTTCCACGATGGGCGTGATGAGCGTGATGACGTGGTCCCGGATGTTTCTGATGTACGGGCTGTCGTCGACAGCGAGACGGTACGCGAGCTCCATGCACGCCGTGGGCGCGCCGGCTTCGGTCGAGTGAATCGTGCCGGTGATGTAGTAGACGGGCGCCGCTCGCTGCGCGATCGCGTCGGCGATCGAGTCGTTCATGTTGATGGTGCGCGGATCGGCCAGCTTCGCCAGCTCCGCCTTGTTCGCGTCGAGCTTCGCCATCAGCGCTTCCGATGCGACGGCGACGGCGATCATTTCCCGCCCTTCCTCCGTCTTTCCGATCGAAAACACCTTCACGCGCGGCGTCGCCTTTTCGAGCGATCGCATGTAGGCGTAGACCTCGGTCGAGTACGGCAGCTTGGTCGGCGCACCGGCGATGTCGCCGAGCGTCACCTTCGGCGTCGGGACGGTCTTCGACGCCGGGAGGTAGTCCGTGAGCGGCGAGTTGAAGAACGCCTCGGTGGTGTATTGCCGGATTTTCGCCGTGTAGGCCGAATCGATGGGCTGTTTGGGGTCCCGGCCGGGTCTGGCCGTGGAGAGATCGACCACGCCTTTCGAGCTTTGGGCCGCAAGCGGAAGGGCGATGAGCGCAAGGAAGAATGAGGCGCGCAGGGTGGTGCGCGCGAACGACCGGCACAGCATCTGAAAAACCTCGATTTCGAGTGCGGGAAAGCTAACGCCGAGAGGAAAGGGAAAAGGGTATAGGGAAAAGGGGACAACAGGAAACAGGGCAGAAGAGGAGGAACGAGGAAGAGGATCCTTGTACCTCCTCCTATGCCCTCGCTTCTGTGGTCCCCCTTTGCCCTTTGCCCTTTTCACTTTCCTCTCTGAAAACCTCGATATCGAGTGCGGGAAAGCCAACGCCGAGAGGAAAGGGAAAAGTGCATAGGGAAAAGGGGACAACAGGAAACAGGGCAGAGGAGGAGGAACGAGGAAGAGGATCCTTGTACCTCCTCCTATGCCCTCGCTTCTGTAGTCCCCCTTTGCTCTTTGCCCTTTTCACTTTCCTCTCTGAAAAACCTCGATATCGAGTCCGGGAAAGCCAACGCCGAGAGAAAAGCGAAAAGTGCATAGGGAAAAGGGGACAACAGGAAACAGGGCAGAGGAGGAGGAACGAGGAAGAGGATCCTTGTACCTCCTCCTATGCCCTCGCTTCTGTGGTCCCCCTTTGCTCTTTGCCCTTTTCACTTTCCTCTCTAAAAAACCTCGATTTCGAGTGCGGGAAAGCCAACGCCGAGAGGAGAGGGAAAAGTGCATAGGGAAAAGGACAACGGGAAACAGGGCTGAGGAGGAGGAACGAGCAAGAGGATCCTTGCACCTCCTATGCCCTCGCTCCTGTGGTCCCCCTTTGCCCTTTGCCCTTTTCCCTTTCCTCTCTCGCCCGTCCCTCGTATGTTTGCGTCGTTGCACCGCGGGCTTCAGACCTCCGCGAGGACCGCCGAGGATCATGGCCAATCCCGAACTCCGCACGCAGCTGCAGCAATCTCTGGCTGACGTCTACGAACTCGGCCAGGAATTGCCGCGCGGCGGAATGTCTCGCGTGTTTGCCGCGAAGGAAAAAGCGCTGGGCCGGAGCGTGGTCATCAAGGTGCTGTCGCCGGAGCTCGCGGCCACACTGTCGGCGGAGCGCTTCAAGCGCGAGATCCGGCTCGCCGCGCGGCTCCAGCATCCGCACATCGTGCCGCTGCTCAGTGCGGGCGTTGCCGCCGAATCGCTGTACTTCACCATGCCGCTCGTGGAAGGTGAATCGTTGCGCGACCGGATCAACCGCGAGCGCCCCATGGCGATCGACAACGCGGCGCGCATTCTCCTCGAAGTCGCGGGCGCGCTCGAGTACGCGCACGGACAGGGTGTCGTGCACCGCGACATCAAGCCGGAAAACGTGATGTTCTTTCACGACACGGCGGTCGTGCTGGATTTCGGCATCGGGAAGGCGCTCACCGCGGCGACCGACGACAACATCCGGTCGAGCGGCGCGCGGATCACGCAGAGCGGCATGAGCCTCGGCACACCGATGTACATCTCCCCCGAGCAGGCCGCCGGCGATCCGGACCTCGACCATCGCGCGGACATCTATTCGCTGGGTGTCGTCGCGTACGAAATGCTGACCGGACATCCGCCGTTCACTGGACGCACACCCCAGGCCGTTTTCCTCGCGCACGCCGAGCACGAGCCGGAGCCCGTGACGACCCGACGGGAGGGCATCCCGGGTCCGTTGGCGGCGATCGTGATGCGCTGTCTCGCGAAGCAACCCAAGGACCGGCCGCAGTCAGCGGCCGACATCACGCGCGTATTGCGGGGCACACCGTCGGGCGGCATCCCGGCGCTCCGTGTGCCAACGCTGGTCGACCGCATTCCGTATTGGGTGCCGTGGACGATCGCGGGCATCGCGGTCGCCGCGCTCGCAGCCGCATTGCTGCTCCGCTAAGCGGCACAGCGCGCGGGTGTTATCGTTGGACGTCGCCTCCCACCCATGAGGTTCTGATGCGCGTTGTTCGCTGTGCCGCCGTAGCGGCGCTGCTATCCGCTGTATCGCTTTCCGCCCGTGCCCAGGGAAATTACGAGGTACAGGTCTACGCCTCGCCGACGGTGGCGCCGCACACGACCATGTTCGAGCTGCACAGCAACTACACGGCGCAGGGATCGAAAGGCCTCAGCCCGCTCGGTGAGTACGGCACCAATCACGCGGTGCATGAGACCGTCGAGATTACGCACGGATTCACGTCGTGGTTCGAAACCGGGATCTACTTTTTCACGAGCGAACAAACCGGCACCGGCGTGAATTACGTCGGCAGCCATATCCGCCCGCGCGTGGCCGTGCCGGAGTCGTGGAAATGGCCGGTGGGGCTCAGTCTCTCGATGGAAATGGGGTTTCAGCGCGCGGCGTTTTCTGCCGACACGTGGACGTGGGAAATCCGCCCGATCATCGACAAGACTTTCGACAAGCTTTACGTCGGTCTCAACCCGGTGCTGTCGCGCGCGTGGAAAGGACCCGGCACGGCGAACGGCGTGGAGTTCGAGCCGAACGTGAAGTTCGGCTACGATTTCTCGAAGGTCGTGAACGCGGGCATCGAGTACTACGGCGCGATGGGGAAGATCGGCGACTTCGCGCCGGTGAAACAGCAGGAGCACATGATCTTCGCGGCGGCCGATCTCGACGTGTCTCCGAAGTGGGAGCTCAACTTCGGCGTGGGCGTCGGTGCGACGACGCCGACGGATCACCTGCTGTTCAAGATGATCCTGGGCCGCCGCGTGAACTGGTAGGCTTCTTCGCGTCGGCGGTGGCGCTGTCGACCATCGCCTTGATCACGTCGTACGGCAGCGCGCCGGACATGACGCGCTTGCCGATGAAGAACGTCGGGGTCCCGCGGTTCTGCATGCCGACGCGAAAGCCTTCGGCCTGATTGGCCTTGATCTGCGGCTCGAACTTGCTCGCGTCGAAGCAGGCGTCGAACGCCTTCGTGTCGAGACCGAGCTCCTTCGCGTAGCGCTTCATGAGCCGCGGCGCGCCCATGTCGCGGCCGTTGGCAAACGTGCTCCACTCGAACTGGGTCGCGTAGATGCGATCGTGCATTTCCCAGAACTTGTTCTGGTCCGCCGCGCAGAGCGCCGCGTTGTGCGCCACGAGTGCCGCGGGATGCGGCCTCGGATAGAGCGGAAAATCGAGGTACCGGAACCGTGCGCGACCCGTCTTCACAAGTCTCGTCATCACGTCGGGCTCGGTAATGGTCGCGAACTGGCCGCAAACGGGGCATTCGAAGTCACCGAACTCGATGATCTCGACCGGAGCGCTATCGCTCCCTGCGACAATCCCCTGCGGCTTGGGCAGCGGCGCGTTTGCCTCGACGACGGCCGGCGCCGTTT
>DASRAP010000368.1:0-10135 GCA_035638155.1 Gemmatimonadaceae bacterium | reverse complement strand
TCGCCGTCCACGCGAATGACCGCATTCGCGCCCTCGATGACCTCGTGGGCAAACGGCGGCGCGGTGAAGCCGAGTACGCTGAGCGCGCGCGCGCTGTCGGCGGCGCTGCCCGTCGCGTCCGCGGTAACGCTCGCGCTGGTTACGAGTCGATACGTGGCACGTCCGAGGACCGTCTCGGTCGTCACGCTCGCGAGCGACGGGTTGCCAGAAACGGTGTTGATGCGGTCCGCGATCTCCTGCAGCGAGTCCGCGGCGAGATCAACCGAAACGCTCGTGCCGCCGACATTGATCGTCGTCGCCGGCGGCGTGTCGACCGCGACGTTCGCCGCGATCGCGCTGACGTCGCTGTTGAACCGGTACGTCTGCGACGCACCGTCGGGGTCGAGGTTCGCGACGGCTGGTCCGGCGACGAAGCCGAGCGTCGCGAGCGTGCCTGCGGCGTCGTCGGTCAGCTCGATCCCGGAGAGTCCGGTTGCGTCGGCCGTGACGACGAGTTTTGCCCCGCCGGTCGCCGCGACGACGGATGCCGACACACCGCTTGCGGCGGAGCCGCTGTTCGTGGCGTTGATCTTGTCACGCAACGACGTCAGGGTGTCCTGCGCGACCACGCTGATGACCCGGCCGTTGATCGCGAACGATCCCGTGACGCCGAGCGCAGTACTGCTGTTTGCGGACGCGCCGCCGCCGATCTTCTCCGCCCGCGCGGTCGCGACCACTTCGACGTCGTAGTTTCCCGGCGTTGCGCGCGACGAAGCCGAAACACCCACGAGATCGCGCGATGTTGAAGGCGACTTCGCGGCGGATGCGGCGAACTGGTCAAATGATGTGGTGCTGCGCAGCGCGTCGGCCGCGTCGCGGAATTTCGCGACGAGCCCCTGGAGCTGATGCCAGGCGTCGGCGCGCTTGTTGAGCGCGGTCTGGCGTGCGGTGACGGGATCAAGGCGGCGCTGCGACTCCAGCTGCATGATCTGATCGACCATGTCGCGCCATTGAATGCCGCTGCTCAGTCCACTGAATGTGCCGACCGGGTCTGCCATTCGCTTGCTCCCTGCGTTTGTCTGTCAGGCACGGGTCGACGGGTCGACGGGTTGACGGGTTGACGGGTCGGAGGAATGCACTCCGTTAACCCGTTGACCCGCTCACCCGTAAACCCGTCCTCCCGCTAACTGCCGCTAACTACCGCTGATGTACTAGCGGAACAGCTGCAGGACTCCCTGCCCAGACTGGTTCGCCTGCGCGAGCATCGCCGTGCCCGCCTGAGCCAGGATCTGGTTCTTCGAGTACTTCACCATCTCGTCCGCCATGTCGACGTCGCGGATGGTGCTCTCCGCGGCCGAGAAGTTCTGCACGATCGTCTTGAGGTTCGAGATCGCGTTCTCGATGCGGCTCTGGCCGGCGCCGATTTCGCCGAGCGCCGTGTTGACCTTGCCGATCGCCACGTCGATCGCCGCGAGCGCCGACTGCGCGTTCGTGAGCGAGGTGACGGACGACGCGTTCACGGTCAGGGTGTTCGTGGTCAGGTCGAGCGAGCTGCCGTTGATCGTGAGGCTGTCCTGTCCGGCGTAGTCACCCGACGCGCCGATGAGGAACGTGCCCGTGCCGCCGTTCACATCGAAGTCGAGGCCGTCGAGGCCCGCCGCCGTGAACGAGCTGTCGAGGTCGATCTTGACGCCGAACGTCGAGAAGCTGAGGGACGCCGTGCCACCTTCGAGGGTGTCCACCGCCGTGATCGTCTGCGTCACGCCATTGCCGTTGTCGAGCGTCACGTCGCCGGCGTTCTCGGACAGCGTGTACGTGCCAACTGCCGTGCCCGAGATCGAGATGCCATAGACGCCGGTGCCCGTGGCGAGCGCTGCGGACGCGCTGTCCACCGTCGCGCCGAACGAGCCGTTCAGCAGGGCGTTGCCCTGGAACTTCGTGGTGCTGACCGTACGGTCGATTTCCGACTTGAGCGCCTGGAATTCCTTGTCGATACGCGCGCGCGCCGAGGTGTCGACGCTGTCAGACGCGGACTGCGAGGCCAGTTCCTTCATGCGCTCGAGCATCGTCTGCACGGACTGCGCGGCGCCTTCGGCGATGTTGTACACCGAGTTCGCCTGCTCCGCGTTGCGCGACGCCTGCGTGTACGCGCGAATGTCCGACCGGAGGACGTTCGCGATGCCGAGACCGGCCGCGTCGTCCGCCGCACGGTTGATGCGGAAGCCAGACGACAGCTTCTCGCTCGACGACTTGATCGCGTTCTCGACGGTGCCGAGGTTGCGGGCCGCCTGCATGGCGCCCACGTTCGTGTTGATGCGCATCCTTGCTCCTTATTGCTGATAAAGTCCGGGGATTCCGTTCCCCTGGCTGTCGTGGCGGTAGTGCCCCGACTTCACCCAGCAGTATCGGAGTGTTGGTGATTCACTTAACAAGCGCTGTTGCGGCGGCGAACCGCGGCACTTCGATGAAGGATGGAAGCGCCTCGCGCACGGTCCATTCGCTGTCGGCAATCACGACCTGCATGCCGCGGCGTTCTCTCAGATTGATGAGCAGCGGGCCCTGCAGGTTCGCCGTGCCAGCCACATCGAGGTCCGGCGCGATCGTCACGAGCGCGCACACCGTCAGCTCCGATGCGTGACGCGCGCCCAGCGCGCGAAGCTCGGTGGATCCGATCCGAAGCGTGAAGTACGGAAACGCCGCGAACGGGTTCACGAGCAGAAACGCGAGCGCGGGGTGGTCGAGGGACTGGAGCCACGACATGCCCTCCGCCTCGCCGTCCAGGAAGACCCACCGGCGGAAGCGCGGAAAGCCAAGCAGGCCGCGCTCGAATTCCACCACGCGCGCGCCGTCGAGCGTCACGGGCCCGAAGAGGCGCGTTTCCATGGTTTCGTGCGTTGGTTCCGGCATTGCGATCGCTGCAGCAGTCATGTTCGTCGTCGTTGTGCGTGATTGTTGGCTGTTGTTCGCTGTTGTTCGCGGTTATCCGTGCGTGTTATCGGAGGTAATCGGTGAGCGACATGCCCAGCACGCGCGCGGTCGCTGCCATGGCGGCCTGAAACGCGGTCTGCCGCGAGGCGAGCTCGGTCATGGCGTCCTCGATGTCGATGTCGCGCAGCTTCGACGTGTCGGCGTCGAGCTGGACGCTCAGCGCCTGATGGTTGGCGGACGCCGTATCGAGCTCGTTGATGCGGGCGCCGGCCTCGGCAGATACGACCTGCGTATGGTCCAGCGCCGTGTCGAGCGGTGCGAGCGTGGCGGTGACGGCAGGACCGCTGCCGCTGTCGAGCGCTGCGGCGAGCGACTGCAGCGTCTGAAGCACGCCGCTCGTCTGGTCGCCGAACACCGTGATGCCGTCGTGCGCCGTCGTCACGTACTGCCCCGGCGCGATCTCGATGCTGCGCGTGCCGGCCGGGGGTGTTGCGGCCACCGTGAAGGTGAACGCCGATGCGAACGTATTCAATGAATAGGGAACCGTCGTCGACGTCTGGCCGCCGAACACGTACTCCCCGTTCTGTTTCGTGTTGGCGAGCGCAACGGCCTGCGCGAGCAGCTGGTTGGCCTCGGCCGCGCTGGCTTTGCGTGTCGTGGGCGTGGCGTTGTCGCTCGCCTGTCCCATGGCGAGCTCTTTTGCGCGCGTGAGGATGTTTGTGAGCTCGTCCAGCGTGTTGCTCTCTAATGAAAGGCGCGAATTTGCCGCGCCGATGTTTCGCTGGTACTGCTCGATCGCGCGCGACTGGCCCTGGTTCTGCAACACGCTCAGCGCAGCCGTGGGATCGTCCGATGCTTCCAGGAGGCGACGCCCGGTGGTCGCGCGTGCCGTGGCGAGATCCATGGCTCCGCGCGCCGCGGTAAACGCGGCGATGGCCTGCTCCGTGGCGTGATGGTTGGTGACGCGCATGTATCTCCGGCGAGGTAGCGATGGGCCGAAACCCACCCGTCTCTACTGAGTATCGGCCGGGGCCTTGATGCGCTTCACCTCGATCACAGAACTACGGGAGCACTGAACTACGGGAGCACTGAACTACGGGAGCACAGAACTACGGGAGCACTGAACTACGGGAGCACTGAACTACGGGAGCACTGAACTACGGGAGCACAGAACTACGGGACCACCGCAACTACGGGATCACCTGAACTACGGGAACACAGAACTACGGGAGCACAGAACTACGGGACCACCGCAACTACGGGATCACCTGAACTACGGGAACACAGAACTACGGGACCGCCGAACTACGGGACCAACCGTAGTAGCAGTGCTCCCGTAGTAGCAGTGCTCCCGTAGTAAAAGTGCTCCCGTAGTAAAGTGCTCCCGGTGCTATTAAGGAGAGCCCGTTCCTGCCGACCCTACGGGCATGACTTCCCCCATGGGCTCGGCGCGCTCTGCGCCGTTTGTGCCCTCGCTTCGCGAGACGACCGTTGTCGCAACGGTCACGCTCGGCGTCGATGCGGTGGTCGGCAACACGGCCGCGGATTTCATTGATGCGCCGCCGCCCAGGCCGGGTCACGCGCTCGTCGTCCGGCGCAAGACGAGTGAGGGGCCCGTGATTCCGCCGTTTGCGCGTGACATGGTCTCGGCGCTCGAGCCCGCGCGCAACCGTTTGCTCGACGAAGCCGCGCGGCTCGACATGGTGCGTCGTGCAGCGCTCGAATACGTCGACCGGCCGGACGAGGACCGCGCATGACGACGCTCCTGTTCCGGACCGAGCACGACACGTGGCACGCGCAGTACACGGAAGACGACGCCGCTCACGCGGCGGCCTATTCCTGCGTCGACGACCTCATCGCCGCGGCGGCGACCCGGATGGCGGCCGCGCCTCGGTTGCACGGCCGGGGGTCCCCGGCTCTCGGCCGCGCGTACGCGCAGGCAGCGGCAAAAATGACCCCTTCCGGCGTCCCGACCTTCGACGCGCGCGGCTAAGTAAACCTTTTCGGATCACCATCCGATACTCCACCACACAGGAGAATCATATACATGAGAATCCAGCCCAAGGCCCCTTCCGTTCCCGCCTCGGCGGTCCGCCCAACCGGTGCCGAGCCGACTCGGACCACGGCGCGTCCGACCCCCGTGCGCACGGACTCCGTGGCCATCTCGAACGAAGGCCGCGCCGCAAGCGCCGGCGTGAACGCAGCGAAGCTGGCAGACGTGCAGGACCGGATCCGCTCCGGGTTCTACAACTCCACTGAAGTTGCTGACGCGGTCGCGCGAGCGATCGTGGCACGCGGCGATCTCTGATACCCACCCCAGCAGGCAGGCCGAGCCATGCGGTTTCTCGTGGTAGACGATTCCGCGACCATGCGTCGCATTGTCGTCAACTCTCTCCAGCGAATCGGATACTCCGACGTCGTGGAAGCCGGCGATGGCCGTGAAGCGCTCGACAAACTCGACGCGTCGATCGGCTTCATCATCACCGACTGGAACATGCCGAATATGGGCGGAATCGAGCTGGCGCGCGAAGTGCGCGCACGCGAGGGTTTCGCGAACCTTCCGATGCTGATGGTGACCGCGCGCTCGGTGCGCGAGGACATCATGACGGCCCTCGAGAGCGGCCTGAACTACTACATCGTCAAGCCGTTTACACCGCAGGTGCTGCGCGAGCGGATCGACGCTCTGCTCGGTACGACCAAGGCGGCCTAGTTTCATGGGCGCCAACCGACGTTCGTTTGCGCTGAACGATTCCGACGCCGTGCTTCGCCAGGTGCTGCTCGAGCTCGACGATCTCCGGCTCTCGCGACACCCGGCCGAGTCCCAGGCTGACGGCGCAGTTGACGAAGCCGAACAATGGGGAGAAATCAGAGGCGGGCTGCGCCAGCGCGCGCTCGTCTGAGCTAGCGCGCCGCGCGATGCGCGCGGCCATGTGCACCGGGTTCACAAGGGCAGGTGGGGATGCGGGGAATGCGCGTTGGTACGGCATTGCTTTTCGCGAGCGTCGTCGCCGCGTGTGATGTATCGCGCGCGCCACGCGTCGCGGCCGCGTACTCGATCAAGCCACCGATTGGCACGGACATTTTCGCCGACGCGGCAGACTCCGGTGTCGCGCCAGTCGCGCTCGGGATCTCCCGCTGGGGAGCGGGCGCGCCGAGCGTCACCATTGCGGCGCAAGCCACCGCGTTTGCGGCGAATCCCGACGTCGTTGCCGTCGTCGGTCACGGCGGGAGCCGTGATGCCCTGCTTGCGACGTCCGTCTACAATCACGAGGGCATCGCGCACCTCGTGCCCACCGCCACGTCGTCGCGGCTCGAGTCGAGCGGACCGTGGACGTTCATGCTCGCCCCGGACGACAACGGCGAAGGCCAGTTCATCGCGAACTACGCCGTCGACTCGCTGCACGCACGGCGCATTGCACTGCTCTACGTCGGTGACGAGTACGGTGTCGGCATCCGCGACGGCGTGATGGCCCGCCTCGCCGTTCGCGGCGTGGAAGCCGTCGACGCGGGGGTCGTCCCGGGCGTCGGGTGCACATCCGAGGTGATGACGTCGCTCGTGGTAAGCACCGTCCGCGCGGCGCTCAAACGCGGCCGTCCGGATCTGGTCGTGCTTGCGGCGGGCAAGGCGAACGCCGCGTGCATTCTCCGAACGATTCTTTCCGAGGCACCCGGCGTCCGCGTGCTCTGCGCCGACGGCGTGACCCTCGCCTCCGCATCCGTTCCCCATCTTCCGCCTTCGCTCCGAACGTCGGTCTGGCGTGTCACGTTCTGGGTGCCGCGGGACGACGCTGCAACGCGTGCGTTCATGACGCGCGCGCGGCGTGTGCTCGGTCGCGAGCCCGACGCGGCGGATGCACTTCAGTATGATGCATTCATGGCGGTGTCGTCGGCCGTGCAGGCCGTCGGCGCGAACCGCGCGGCTATTCGCCGCTGGCTGGAAACACTCGGGACCACGCACCCGGCGCTCCGCGGTGTGACCGGGCCGATCGCATTCAATGGCGAGCGCGCGTCGCTCCTCTACATGGTGCCGATCGCCCCGTGAAGCCGACGCCATTCACCGGGGGAACCGCCGTCGTACGCAAGCGCGCGAATTCCGTTCGCGGCACGCTGCTCGCGTTCGGCATTGGCGCGCTCATCTACGTGGGGATTGTCGGCGTGGACATGGCGTTCCGCATCGGCCCCGCGGCCGCGCGCCTATCGACGCAGAGTCGCGGCGCGCTCGCGGAATTCCAGGAAAGCCGGCGCCGCTCCGACGTGCTCGACGACGCCATGACCGATCTCTGGCGGCTGCTGGGTGAAGCGCGGCGCGACACGGTGCCGATGGCAACGCTCGAGGACATTCGTTTTCGCTTGCAGGCGGTGGAAGAAACACCCCGCACACTCACGCGCCTCGTCGGCGACCAGAGCGCGTCACCGGAGCTGCTGAGCGCGCTGTCGCGCGGTGTGGACCGTGAAAACACGCTGGCGGAGACGATGTTCGGAGTGGTGGCCGCGCTCGAGCTGCGCGACGTGCCGGTCGCGGACCGCTTGCTGCGCCGCGCGGATTCGCTCGATGCGCCGCTCTCGGACGCCATGGCCGATGCGACGACGATCGCCTTGCGCGCCGTGAACGGGCATGAGGACGACCTTGCATCGGCGGCCGCGAGCATGTCGCGCATGCTCTGGCTCTGGATTCTCGCGGGCCTGGTCGCGATGGCGTTACTCGCGCTGTTCCTGCACCGCCGCTTGTACGTGCCCCTCGCCGCGGTGGACCACGGTCTCGCGCGCATTTCGGCTGGTGATCTGAGCGTGCACCTCTCTGCGCTTCGGGACGACGAGCTCGGGCGGCTGAGCTCGCACTTCAATCGCATGACGGGCGTGCTGCGCCAGCGCGCGCGCGACGAAGACCAGCGTATGGCCGACGAGCGTGCGGCACGCACGAGGCTCATCCTCGATTCCGCGCTGGACGCTGTCATCGTGATGGACGAGCGGGGCGTCATTCGGGAGTGGAATCCCCAGGCGGAAGTCGTGCTGGGATGGTCGCGCGGTGAAGTCATTGGCGCATCGATCGGCCAGTACGTGTTGCCGCCGGAATTCCGCGTCGCATACCGCGACGGCGTGCTCAAGGTGCCCGGACCCGCCGCCGCGAACATTCTCAACCGGCGCGTGGAAACGGTCGCCAAGCGAAAGGGAGGCGGTGAAGTTCACGTGGAAGTCGCGGTGACGCAGCTCCGTCGCGGCGACGAGATCGAATACTGCGCGTTTGTTCGCGATCTGACCGAGCGCCGCGCCGCGCAGGCGGCGCTGCTCGCGAGCGAAGTGCGATATCACACGGCGTTCGACCAGGCCGCCGTCGGCATGGCCGAGCTTGCGCTCGACGGCCGGTTCCTGCGCGTCAATGATGCGTTCGGCAGAATGCTCGGGTACCTCCCGGACGAAGTCGTGGGGCGCCGGTTCGGGGAATTCACGCATGCCGATGACGCGGCGCTCGATAGCGCGGCGTTCGACGATCTCGTGAGCGGACGCGTTGGCGACGTGCACCGTGAAAAGCGGTACGTCCGGAAGGACGGAACGATCGCCTCGGTTCGCCTCGGGGCCGGACTCGTGCACGACGCGTCCGGCGCGGGCGCGTACGTGCTGTCGGTGTTCGAGGACGTCAGCGCCCGCAAGCGGCTCGAGCACGAGCTCAACCAGGTGCAGAAGATGGAAGCCGTGGGCCGCCTCGCGGGCGGCATCGCGCACGACTTCAACAACCTCCTCGCCGGCATCATGGGCTACGCGGACCTTCTGCAGCACGCCGAGGGCACGACGAAGGAAGTGCGCGACGACGCGCGCGCGATCATCGCGACCGCCCAGCACGGCGCCGATCTCGCGCAGAACCTGCTCACCCTCGCGCGGCGCAGCCCGCAGCGGGCGGAACCGGTTGATCTGCGCGAAGTGATCGCCGAGGCGCGGAAACTCGTGTCGCGAACGTTCGACCGGAGCATCGAAGTCGAGACCGACTTCGCGGTGGACGCGCTGCTGGTGCGCGGGGACCGGTCGCAGCTCACCAACGCGGTGCTCAACCTCGCGATCAACGCGAAGGACGCGATGCCCGACGGCGGGCGCCTCACGATCACGGCGCGTCACATGGAGTGCGACACCGCGTTCTGTGCGCGCTTCTCCGACGCAACGCCGGGGCGCTACGTGGCGATCACCGTTCGCGACACCGGCACGGGCATGGCGCCGGAAACGCGCGCGCGAATCTTCGAGCCGTTCTTTACGACCAAGGCCGTGGGGAAGGGAACGGGACTCGGCCTCTCCGTGGTGTACGGCACCGTGCGCTCCCACGACGGGTTCATCGACGTCGAGAGCGAGCCGGGGCGCGGATCGTCGTTCACGCTCTATCTGCCCGCGCGCGGCGACGCGCAGGCGCAGAGCCCGGGCGAAGCGGCCGCGCTCGTGACGGGTCGCGGACGGATTCTGATTGCCGATGACGAGGACACCGTGCGCACCGTGGTTGGGCGCATGCTCGAGCGGCTCGGCTACGACGTGGACCGCGTGAACGACGGAGAGAAGGCCGTGGCGATGGTGCGCGAGAAGGGGCGCGAGTACGGCCTCGTGCTGCTGGACGGCGACATGCCGAGGATGACGGGTCGCGAAGCGGCGCCACTCATTCGCGAAATCGCGCCGGACCTTCCGCTCGTCTTTGCCAGCGGGAATCTCGACGCCGACAGCATGCGCGGCATGGCCGCACTCGGATTTGCGGCGACGATTGCGAAGCCCTACTCGCTCGCTGATTTGTCGAGGCTGGTTGCCTCACAGATCGAAAAACGAAATGCAAGTTGAAGTGCAAATTTCAAAATCAGGCTTCAAGTTTCAAGAAACGGCGGGATTTCCTAGCGTTTCCTCCGCGCTTTGAGTGCACACGTGACTGTTATCGCAATGAGCTCATCGCACTCGGCCAGTAGCTTCTCATAATCGCCGATCTGATAACCGCAGCCGGCGGCAAGGCGTAGCCAATTCCTGGTCTCGCGCAGCTCTCGCGTGCAGTGATTCAGCTTGTTGGCGTAGTCCCTCGGTGACGACGCCGAGCGCGCTTCCGAATAGTTGGCGAGTGGCGAGCTCGCGGACTTCGCCAGCTGGCACGCGATATTTGTAGCCACCGGGTCAGCCGGTAGTCGCCGCGCAGCGGTGCAAACCGCGGTGGCAAATGCGAGCAGTCGCGGCTCGAGAAAACGATCGTGCTGGTCCATGGCACGACGGTACG
>DASRAP010000367.1:0-8838 GCA_035638155.1 Gemmatimonadaceae bacterium | reverse complement strand
AATTGACCGGCCGCTCGACATGTGCCGCAGTGCGGTCAACACGTTCGGGAATCTCGCCGGGACGGCGCTCATCGCGCGGAGCGAAGGGGAGACCGTCCACACATGAGCGCCGGCGGCCGAACGATCAGCGAGAAGATTCTTTCGGCAAAAGCGAATCGGGATGCGCGGGCGGGCGATGTGGTCACGTGCACACCGGATCTCATTCTGGGCACGGACGCGTCGACGCCCATGGCCATCGACTACTTCGGCCGGATGGGGGGCACGAGCGTGCGCGATGCCTCGCACGTCATGTTCGCGTGCGATCACTATGCCCCGCCCACATCCGACCGCACGCGCGCCTTCCACGCCCTGATGCGTGCGTTCGCGAAGCAGCACGGCATCATGATGCACGAGGTCGGTGACGGAATCAGTTTCCAGATTGCGACGGAGCAGGGGCGCGCGCTGCCGGGACATCTCGTCATCGGCGCCGACAGCCACACAGTGACCTGCGGCGCGCTCGGGCTCTTCGCCACCGGCGTTGGATCATCCGATCTCGCCGCGGCACTCGTGACCGGCACCGTCTGGCTTCGCGTGCCCGAGACCATCCGTGTCACGCTCACGGGCGCGCTGCGTCCGGGCGTCATGGCCAAGGACCTCGCGCTTCACCTGGTCGGTATGGTCGGCGCCGACGGCGCGAACTACCAGACGCTCGAATTCCACGGCCCCGGCGTCCGGACGCTCTCACTCGACGACCGGCTCGTGGTATGCAACCTCGGCGTGGAAATGGACGCCAAGGCATCGATCTTTCCGTTCGATGCGACGACCGAGGAGTATCTCGCACCCCGCACGCGCGAGCGCGGCACGAGCGTGATGTCAGATGACGACGCGGCCTTCGCGCGTGAAATCCTGATCGACCTCTCTGCCGTCACGCCGCGCATTGCCCGCCCGCACGCCCCAGACAACGTCACGCCGCTCGCGTCCGCGATCGGCACGGCTGTGCAGATGGTCTTCATCGGCACGTGTACCGGCGGGCGCATTTCGGATCTGCACGCGGCGCTGGCGGTGCTCGAGAGCCTGGGCGGCAAGGTGGCGCCGGGCGTGCAGCTCGTCGTGACACCCGCGTCGCGTGAGGTGGCGGAACGTGCGCGCGCCGACGGTACGCTCGACGGGCTGCAGCGCGCGGGCGCAATCATTACCGAGACGGGATGCGGGGCGTGCTGCGGAACGAGCGGAGTGATACCGGGGAACGGCGCAACGGTGGTGTCCACCGCCAACCGCAACTTCAAGGCGCGCATGGGGAACGCCACGGCGTCGATCTACCTCGCGTCGCCGGCGGCGTGTGCAGCCGCCGCGGCCACGGGCCGGATCGTCGAGGTCGCATGAGCGCGAACCTGACCGGTCGCGCGCGACGCTTCGGCGACAACGTCAATACGGATTACATCATCACGTCAACGCGAAAACGCGAAACGCTCGACGAAACCGAGCTCGCGCGGTACCTGTTCGAGACGCTCGACCCTGCGTTCGCGGCGTCGGTGCGCGCGGGCGACATCATCGTCGCGGGACGAAACTTCGGCTGCGGATCAGCCATGGAAATCGCGGCCACGGTGATCCTGGCCGCCGGCATCAAGGCGGTCCTGGCGTCGAGCTTTTCACGAACGTTTTATCGCAACGCCGTGAACAACGGACTGCTGCCGCTCGTTTGCGAGACGTCGAACATCAATGAAGGCGATACGCTCACGATCCGTTCGGAGCATGGCGCGATGTTCGTGCGGAATACGGTGAGCGGCGCCGTGACGGTCGCCGCACCACTGCCGCCGGTCATGGAAGCGATCCTGAGCGCCGGCGGCCTCGTGGGATTTGTGCTGCACTCCGGTCGACCCGTCGACCCGTCAACCCGCTAACCCGCCGACAATCAGTCCGACGTGGACGGAGGGTCTTCGCCGAGGGCGGTCGCGAGATCGATGAGGTGGTCCTGTTCCTGTTTAACGATTTCGCGAATGTGCTCTGACATGGCGAACTCGCCGAGCTGCTCGCACTGCTGGATCCGCTTTCGATACTCCATGATCGTGACGCGCTCATTCTCCAGGTCGAAGCGGAGGAGCGACTCCGCGTCATCGGCGAGCTTGACGGGCTTGGGCTGCACCGTTGGCGTGGCGCCGAGATAGTCGATCTGCTTCGCGATCGTCATGGCGTGCTTGAGCTCCTGCGCCGCGTGACTCTCGAGCTCCTTCGCGATCGTCATGTACTGTGCGCCCTTCAGCACCTGAGAGTAGACCACGTACGCAATGACCGCCTGGTATTCGCGTGCGAGGTCCTCGTTGAGCGCCGCGATCAGCTGCTGACGGCCTTTCTTCACGTCCGGTCTCCGTATTGGGGTCACAGGTGGGTACAGGAGCCGGCACGCGCAGTTCCACGGTCACCGTGGAACCGACAGCATCTTCGCGGATGTGCCGGTGTAAGAGTCGGAGTAGTCGCCGGGTAGGCGGCTTCGTTTACCGCACCAATAAGGAGGGCTTCATGCTTCGGTGGGCTCTGCTCTTCCTGATCGTCGCGGTCGTCGCGGCCGTGTTCGGGTTTACCGGTGTCGCGACTGCGGCGGCAGGAATCGCGAAAGTGCTCTTCTTCCTCTTCCTCGTGCTCTTCCTGGTGGCGATCATCGCCGGGGTATCCGCCGGCAAACGCGTCACCTGACGCGCGGATCGCGGAAGTACGACGGACGTACAACGGGGCGCGGAACTTCAGCCGCGCCCTTTTGTATTGCCGAAATCGAACGCGTCCGCGCACGATTGACATTTGCCGGAGTTTCGTGAATGCCCGCTGGATCGCGCACGCCCGCACGCAAGAACACGCGCACGCGCAAACCGAAACCGCCGTTTCCGCCGCAACATCAGCGAAAGCCCGGCCTCGAATCCAAGGTGCATCCGCGGCCCCAGTACCGCGCACCCGATTATCGCGCCGCGAACAAGCTCGAAGATCGCGTCGCGCTGATCACCGGCGGTGATTCCGGAATCGGCCGGGCGGTCGCGGTCCTCTTTGCGCGCGAAGGCGCGGACGTCGCGCTCGTATACCTCGGCGTCGAGGATCCGGATGCGCAGGAGACGGCGCGCGCCGTGGAAGCGGAGGGGCGCCGCGCGCTGCTCATTCCGGGCGACGTCACGGATCCCGAGTTCTGCACCGAGGCCGTCGAGCGAACCGTGAACGAGCTCGGCCGGATCGATATCCTGGTCAACAACGCCGCGTACCAGCAACATCAGAAGTCGCTCGCCGACATCAGCGATGACCAGCTGGAGCGCACGTTCCGCACCAACATTTTCGGATACTTCCACATGGCGCAGGCGGCGCTCAAGCACATGCGCCGCGGCGCGACGATCATCAATACCGGCTCCATCACCGGCCTCGAAGGGAGCAAGGAGTTGATCGACTATTCGTCCAGCAAGGGCGCCATTCACGCGTTCACGAAATCCCTCGCGCAAAACCTCGTCGAGCGCGGCATTCGCGTGAATTGCGTGGCGCCTGGCCCCGTCTGGACGCCGCTCAACGTCACCGACAAGAAGCCCGCTGACGTATCGAAGTTCGGCGCCGACACGCCCATGAAGCGTCCCGGCGAGCCGGAGGAAATCGCGCCGGCCTTCGTGTTCTTCGCGTCGCAAGCGGACTCGTCGTACATCTCGGGTGAGGTTCTGACGCTGCTCGGCGGCGAAACGACCGCCGGGTAGCCGCTGCTCTCTTCAGGGAGGCCACATGCCGCAATGCGAAGTGTGCGGGAACAACTATGAGCGTGCGTTCACGGTGACGATGAACGACGAGAAGCACACGTTCGACAGTTTTGAATGCGCCATCTATCTGCTCGCGCCACGATGCGAGCATTGTGCGTGCCGAATCATCGGCCACGGCGTCGAGGCCGGCGACGCGATCTTCTGTTGCGCGCACTGTGCGCGTACGGCCGGATATACCGCGGTGATCGATCACGCGTGACGGAGCGCGCGGGATCGACGACACACACCACAGGGAGGGACTATGGCAGCGCGAAAGCACGCACGTCGTTCAACATCAGGTCGTCGTTACGGGGCGGCGGCATCGAAGCGCGTGGAGAGCGCAATGCGCCGCCGGAAGAAAGGCACGCTGCGGAGCGGCCCCGGCGGGAAGGGCGGAAAGGTGAAGAGCCGCAAGCAGGCGATCGCGATCGGCCTGTCCGAAGCGCGCGCCAAAGGCGGGAAGGTGCCGCGCCGCCGCGGCGGAAGCTCGCGCTCGCACAGCCGGAAGCGGACGAGCTCGCACCGTTGACGCACCGTTGACGCACCGGTGATGTGACCATGACCTGCCCTCCGCCGGAATGCGTGGCGGAGAGCAGGTCCGGGGGTTCGGCGGAGGGAGGGGAGAGCAAACGGCCGACAGAGCTCTGAGCGAAGCGCTGGTTGAATGCGTATCCGGGCGTACATTCTTCGCACTCCTATCCGAGCCCGATTCATGTTGTACCGCATTCTTTGCCTGACCGGCGCCACCGCCTTCGCCGCGGCGCCAGTGCTCGCCCAGGGTGGCCAGCGCCCGACCCAGCCCGTCACCATCTCGATCAAGGAAGCCTTCGAGGAGCAGGCACACCCGCCGCTTCCGCGGAAGCACGCGCCGCAGCCGACGACCGCCGCGATCACGGCGAACGACCTCATGACCCGCCTGTTCATCTTCGCGGACGATTCCATGATGGGCCGCGAGACGGGGACCGAAGGACACGTCAAGGCGACCAACTACATCGCGGCGCAGCTCAAAGCGCTGGGCTTAAAACCCGCGGGTGAGAAGGGCACCTACTTCCAGGACTTGCCCGTCGTTCTTCGCAAGCTCGATCCGTCGTCGACGCTCACCGTCGACGGCCGGAAGTTTGTTGCGGGGAAAGACTTCATCGCGACGGCGCCGACAGGACGCAACGGCGCGCCGCCCATCGGCACGATTGCCCCCGCGCCAGCGGTCTACAACGGAACGGCGACCGATGCCGACGCGCCGCTCACGGCGGATCAGATCACCGGGAAGATCGTGGTTACTCGCGTGGCGGCCGGCGGGGGCGCGGGCGGACGCGGATTCGGTGGACGTGGTGCTGGCGGCGGAGGGGGCGGGGGATTTCCCGGTGGCCGCGGAGCAGGGAATGCCTTCGCGTCGGCGGCCGCCGTGATTTCCGTCGTCGATTCGCTTTCGCCGCAGATGGTGAACAACGCGCTCAACCCGAGCGAGAAGAGCGTCGTCTTCACGGGGATTCCGAATATTCCAGCAGCTCCGCCGACGATCACGATCACGAGAGTCGTTGCCGAAGCGCTGTTCGGAAGCGCAATCGACGGGCTCAAGCGCGGCGCAACGGGGAAGACGCTCACGCCCAGCATCAAGTTCGTTGAAGTTGCCAAACCTGCCCGGAACGTCATCGCGATCATGCCGGGGGCGGACGCCGTGCTCAAGAACGAGTACGTGGCGATCGGCGCGCACAGCGATCATGTGGGCTACGCCGCGGCGCCAGCGGACCACGATTCCGTGCGCCTCTACAACGCCGTCGTTCGCACGCAGGGTCTCGAAAACCGCAACCCGCCCGCGCCGACGGAAGAAGAGCAGAAACTTCTCCATACGCTGCTCGACAGCCTGCACAAGCTCAACGGCATCCGCATGGATTCCATCAACAATGGCGCGGATGACGACGGCTCCGGTTCCGTGACGCTGCTCGAGATCGCGGAAGCGTTTGCCAAGGCGCCGGCGAAGCCCAAGCGCTCGATCATCTTCGTGTGGCACGTTGCTGAGGAGAAGGGGCTGTGGGGCTCGGATTACTTCTCGCGCTTTCCGACGGTGCCGCGGGATTCGATCGTCGCGCAGCTCAACATGGACATGGTTGGGCGTGGCAAAGCCGAGGACATTCCGCTCGGCGGCATGGACTTCGTGCAACCGGTGGGGTGGAAACGTCTTTCGAGCGAGCTCGGCACGCTGGCGGAGAAACTGAACGCAACGAAGCCGACGCCGTTCAAATACGATCTCCAGTACGACGCGGCGTTCCAGGCGAACAACATCTACTGCCGCAGCGATCACGCGAACTACGCGCGGTTCGGTATTCCGATCGTGTATTACACGACGGGTCTGCATCGCGACTATCACATGGTGACCGACGAGCCGCAGTACATGGACTATCCGCACATGGCGTCAGTCGGACAGTCGCTCTACGACCTCGGTCTCTCCGTCGCGAACCTGGATCATCGTCCCAAGGTTGACGGCAACATCCCGCGCGATCCGTACATGCCGTGCGTCAACAACGGCGTCGTGCCGGACAGCCTGAAAAAGATCATGCAGTGAGCGAGTGCGCGACTGCCCGATTACCCGAATACCCAGGTGGCGATTGGCGATTTGCGATTGATCGTACGTGCACGCACCTTCAGGATTCCTAATCCGAACCGGACATGAGCGAACTCAACCGACTTTTCTCCGCCTACGATCGCGGCAACCTTTCACGCCGCCAGCTCTTGCAGGCGCTTGGTCTCGCCGCCGTAGCTGCGCCATGTTCTGGTGCGCTTTCGAGCGCATTCGGACAGGGCCAGTGCGCGGGTACTGCGCGCGATACGACTGCCGCGTGCAACAAGACGCCCATGAAGGCGCCGTTCGCGCCGACTGGCTGGAAGACGGTGCTGCTCGATCATTTCTCGATGCGCGTCACCGATGCGGAAAGGGAAGCTGCGTGGTACGCCGCTTTTCTTGGCTGGAAGGTCCGGAGCAACGACGCGAACGGCATCTATATGGACATCGGTGACTGGGGCGGCGCGATCATCAAGGGCGGTTACACGCCACAGGGCGGTGGCCGCGGAGGCGGGGGTGGTGGCGGAGGCCGCGGGGCGGCGGGTGACAGCACCGGCGGTGGCCGAGGAAACGGACGCGGTGGCGGACGCGGGCGTGGAGCGGGTGGCGACAGCACAGCCGGCGGCCGCGGCGCAGGTGGCGGCGGCGGTGGCGGTGGTGGTGGTGGACGCGGGGGAGACCCGAGTCACATGGCGCCTTGCACGACGCCCAAGGTCGAGACGATTCCTGGCGCGGGAGCGCTCTGGGATGGTTTCGCCTGGGGCATTACGCCGTGGGACACAAACAAGGTCGAAGCGGCGCTCAAGGAACGCGGGCTCAATCCTGTCCCCGACCACCAGGGCGATGACTTCAAGAGCTTCCACGTAAAGGATCCGGACGGCATGGATGTCCAGATCACGAACGGCACGAAGAAGAACCGCAGAAAGGGTTCCGCGAACGGCAAGCTCAACGTCGAGCTGCCATTCAAGCCGACGGGGTTCACGACGAAATACCTCGACCACATCTCGTTTCAGTGCACGAGCTACAAGGAAACGGTGGCGTTTTACGAAGCGCTCCTCGGCTGGAAGGGACTGGGCGACGAGGGCAGCCAGAATGAGACGCAGATCTCACCAGAGATTGGCGGCCTCCTCATTCGCAGCGGCACGGCGGGGAATGCGCTCAATCCAGGCTTCGTAATGCCTGCTCAGCGCCGCGCCGTGATGAATCACATCTCGTTCGGCGTATCGCCGTTCGATCCCGATAAGGTGTGGGCGGCGCTCTGCGAGCGCGGGCTGCAGGCGCGCGTGGATACCGGTGCGATCGGACCGTCGCCGGACAAGGAAAAAGACATCCACACGGCGACGTACAAGAGTTTCCACACGCGCACGCCGAACAACTACGACCTCCAGTTCAGCGCCAAGGTCAAGGCGGGGATGTCGACGGGGCCGGGCTGAACCGCCGAAAACCGAAATAGAAACTGAAATGCAGGAACGAAATTGAAATTGAAGTCTGAAGAGCAGGCCGCCTGCCTTTCGGACTTCAATTTCAGTTTCAGGATTCATTTTGCATTTCCATTTCGTTTTTCGAATGCTTTTCCCGTTTTCGCGGGTAGCACCGGGGCACACTCGACTCCGGAGGCACCATGGCATCGATGGACACGCTGCGAGACCTGTTCATAGCCCAGCTCCGCGACACGCTCAGCGCGGAACACCAGCTGGTCAAAGCACTCCCGAAAATGGCCGAAAAGTGCAATGCACCCGCCCTCACCAGCGCGCTGCAGTCGCACTGGGAAGAGACGCGGGGGCACGTCACGCGGCTGGAAGAAGTGTTCGGCATGATCGGCGAAACCGCCAAGGACAAGAAGTGCAAGGGAATGGAAGGCCTGATCAAGGAAGGCGACGAAGCCGCGGGTCATGACGGCAGTCCTGCCGTTGTCGACGCGGGGATCATCGCTGCCGCCCAGCGCGTGGAGCATTACGAGATGGCTGCCTATGGCTGCCTCGTGCACTACGCCGAGCTGATGGGTCTCAACGAAGTCGCGACCATTCTCAGGAACACGCTCGAAGAGGAGAAGCGCGCGGATCAGAAGCTCACGGACGTCAGCGATGCGGAAGTGATGTCGCCCGCGCTCTCGGCAGGAACGGCGGGCGTTCGCTAGGTCGTCATCGTTCTCCGACCGCCAACCCGCTCCGCTGATGCATCGTTCGCTCGGACAATCCGTCTCGATCTGGATGAACGTCGCCATGCCACGCACGGCGCCGCTCACCAGAAACGTGAATGCGGACGTCTGCGTCATCGGAGCGGGTATTGCGGGGATCACGACTGCGTACATGCTCGCGCGCGAAGGAAAATCGGTCGTGGTGCTCGACGACAGCGCCATCGGCGCCGGCGAAACGGGCCGAACCACCGCTCATCTGTCGAACGCCATCGACGATCGCATCTACGCCATCGAAGAGCGGCACGGGGAAACCACGGCCCGTCTCGTCGTGGAGAGCCACCTCGCCGCGATCAATCGCATCGAAGAAATCGTGAGGCTCGAGCATATCGCGTGTCAGTTCGAGCGGCTCG
>DASRAP010000366.1:0-4563 GCA_035638155.1 Gemmatimonadaceae bacterium | reverse complement strand
ACGACGTATCCGAGCGCGCGAACGGCGTCGAGCTCGTTTCTCGCGTAGATATGCGGGACGCCGCGGTCGTCGTACCGGATGTCGACCGAATCCTGGAGCGCGGGAATCTTCGCGTGCGCGGCACCGGAAAACCGCGCGCGCGCGGCGAGCGCCCACACACCGTGGACCGGATCGAGGAGCGGGCCCAGCGCGGGTGCCTGCCCGACGGGCCACGCGCCGACGAACAAGGCGCCCGCCGTCAGAGCCGCGCCGATTGCCGCTGCGACGACGCGCCTTGCCACGTGCCGTGTGTTAGTTGCCGCCGCGTCCTGCGCCGCGCCCGGGGCCGCGCCCCGCGCCCGGTGCGTCGCCACGACCGGTGCTGTCCGCGCCCTGGCGGTAACCGGAATCGTTCAGGATGCGCGTCAGCTCGTCGCGCCGCCTGTTGATGATCTGCAGCGCGGGGGCCTGTTGCTCGGCGCTGAGCGCCTTGAGCGATTCCGTTGTTCTGAGCTCGTATTCCTTCTGCAGGTCGGCGATGGCCTCGACGATGATCTTGAGGTTGGCGATCAGCCGCGCGCGCATCTCTTCCGGTGACCGCGCCGGCTCGTCGTCGGTGCTGCTCCCGCGGCCGCGCCCGCCGCCCCGGCCCGAACGCATGGTGCCCATGCCGTGCTGTGCGGAATCGACGCGAGCGGCGAGCTTCCGGATGTTCCACTTGACCGGCGCGTCGAGCTCTTCGAGGTCCGCGCGCTGCTTGTCCGTGAGCTTGAGCTCCTTCTGCTTCTCGATCAACAGACGAATCGGGTCGAACTTCTCGACCGTCTTTTTCGAGATCTCGGATTCGCCCTGCATGGCCGATGCCGCAACGGGCAGCAGCATGATCAGCGCGGCGCGAACAAATTGTCGTCTCACAATCGCTCTCAGTCAGAGTCCTTCGTAGCGAAAGCTAATCCCCGGCCCGGGGGCTCGTTGCGTTACCCACGTCGTGCCACGCGGCGCCACACGCGCGCACGATGTCGCCGGCGTGAATGATCCGGTCGATGCCGGAGACGCTTCGCCCCGCTTGCCAGTAGTCGTCGTCCGCGTTGCCGGCGTGGAGCGACCGCTTGAGGCTGGCCGCGGTCCGCACCGCGTAGAAGGAGCGAATCCATTTCTTCGTGCGGCGCCCGCGAAACATCCAGCGCGCGATCGGGCCGACCTTCGTGCCGAGCCGTTGCACGTAGGGGGTGTTGATGACGGAGACGGGCACGCCCGTGAGCCGCTCCGTCAGCACAATGTCCCGTTCGCCGGCCGCAAGGATCGCTTGCTTGTACGCGTCGCTGGCGTTGCACTCCGGGGTCGCGATGAAGCGCGTGCCCATCTGCACGCCGGTGTACCCCAGGCGCAGCATCGCGGCGAATTCGTCCGGCGTGCCGACGCCACCCGCAGCGACCATGGGAATGCCGAGATCGGCAACCACGTCGAGCAACGCTTCGGGCGAGAGTGGGCCCGCGTGGCCGCCGGCGCGCGAGTTGACCCCTATGAATCCGTCCACGCCGCCGTCGCGCGCCTTGAGCGCCCATTTGCGCTCGGTGACATCATGGTACACGACGCCGCCCACCGCGTGTGCCGCATCGACCACCCATCGCGGATTGCCGAGCGACGTGACGAAGAAGCGAACGCCCTCTTCGAGCGCCACGTTCACGAAACGCACCATGCGCTCGTGGTAAAACCGTGAGCTCGACTCGATGAGTGCGTTCAGCCCGATCGGTTTGTCGGTGAGCGAGCGGATGTACCGGAGGCCCGCGCGATATTCGTGACCGTGTACGTACGTGAGCGACACGGGCTGAACGACTCCGAGTCCGCCCGCGGCCGATGCGGCCGCGACAAGCTCGGGATTGGAGCACGGGTACATCGGGCCACAGATGAGCGGAACGTCGATGTGCGCGTGGCGCATGAGCGCCGTCGGCTCCGCCGTCATTTCGGCGCCGGACCCAGCCGCCACGTCACGGTGGCACGCGCCACGACGTCACCGGATTCATCGGAAATGTCGGCGACGAAATCGTGCTCCTCGTTTCGCGTGACCTCCGGTACCACGCACCGCGATTCCGCGATGAGCGTGCCCCGCGCCTTCTTGAAATACTCCATCGAGAGTCTGACGACGATGCCGCGGACTGATGGCGGTAGCGCCGTCGTCATGGCGAGGCCGCTCGCGAGCTCGCCGATATTCGCGAGGGCAACGGCGTGCACCGACCGCAGATGATTCCGGACGGCGCGGCGATCCCTGAGACGAATGCGCGCGTGCCCGGGCCCCAAGGCCTCGATGCGCGGACGCACGGACCCGGAATACGGGACCGTGCGTCCGAGCAGGAACGCAAAGAGCGTTTTTCCCCCGGGCAGCGGGGAGAGCCGGCGCCAGAGGTTGAGCAAGCGGTCTTTCACGGCGACTGAAGTGTAATCGTAGATTGCCGAATCAATGCATCAGTCCATTCCGTTCATGATCCCGATCGCTGAAAAAAGGCCGGCCGTCACGACGCTCCACGGTGAGACGCGCGTCGACGACTACCACTGGCTGCGCGACAAGGACGATCCGGCCGTCATTGCCTATCTCGAAGCCGAGAACGCGTACACGGCAGCGCAGACCGAGCACACACGAGCCCTTCGCGACACGCTGTACGCGGAGATTCTCGGGCGCATCAAGGAGACCGACGAGCAGGTGCCCGCGCGCGACCACGGCTGGTACTACTACCTGCGGACGGTGCAGGGCCTGTCGTATCCGATCTACTGTCGGAAGCGCACGCTCGACGCGCCGGAGCAAGTTGTCTTCGACCAGAACGAGGAAGCGAAGCCGTACGTGTTCTACCAGCTGGGCGGCATGGAGGTCAGCACCGACGGCAATTTCCTCGCGGTGCTGGTCGACACCGATGGTCACGAAGACTTCGTGCTGCGCATACGCGATCTGCGCACCAACGAGTGGCTTCCGGATCGCGTCGAGGAGTTGAGCTGGGGGCTCGCGTGGTCGAGCGACAGCAGGATCGTGTACTACGTGAGCGGCGATGCGGCCAAGCGGCCTGACCGCGTGTGGCGTCACGTGGTCGGCACGACGAAAGAGGCCGACGTGCAGGTGTTCCACGAGCCCGACGCACGCTGCAACGTGAGTATCCGCCGCACGCGAAGCGGCGCGTACGTGCTCATTCAGTCCGGGAGCTATTCGCAGGACGAGTGGCATATGCTCGATGCGACGGCTCCGGACGCGACGCCCAGGCTGATTGTCGCGCGCCAGCCCGGCGTGGAGTACACCGTGGATCACGGCGACGGCTGGCTGTACATCGTCACCAATCGCGGAGGCGCCACCAACTTCGCCGTGATGCGCGCGCGGCCGGAGACCCCGGGCGTGTGGGAGCCGTTCATTCCGCACCGCAAGGAGGCGTTCGTCGAACAGGTCGACGTGTTTCGTCAATGGCTCGTGCGCGCCGAGCGGCGCGAGGGTTTGCGGCGGATCGTCGTGCGCGACCTGATGAGCGGCGTCGAGCACGACATCACATTCGATGACGCGGCGTACGGCGTCGACATCGCGGAGAATCCGGAGTTCGACACCAATCTGCTGCGGTTCACGTACTCGTCGCTGATCACGCCGCCAAGCGTGTACGACTACGACATGGCCACGCGCGCGCGCACCCTCCTCAAGCGGCAGGAAGTGCTGGGCGGATACGATCCGTCGCTCTATGCCGTCGAACGGGTGATGGTGCCCGCGCGCGACGGGGAAGCGCGGATCCCGGTGTCGATCGTGTTTCGCAAGCCGCTCGCGCTGGACGGCACGCGTCCCCTCGTCCTGTACGCATACGGGTCCTACGGCCACACCATCGAACCGGAATTCAGCTCCGCGCGGTTCTCGCTCATCGATCGCGGCGTGGTATACGCCATCGCGCACGTGCGCGGGGGCCAGGAGATGGGGCGCGCGTGGTACGACGATGGCAAGATGATGCGCAAGATGAACACGTTCACGGACTTTCTGGACGCCGCCGCATATCTCGTCGCCAATCGCTATACCAGCCGCGACCGGCTGATTGCGCACGGCGGGAGCGCCGGCGGCTTGCTCATGGGCGCGATCGCGAACATGGCTCCGGCCGAATTCCGCGCAATCGTGGCGGACGTGCCGTTCGTCGACGTGATCAACACGATGCTCGATGCGAGCATTCCGCTCACCGCACAGGAATGGGAGCAGTGGGGGAATCCGGCGGACCCCGAGGCGTACAAATACATGCGGAGCTACTCGCCGTACGACAACGTCGGCGAGCACGCGTATCCGTGGATGCTCGTCATGAGCGGCATCAACGATTCGCGTGTGGCGTTCTGGGAACCTGCAAAGTGGGTGGCAAAACTGCGCGCCATGAAAACGGATTCAAACCCGCTGCTCCTTCACATGCTCATGGGCGCGGGTCACGGGGGATCGTCCGGACGGTATGACCGGCTGCGCGAAACCGCGTTTCGCTATGCGTTCATGCTCGACGCGATCAGTCGTTAGCGCCGCCTGCGGGCAACACCAGCGTGGCCTCGGCCCCGCGGGCACCCACGCGATCCGCAAGCGTGAGCGTGCCCCCG
>DASRAP010000365.1:0-3253 GCA_035638155.1 Gemmatimonadaceae bacterium | reverse complement strand
ACATCGAGACGGCGGGAAAGTTCGACGACAGCGAGTTCGACGTCCTGTTGTACGAATTCAAGGCCGATCTCAACAAGTATCTGGCGTCGCTGGGCCCGAAGGCACCGGTGAGAACGCTCCAGGACATCATCGCGTTCAATGAGTCGCACAAGGATCAGGAGATGCCGTGGTTCGGCCAGGAGATCATGCTCCAGGCGCAGGCAAAGGGCCCGCTCACGGAGAAGAAATACCGTGATGAGCTGGCGAAGGATCTGAAGATGTCCCGCACCGACGGCATCGATGCGACGATGAACAAGTACAAGCTCGACGCGATCGTGGCGCCAACCGGAGGTCCGGCGTGGCCAACCGATCTGATCAATGGCGATCACTTCACTGGCGGCAGCTCGACGCCCGCCGCGGTAGCGGGCTACCCGAACATCAACGTGCCGGCGGGATTCTCACACAATCTTCCGATCGGGATTTCGTTTTTCGGGAGGGCGTACAGTGAGCCGGTGCTCATCAAGATCGCGTACGCCTATGAGCAGGCCACAAAGCACAGGCGGCCGCCGACGTTCATTCCCACGCTCGGGGATTCTTGATCAAGGCGGGCCGGAGACATCGGCGCTAGCTGGCATCCGTTGCGCGCCAAAAATCAACGGCCCGCCTTGACAGTTCCGAGATCAACGGCCCGCGTTCACCCGAAGTGCGTCGTTAAAATCCTTCAGCGATGCTGCAAAATGAACGCGTCCCCTCACGCCTTGCAACGTGAGAGTCACGTTCGGCAGCAACGCGCTGACTCCGGCACACACCGCGTATCTGCCGCGCGATTCGTCCGCGAGCCCAACGCTGATCGCCGCCGCAAGATTGGTCCGCGTCCATGTTTTACTCGAGATGTCGAACACGAAAGTCGTGTCGACGGATTGTCCAATTCCAATCACTCGATTCACGCCTGACGCACTGTCTGTCAGCGTACCACCGGTCGTCGTGATATGGATTCCATTGCCGCCCGGACATCCGGCCATCGTTCCGCTAACCGAATCACTCAGCGCCGGCACCACCGAAGGAATGGGAGTCGGTCGCGGCGGCGTCGGCGTTTGCGCTCTCGAGGTCGTTGTCCCGATCGCCGTCGCGATCAGAGCGAGCGTTGCGTAGTTGATCATTGGGTGGGCGGCCTCGGGTTCTGCGCGCCACCCGTCCCCGCTCCGCCGAGGAAAGTGCAACTGGATGAAGACATCGCCTCGAGGGCGGGCTGGACGGCGACACCGGGTTGGCGCGTGGCGCTCTGCGCCGGCCCCACGCCCAACTGGTTCGCCAGGCACTCGGCGTTGACTCGCCCGATTATTTCCACGGCGATGTAGACATTTCTATAGGTAGTGCCGGCTACTACGGGTGACGGAAGATTGTCACGCTGCACCACTCGCAGAGTGTCGCCGCCCCAGCATAGTCGGACGCGGACGTGCGGCTGCGCATTAAAGCGAACTTCATCTGCGTGAACTCCGACCAGCAGCATCACGTCGGCTGCTCCGGTCTTCGCACCGCCAACCCCGAACGATGCGCTGTCCGCTCGAGGACGCGTGGTGGTGTCGCGGGCCGCCGAATCGGAAAGCCCCGGACCGATGCGCGCACCTACGCTGCTGTCATTCGCCAGGATCGCTGCACATCCGGGGCGCTCGTCTCCGGCCGCGGCTTGAGCGCCACTAAAAGACGGAGCGGCGCAAATACACAACGCGCCGCACATAAACCCAGCGTACGTTTTTGACAGTTCGCGCATCGTTTTCCGAAGAAGCAAAAGAAAGAGAGTTCAACATCCATGCCCTTCACGTGAAGGGCGAGCTTTTTGCATTTCGCGAAGTGCGAGCCGCTGAATGTCGGCTGGTTTGCCGTGATGCGTGGCGAAACCGTCGTCGCTCCATCTTCGAGGAATCAAGCATGCGTACCCGTTCGCAGCATCTCCTTACGTCGGCGATAGCGATTGCCGCGCTCGTTCCAGCAATCGGTGCGGCGCAGGTCCGGCCACCTGCTTCGAGCAGCCGGGTCGCCACGTCGGGCCAACCATGGCAATGTCTCCCAAGTGATTCAGCGCGTGCTTTCAATAGAACTCTGCGGGCCGACAGTCTGGCCCGGCAGCGCGCCGCGACCGGAGCCCCGGCCGGCACTACGCCGATCACGGGTGGCACGGGCAGGTCGCACGAATATCCCGAGTACGATGTCGTGCTCGACGTTCCGAATCTCTGCGTCAATCGGGTCTTCCTCAAAGTCGACAGCCTTACCGCCAAGCTGAATCTCGACGCTCGCGTCGCGAATCTCGTTCACGTTGCGGCTGGTGCCGACGTTCTGATCGGCAATGTCGATCTCACCATTCAGGGCGTGCGCGCCCAGGTGCTGCTCCTCGTCGATCTCGATGACGTCGTCTACATCGTCGACAACACTCTGACCTTCATCGACAATCATCCGGAGATCGTGCAGCAGCTCGGCAGCACTCTGCAGAATACCGTCGGCTCCGTCGGTGGCCTCGTCAATCGTTTGCTGATGGGCACCGTGAACGGAGTGCAGCGGCTGATCGACACCAGCACCGGGAACATCCTCGAGAAGGCAGTCAGCGCCGCCGGGCAGAACGCCGCCGAGAAAGTCGTCGGCAACATCACGCAGCTGCCTGTGATCAGTCAGGTCACGGACTCCGCGGGCAATCTCGTCAAGCGGGCGCGGGATGCCGCGACCAACGCAATCGTGCAGTACACGCTCAGCAAGGCCGGAAAGCTTCTGGCGGCGAGCGTGGTTCAGGCGGCAACTCGATAGAAGCATTCAGGGCTATTGAATAGCCCTCAACTCAGGAGATAGTGACGATGCGTGCTGGAATTCTGGTTGCCGGATTCACCTTATGCGCCGCTGTCGCGGTGCCGGTGTTCGCGCAACAGACGACGGGCCAACGATTCACCAGCACGGCGGCGGTAACGCCCAACCGCGACGTGATTCTCGAGATTCCGGAGCTCTCAGTCGATTCGATCGGGCTTACGGTTTCCGACGTCAAGGCGCACGTCGCCCTCGACGCGAACGCCATGAACCTCGTTCAGCTCACCGCGGGAGTCGACGTCGGGATCAAGAAAGTTCAGCTCGGGATCGTCGGCGTGATGGCGGAGGCGTACCTCTACGTCGATCTCGACAACGTGGCGAAGATCGTCAATCGAGTGGTACAGACGCTCGATCGGAATCCGCAGATTCTGATTCAGGTGCTGAAGACCGTGGACACGGCAGTCACGTCCATTACGGGCACGCC
>DASRAP010000364.1:0-16412 GCA_035638155.1 Gemmatimonadaceae bacterium | reverse complement strand
CCGACGACGGATCGAACGAGTGCCCCGAATGGAGCCCCGACGGTTCACGCGTCATGTACCGGCACGAAACGCGTACATCGTCAGAGCTCTGGTGGCGCGAGGTGAATGGAGACACGCCCGCGAAGCGCATTTCTCCCCTCGGTGCGAATGCGCGCGAGGGCGTCATCGCACCCACCGGCAAGTCACTCGTGTATCGCTCGGTCGATCCGAGGACGGGCGACGACCTGTGGATCACCGCACTTGGCAGCGCCGATTCCGCGCCGCGGCCGCTGGTCGTCACCCAATACTCGGAGCGCCTGCCGCGAATCTCCCCTGACGGGCGCTGGCTTGCGTTCGAATCCAACGAATCGGGCACATTCGAGGTGTACGTGCGCGCATTGCGCGGTGACACCCGAACCTATCGGCTATCGGAGCACGGCGGTCAGCAGCCACTCTGGGCCGCAGATGGTAAGCGGGTGTTCTATGGAAGTGGCGGGCACCTTGAATCGGTGCGATTCGCCATGAGTCCGGGCTTCAGCGTAACGGAGCGGCGCATTGTGATCGCCGACGGAGTGATCCTCATAAACGGGCGCCATGCGGATTATGATGTTGCGCGCGACGGAACGCATTTCCTGTTGGGTGCTCCGAAGGGAGCGGACAGCCTGATCGTCGTGCCGGGTTGGCGCGCGGAACTCCGCGAGCTCACGGCAAGGAAGCAAGGGCCGACGACTCCCTGAACACGGATCCTGGCGCGCCGACATACTCGCGCGCGCGCGTCTTCGTTGAACGCGTGCCTACTTCCGCGCGCCGGCTCCCGACTTGAGCAGCTGCTCCCAGTGCGTCAACGCGATCACGCTCGATCGCGCGTTGTCCACGGATGATCCACGCACGAGCACCGCAATGTCCCCGTTCGGAAACACGTCGTAGAAGCCCAGGGAGGGCCCGCGCGCCGGCGGATTGTGCACCACGAATCCCTTGTCGGCAAACGAGAACAGGGTGTCCTGCTTGTTCGCGCTGAACCCGCTCGCTTCATTCACGTGCGCCGCGAGAAGCAGGCTGTGCGATGTGTAGTACAGCAGCTTCCCGTCGCGGGACCACATCGGCTCGATGCCGTGCTCCACGGAGACGGGAACGCGCGCACCGGGCCCCGGCACGGGCTGCACGTAAAGCTGAAACGCGCTCGATTCATTCGATGTGTACGCGACCCATTTCCCGTTCGGCGACATCCGCGGGGCGAGCTCGCTCGCGGGGGAAGAGATGAACTGCTGCTGCGTCTCCGGATGCGCCTGTGACGCAATCCAGATGTCCTGATGCAGCGCAGAGGACGTCCCGATCCGGTCGCGTACAAATGCGAAATACCCGGACGGCGCGCCGAAGGACACGCTCACCGCGGGTGAGATGGTTCCGCCACCCGAGTTCGGAATCAAAAACGGGGTGGCAATGGCGCTGTGATCCGCCGGCTGGATCATGTACCGGCCCGGATTCACGGAATTCTCGCGAAACACGATGCGCCTGGAATCGATCCACTCAGGATACTGACTGAGCGCATCGCGTGTCATCGGCGTGAGCTGGCCGGTCGCAATCTCGAAGATCCAGACATCAGACCTGGTCGTCGACGTGCGGACCGTGAGCGCAACACGGTTCGCGTCGGGCGAAATACGCGGGTATATGAAATCGCCCTGCTGCGCACTCACGGTCTTGATCGCGCCGCTTCGGTCCACGACAGCGACGGCGACGCGTGCCGTTCCGCCGCGCGGCGTAGCACCCGCGCTTTCGCCATAGACGAGTGTGCCCTTCGCGGAGACCGCGACGTCCGCGGCGCCACTGGAATCCACGTGCACACCATCGGCAAGCAACGCGCGGTCACCGGTGATCGTTCGCTTGCGCGCCGAGAACGGCGCCGCCCAGAGCGAGCCGCCCGCCGTGGCGTACACCATGTGTCCGGGGGAGGCGTACCTCGCTCCCGTTCCCATCACACCAAGATCCGTGACCGTGCCGTCCCCAAGGGACATCACGCCGATTCTGTTCGAATCAGGAGAAGTGCCGCTCATGCGAATGACCGTCACGAGCGCGTGCCTGCCGCCCGGCAGCACGTCCGGCCACGCGTACGCGCGAATGCCGTGTGACGAATCCGGCTTCGCAACGAGGTGCGGAGATCCACCTCCCGCGGGCACGCTCCACACGGAGCCGCGCTTGATGAATACCACCACGTCGTGCTCGCCCCAGCTGTGCTGACCGTCGGTCGAGTCGGCGAGCGGCAACGCCGCGCCCTCTTCCGCGGCGACTTTCAGCAAGCGGCCATCCGCGACGAACAGGATCGACTCACCATCCGGCGAAAACGACGGTGACGTCCCGTGATCAGTGCCGTGCAGCGGACCAAACGACACGCCGTTCATGGGCCGCGAAAGAATCCTCGGCCCCTGCCCGCTCATGCCGCCCGCGAGCGCGAGCCGCGAGCCGTCCGGAGAGATGGCGATGGCACGTCCAAGGCCGGGAATCGCGACGCTATCGGGAATGAGCACCGGGAAGCGAATGAACGGCGACGATGGCGCCGTGTACATCGCGAGCGTCACGAATGCGCCGGCCGCGGCCGCGATCCCAAAGATCGTGAGCCACGCCGTGCCCACCGCCACACGCTTCACGGCGGGACGGGCGATGAACGTGCTGAGGGTGGTCTTCTGCGGCGCCGCTGCGAGTGCGCGCGATTCCCGCAGCGCCAGCGCGTGATCGCCGGTCAGCGCGCGCGCGAAATCCGCGGCCGTTGCGAATCGATCCGCGGGGAGTTTGGCGAGCGCGCGCGTGACCGCGGCATCGATGTGCGCCGGCACGAGTTCGCGCGTGGCGCGCACGCTCACCGGACGATCCATGATCACTTTCGCGATCAGCGCCTGCGCGGTGCTCGCGCTGTGCGGCGGCGTGCCGGCAAGCATTTCGTACACGACCGCGCCAAGAGAATAGATGTCGGTCCGCGCGTCGAGCTCACGGTCTCCGGTTGCCTGCTCCGGACTCATGTACTGCGGCGTCCCGAGCGAAATGCCCATCTGCGTCAGTCGCTCGCCGCCCGCATGCGACACGGCGAGCGCAATGCCGAAGTCCATGACGAGCGGCTGGCCTTCGTGCAGCAGAATGTTCTCGGGCTTGAGGTCCCGGTGGACGACGCCATGCCTGTGCGCGTAGTCGAGCGCGCCGGCAATGCCCGAAGCAATGGACAGCGTTTCCTCGATGGGAAGCTGGCCTTCCTTCTTCAGCCGATCCCGCAGCGTCTGTCCTTCCACATAGGGCATGGCGTAGAACAACATGGAGCTCACGCCGTCGCCGGTGTCGATCTGCGCTTCGCCCGAATCAAACAGTGGCAACAGATTCGGATGCTGCAGGCTCGCCGTGACCTGGATCTCCGCAAAGAAGCGTTCCGCACCGAGCGCAGCGCCGAGATCAGGCCGCAGAAACTTGAGCGCGACGCGACGGTTATGCCGAACGTCGCGCGCGAGATACACCGTCGCCATTCCGCCGGCGCCGATCTCCCGCTCGAGCACGTACTTCCCGGCGAGCGCGACGCTCAATTGCTCGGCGGTACGAATTCTGGAATCAGGGCTCGTCATGTGCGCGCTCAGCGCTTGGGTGATGCGCTGTGCTCGGCGGTGAGCCAGTTCACGATTGCGACGAGATGTGATGACGGGGTATCAACCGCTGGGGCCGGCGCGGCCGCCACGGCCGCCACGGCCGGCAGAGCCGGCGGAGGCGTGTTCGTGACGTACACAATGTCGTCATTGGGAAGAATGTCCGTTGACCAGCGCGCCGTTGGGTTGGCAAAACCCGTTCCCGGTGCAGGCCGGCCAAGAGCGTTTTCGCGTGACGTGACCTCGAAGCCATGCGCCTCGGAGATACGAGCAGCTTGCATGCCAGCGCCGCCGGTGCCGGAGAAGTAGAAGAGCGTACGTCCGTCGTGCGACCAGAGGGGCGTGTTGCCGTTGGCGATGGAGACCTGAACCGGTGCTCCCGGGCCCGGAACCGGACGCACGTACAGAGCGGACAACGCGGTTGCCGTGCCGCCAGATGTACTCGGCAATTCGTGTCCATTGTAGGCGAGCCACTTGCCGTTCGGAGAGAACCGCGGCATGCGCTCCCGGATGCCGAGCGCGGCGAACGGGCGAGCCGCGCCAAGCGAATCCACGGGCGCCAGCAGAATGTCGGAATTGGTGAACACTGACGCGACGGCACCGGAGTCACCGCGTACGTAAGCGAGAAACTTCCCGCCAGTCCCGGGAAGCTCGACATCTTCGATGCCGGCCGGGAATGCGACGGCCTTTGGAGGCTCGCTCTGGTCCGCCGGCGCGTTGAAAAAGCGGATTGGCGGCTTGGCATCCGGCTCGGTGACGCGAAACGTGATGGTCTTGCTGTCGGCGCTCCAGCGGGGCTGGCTGCTTTTGCCGTCGCGCGTGAACGGCGAGAGTTGACCGGTAGCAAGCGTAAGCAGCCAGATGTCTTCGCGCGAACTGTTGCTGCTGTCCCGGACGGTGAGCGCAAGCTGAAGTCCGTTGGGCGAAGCGCGCACTTCCTCGTACGCGCGCTGCGGGACCCTGAGCCATTCCGTCTCGCGTCCGTGACGCATGACGATCGAGCGGTGCGTCGATCCCCCGCCGCCTCCCACGTTGGATCCACCGTCGGTCATCAACAGTGTCCCGGCGTCAGACACTGCGAGGTCAGTGACACCGATGGTATACGACGCTCCGCCGCGACGGACGGAAAGGTCTTTCGCGATGACGCGAGCTTCGGCGGTGAACGCACGCTTCTTCACGTCAAAAGGGCGGGCAAACAATTGCCCGTCGGAGTCGACGTACAGGACGTGTCCCGACGCGTAATGAGGTGTGAGCCCTCGCACGCCGAGATCGACGACCTTGCCGTCGGCAACAGAAACAACTCCGAGATACATGGAGTCGACCTCATTGCCGCGGCCGTGGTGAATCGTGATGAGCGCTGCTTTTCCGCCGGGAAGGAATTCCGGCCAACCCAACGCGAATTGATTGTTCGCCGTATCGGGGCGCGCGATCACACGCTCGGGCCCTCCGTCCGACGACACGAGTATGAGACGGGCGCCGCGCCGGAACAGGACCTGATCGCCGTCGCCCCAGCTGGCCTGCGTAATGGCGGTTGCCGAGTCGGCAATTCTGACAGGCGGTCCGCCGTCGATCGCAATCTTCATCAGGGCGATGCCACCCGGACCGGCCGCATTATACCAGTAGAGAACGTGCTTCGCGTCTGGTGAAATCACCATTGAGCGCGCGGAGTCGCTTCCCGGGATGATGTCGAAATGCAGCTCACCGGTACGGCGCGTGTAGAGGGGCCCGGGAAACGAATTGGAAAAGTGAAACACGGCACGGGAGCCGTCGCGCGCCAATGCAACCTGCCGGAACTGCGTGTTGCTGAAGCCCACTGAATCGGGCAGGTCGAGGACATACCGCGCCTGCGGCTCGTCGATGGGCGTGCGCATGCTGCGCGCGCCGATCGCCCCGCCAAGCGCCGCCAGCGCAATCCCCGCAGCACCGAACGAGAGCGCGCGACGCGAAACGAGCGGTTGTGTGGGCGGAGTATATGGAAGCTGCCTGACGGTTCCCGAAAGGGCATTCGCGACGCCGGGATTCGTCAGTGCAACGACACGCGCGCCGGTGATCGCGGAGACGAACTCCGATGCCTTTGGCCAGCGATCCGCGGGGAGCTTCGCGAGGGCGCGCATTACTGCGTCATCGACGTACTCGGGCACGGAATCGCGCAGCTCACGCACGCTCCGGGGACGGTCGGCAATCACCTTCGCCATGATCGCCTGAATCGACGTGCCCGAATGCGGCGGCTCTCCAGCGAGCATTTCGTACGTGACGGCGCCGAGCGAATAGATGTCGGAGCGCGCGTCAATCTGCCGGTCCCCGGTCGCCTGCTCCGGACTCATGTATTGCGGCGTGCCGAGCGAAATGCCGGCCTGCGTGACGCGCGCGCCGCCCGCGTTGGATACTGCAAGCGCAATGCCGAAGTCCATGACGAGCGGATCGCGCTCGTGCATGAGAATGTTCTCGGGCTTGAGGTCGCGATGAATCACGCCGTGCCGGTGCGCATAATCGAGCGCACTCCCGATCGCGGAGGCGATGTGTACGGCATCTTCGACGGAGAGTTGCCGCTCGCGCTCGAGGCGCTTCCGAAGCGTTTCGCCTTCGATGAACGGCATCACGTAGAACAGCAACCCGCCCGCGTCACCCGAGTCGAAGAGCGGGAGCAGGTGCGGGTGCTGCAGATTGGCGGTGACTTCGATTTCGGAGAGGAATCGCTCCCGGCCGACGATCGCGGCGAGCTCGGAGCTCAGGACTTTGACGGCAACGCGCCGGTTGTGGCGCAGATCGCGCGCGAGGTAGACCGTGGCCATGCCACCCTGTCCAACCTGCCGTTCAACTTCATACCGACCTGCCAGCGCAGAATTCAGCTGTTCGGTTGTATGCATTTTTCTCGTGCCTGAGACGGGCAGAATGTACGGCTGCCCGCAGGGCCTCGCTACCGGCGGCCGCTGAACAGCACCACGTCCACCATGGGCTGCGCGCGGGATATCGCCAGGTGCCGGCCGTCACGCGACCATGAGAGCTCGCCGATCGTCGCGCTGGTAAAGTGCGTGAGCTGCGTGGTGGCCTTCGTATCGACGTCGTACGCGAGGAGGTTCATGCGACGCGCGTCGGGATACGCCAACACGTGTCCTTTCGGCATCCACACCGGCGAACCTGCGGTTGAAAACGGGAGTACTCGCCGGGTCTTGCAGGCTGGCAGCCCGCACACTGCGTACGCTCCTGCCGGGTGTTCGTCATCACGGAACGCGAACACGAGCAACGAGCCATCGGGAGATACGGCGGGACTCGTCGCGGGCCCGTTCACCAGGCGCGCCGCGGGCCCGCCGCTGAGCGCAACAACCCAGAGGTCAGTCTCCGGAGGACCGACGCGATTGAAGATGACGCGCCCATCCGGCGTGATCGCAAGCGCGGTGACGCGCTCGCTCAGCACGCGCGTGGCGTTGCCGCCATCGGCGTCAGCGCGCCACAAGTTGCCGTTTTTTGCGTCGAGATAAACGAGACTTTTACCATCGAACGTTGCGAGCGGACTCGTCGCGTTCGCGACCAGCTCTTTCGTGACGCCGTTCGGTTCGCGGACGACAACGGCCTCCCGTCCACTCGCGTTTGTCGGGTACACCAGACGATCCGACAGCCACGTCACGCGAGTTGCGCCCGGCCAGCTTCGCCCGAGTGCGAGCGCGGCGGCGGTCAGCTCCTGGCCTTCGTAGGTCTCGCCGTCGCCCACCCACATCCCGAGGCGCGCCGCGCGAAACCACGAGACGGCTTCGGCGCGTCCCGGCGCCACGCTCAGTCCGAGATACTGACTCGCGTCGTTCGACACACGCGTCAACGCATTCCCCGGATACGACAGTCGCCACAGCTGCTGGCCTCCTCCACCATCCTCACCCGCGCGGTCTGCGTAGGTCAGAAGCATGCTTCGCGAGTCGACCCAGGCGATGGAGCCCAGCGGGCCCGAGAGGGGAATCGTTCGTTCCGTGCGCTTTGCCACGTCGACGATGACGGGGATGCGCTTGGTACGCCCACCCGCCCCGCCCGCGGCCGTGTTCTCGACGCCGATGACGGTGATCGTCTTGCCGTCGAGTGACCACGATGGACGCTGCACACCATTCCCGTTTCTGCTGATGAGCAGCGGAAACGTTTTCGGGTTCGTGCGCGTTACGAGGACCTCTTCGTGCTTTCCTTCGCCGTCGGCCTTCATGAGCGACACGGTCCCGTTCGCGAGATCCTGCTGCAAGTACGCCAGACTGTGCCCGTCCGGTGACCAGCCTACCATCGACGCCGCGGCCTTGAGCAGCAGCCGTTGTGTGCCTCCCACGCTCGGCACCCGCCAGACTTCCCATGACGTTCCCCCGCGGCTCTTCACAACGTCCACCGAGCTGTTGTCCGGTGTTACCGTCGCGCCGAGAAGACTCACGCCGTCTTCCGCGGGCACGATCTGCACGGTGCCGGCTGCGCGCGTCTGCGCTGCCCACAGACTCTCGTGTTGATCGTCGTGGTTTACGTACACGACGAACGCACCATCGGGTGATAGCGCCGCGCGGTCCGCGGTGCCCGTTGTCGTCAGCGTGCGCACGCGGAACGCGGCGTCCGTCCACGCGATGGTGTCGCGGCGCGCGAGCACGAGAATGATCGCGGTCAGCGCCAGCACTGCAACCGTCGCCGCGATGCCTACCCGCCACGCACTGCGAGCAACGGGCGGCGACGGCGACGTGCCGTCGAGCTCACGCCGCACACGCAGCAGATCCGCGCGCAGCTCGGTGGCTGTTTGCGATCGCGTGTCGAGGTCCTTTTCGAGCGATTTGAGGATGAGCCGCTCGAGTTGCGGCGGCAGATCGCGACGCTTCTCCGTCGGCGAGGACACCGGATCGTGCATGATCGCCGCGGCGATCGACATTGGTGTTGGCCCGCTGAACGCCATGCTCCCCGTGGCCATTTCATAGAGCACAAGACCGAGGGAAAAGAGATCGGTCCTGGCGTCCAGCTCCGCGCCGACCACCTGCTCCGGCGACATGTACGCGACGGTGCCGAGGGCAACGCCCGGCGTGGTCGCGAGCGACGCCGCTGCGCCGCCGGCATCGCGGCCTTCCGGCGACACCATCTTGGCGATGCCGAAATCGAGAATCTTTGGTCCGTGCTTCGTGAGAAACACGTTGGCCGGTTTTATGTCGCGGTGAACGATGCCTTCCGCGTGCGCGGCCGCGAGCGCACCCGTGAGCGCGACGCCGACGTCGATGATCTCGCGTACGTCGCAGGGGCCGCGGGCAAGCCGCTGCTCGAGCGTTTCGCCCTCGAGCAATTCCATGACGATGAACGGCGTATCGTCCGGGCCATCGTTCACACGGACCGCGCCGACGTCATGAACCGTGCAGATGTTCGGATGACTGAGCGCCGCAATTGCTCTCGCCTCCCGGCGAAACCGCTCGAGCGCTGATGGAGAGTTCGTCAGCGACGGCGGGAGAACCTTGAGCGCGACCGCTCGCGCCAGACGGGCGTCCCAGCCGCGATAGACATCGCCCATGCCCCCGGCGCCGATGTGGCTCTGGACCTCATAGGGGCCAAGCCGTGTGCCGTTCAGCAGCATCGTGCCGTGCCGGGAGAGAGAGAACTGCGCTCAGCCGATAAACGATGCGCGAATTTGTCCTGTCCGTCCAGATGATCGCGCGCTTCGGCGGCGCGCCTGAAAGCCCCTGAATGGCGATGTACTCGGTCTCACGCACACGTCACTCAAGCGGTACCTTTGGCCCGGCTCTGACCGTGCTCCTCTCATGAACGACGCTCGTGAACGACTGAACGCGGCCCTCGGCACTGGCAGCAGCTCAAGGCCGTGCAAGCCGGCGCGGCGGAGAATCGCTGAGCGTGTAAGTCAGCTCGGCGGCCGTGGCCACGGCGGGACGAAATCGAACGGCTGGACGGACGCGATCCGCGTGAAATCGCGCACATTGTTCGTTACAAGCACCATGCCGGCTTCACGGCAGGACATGGCGAGCAGGACGTCATTCACGAAACTGCGCGTGACATTCGCCCACTGCGCCGGTGCCGTGAGTCGCGCGAGGACTCTCCCCGCCTCTTTCCATGCGGCGTACGACGGTGTCACGATCCGCCCGCGTCGCTCGAACGGGGAGAGCACGTAGCGCTCGAGCTTGATCGCCGAGTGACCGCGCACGCCCGCGCGTAGCTCGTGTGCGACCACGGCACTCAAATGCTCAAAGGGCGCATACGCACTGTGAAACGCGGTCAGCGCTGCGCGCCCTTCTTCAGAACGGAGTGCGTCAACATACAGGTTGGTGTCGACGACGTACCTCCGCGCTGAGGGCACGGGACGTTAGCGGCGTTTGCGGCGACCGGCGGGCGGATCGGGAAAGGCCGTGCCGATGTCTATGCCGAACGCACGCGCCGCCCCATCCATGAGCTCGTGACGGAAGACCACCGCGTCGAGCGCCTCTTCGATGGTGGCGGTGGCCGTGGGCGCGCCCAAGATGCGGCGCGCCTCTTCGATGCGGGAGGGCGACAGGCGGTAGCTCATCGCAACCTTGCCTTCGCGCACACGCTTCGGCGGCGGGAACCCGGGGTATTTCTTCGGCATTGGTATATACGTCTGCAGATAATGTATATACGAGCACCTGCGCACAACAGTAGGAGCTCTGGCGGCGGCGGGGCGATCTGACGCCGGCGGCCGACCACGACAGCAGACGCCCACCTGCCGCACGGCCCTTGCCGATCGCTACCAGATCGAGCGCGAGCTCGGCGCCGGCGGCATGGCGACGGTCTACCTCGCACAGGATCTCAAGCACGATCGCAAGGTCGCGGTCAAGGTCCTCAAACCCTTCCGCTCTTTGATAATGCGCCTGCGCTCGCTTCGCCCGGTACTTGTCGAACGAGGCCTCTAGGGTCCAAGGATTTCAACAAGCTCGAACGCACCTGTGAGGCCGTCGGGACCCAACGCCCCACGGTTCCCGGTGAATCCAGCCTCCACCGACCAGTTCGACGTGATGCAGCAATGACATCCGTCCTTCCTGCGACCACCTGCTGCGGGATCACCACCGAGACCACCGCGACCACCGGCGCCGCGCGATCCCCATGCTGCGAAACGACCGTCGTTTCCGATCGCGCCGGGCGGCCTCGCGGACGGGTCGAAGTCTGGCGGACCGGGGGGAGGATGGAGCGTTGTCCCAGACGGTAACGACAAAAGTCTGATGCGAACGCGAGATGTTGAACCTCCTGTGCCGCCTTGGCCGCCATCGCCACCATCGCCTCCAGTACCAGCGCGATCTCGCTCAGGTTTGATGCATTCACCATCTCCACCCAATTGCCCCTTTCCACCTTTCCCACCATGCCAACCCTTCTCTCCGTCAGTGCGAATCCATAGTGAACCGGTGACTCCCATTTGCGTGATCGTGAGTGTGCACTTCCGACCCGAACGTCCGGCAATTCCAATAGCGCCACGTGTCCCCTTTGCCCCGTTGAACATGTTTGACGGGCGTCCGGGGATTTGCGCGGGTGGCGGCGGCGGGGGAAACGGAGGTGCTGGAATCGGTGGATCGATCGGCTCCAGGTACGGCTCGTAGCCGAGATCGAGCGTCGCATTCTCTTCGAACTCGAAACGTGTGACTACCCAATCGATTTCGCGCACATCGTCCGCCAACCTGATGGTGCAGTCCTTTGGAATGCGTATCGTGTCGAACACGCCGACTGATTCTGAATAGGAGACGGTGTATTGGCGGTTGGCAAACGACGCTGGCCAAATCCCTCTATGCCGTTGTGGCCGTGATGGCGCGCAGCCGGCGAGAGCTGCCGTGAGGACTACAAAGTCACGCCGAGTGATTGAAGATGCGTTCATTTGGCCTGATTAATCGGGTTGGCGTGCACTCATTACTGGGCCTGCCCCGCCTTCGCCCGGTACTTGTCGAACCAGCCCATCGTGTAGAGCGCCTTCGCGATCAGGTTGCTCCCGTGCTCTTCAATCCCGTGCGACGCATCGGGAATGCGCAGCATCGCCGTCGGCACTTTGCGGATCTTGAGCGCGCCGTAGAACTGCTCGGCTTCCGACGACGGCGTGCGATAATCCACCTCGCCCGTCACCATCATCGTCGGCGTCGTGACGTTGCCGACGTACGTGAGCGGTGACCGTTTGCGATACGACTCGGGATCTTCCCACGGCATCTTGCCGAACCAGTAGCGCGCGAAGAAGCCGAGGCCGTCGGCGTTGAGCACGAAGCTCTCCCAATTGATCACCGGCTTCGCGACGACTGCGGCGCGGAATCGCTGCGTGTGTCCGACGATCCACGCGGTCAGCACGCCGCCGCCGCTCCCGCCCGTCACGAACAGACTGTCGGGCGACACGTAGCCGCGCGCAATCAGTGAATCGACGCCGGTCATGAGGTCGTCGAAGTCGTGATTGGGATAGTCGTGATGGATGAGGTTGCCGAACTCCTCGCCGTAGCTCGTGCTGCCGCGCGGATTCGTGGACAGCACCACGAAGCCATCGGCGGCGTAGAGCTGGTTGTCCGCCGAGAACCGCGCACCGTAGTTCGCGAACGGCCCGCCGTGAATCTCGAGCACGAGCGGATATTTCTTGCGCGGATCAAAGTCCGCGGGCTTCGTGATCCAGCCCTGGATGCGGCGCTGATCGAAGCCCGACTTGTACCAGATCTCTTCGACCGTCGCGGACTTGCGAGTGGCCCAGATGTCGTCGTTGAGGTTCGTGAGCCGTGTGATTGGAGCGCCAGCCTTTCCGACGGCGAGATCCGCCGGGTGATCGGTGCCCGCAAGCGTGAACGCGAATCGTCCGTCGTTCGCGACGGTGAACGCGGCGCCGCCGTAGGGACGATCGATCGAGAGTCCGCCGAGTCGCGCGGCGAGATTGCGCACGTCACCCGTGAGCGGGATGAACGCGAGCCGCGTGTCGCCCTCGTCGTCGTACTGCACGTAGAGTCCGGTGCCGTCGCTCGCCCACACAGCGCCGACGAGATCGCGATCGAGTTTCGGCGCGAGCATGCGGCTCCCGCTCCCGTCGCGATTCATTACGTAGAGATGTGTGACCTGATAGCCTTGCTCGCGATCGTCGAATCCCGAGTACGCGATGAGTCTGCCGTCGGGCGAGACGGCTGGCGTCAAATCGGGTCCGTTGCGATGCGTGAGCTGTTTGATCGCGCCGGTTGCAACCTGGACTTCATAGATCTCGGCTTCGAGCGGATTGTACTCGCCATCCCGCGCGCGATTCGCCGAGAAGACGATCGATTTGCCGTCGGGCGCCCAGGTGGGCGCGCCGTCGTCGAACGCGCCGTCAGTGAGCTGTCGCGCGGTGCCGCCGTCGGCGGGGAGCACGAAGATGTGGCGGTAGCCGGAGCGGGTGTATCCCTCGCCGTCGGCGCGATAGTTGAGCGACTCGATGTACTTGAGCGGCGGCCCCCAGTTCGCTCCTTCGGGCGGCGCCGGCATGTTCGCGAGCGGCTTCTGTTCGACGGGAACGAACATCGTGAACGCAATCCATTTGCCGTCCGGCGACCAGCTGAGCGCGCCCGGCGAATCGGCCAGCTTGGTGAGGCGCGCTTCCTGTCCGGAGTCCATCCAGCGGACGACGAGCTCCGAGTTGCCGTCGACCGTGGAGACGAACAGCAGCCGCCCGCCATCGGGCGACCAGCGCGGCGATCCTGCGCGTCGTTCGGGCGCGAGGAGTGCGCGCACGTCACTGCCGTCGGTGTTCGCGATCCAGAGCGCGGTGCGCTGATTGTCCTTTATGATGTCGTAACCCGTTCGTCCGAACACGACGCGTCGGCCGTCGGGGGAGATCTGCGGATCAGTGACCCACTCGAGATCGAACACGTCCCGGGCGGAGAACTTCGTGCTCGTTGCGCCGCTCACAGGCTGCTGGGCGGAGGCGAGAGTGTTAACGGCGAGCAATGCGCCAACGAGAGCGGGAATGCGTTTCATGTGGCTTGCGATGTGAGAAGTCGCTGAAAGCTACCCCGCGCTGGCGCTCACGCGCATCTCGCACCAAGTTCTACCCGCTTCCAGCCCGGCACCTCCGCATGCCCACGACCGAACAACTCAACGCGGCGCTCGACGGACGCTACACGGTCGAGCGACTGATCGGCGAAGGCGGAATGGCGACCGTCTATCTCGCTCGGGACGTCAAGCACAACCGGCGCGTTGCGCTCAAGGTCTTGAAGCCCGACCTGGGCGCCGTCGTGGGCGTCGACCGGTTTCTCAGCGAGATCGAAGTCACCGCAAACCTCCAGCATCCCAACCTGCTCCCGTTGTTCGACAGCGGTGCTGCGGACGGATTGCTGTTCTACGTCATGCCGTATGTCGAAGGCGAGTCGCTGCGTGCCAGGCTCGACCGCGAAAAACAGCTGCCGATCGAGACCGCGGTGCACATCGCGACTGCCGTCGCCAGCGCGCTCGACTACGCCCACCGGCATGGCGTCATTCATCGCGATCTCAAACCTGAGAACATTCTCCTGCACGAGGGCGAGCCCCTCGTCGCGGATTTCGGCATTGCGCTCGCGGTGAGCAACGCGGGCGGCAATCGCATCACGCAAACCGGCCTCTCGCTCGGCACGCCGCAGTACATGTCCCCCGAGCAAGCGACGGGCGACCGAACCATCGACCCGCGCACGGACGTGTATTCGCTCGGCGCCGTGACGTACGAGATGCTCGTTGGCGAGGCTCCGCACACCGGGACCACATCGCAAGCCATCATTGCGCGGGTGCTCACCGAGAGACCGCGCAGCATTCGCGCGAGCCGGCCGAACGTCGCCCCGCACATCGAAGCCGCGGTCGAGCACGCGCTCGAGAAGATCCCCGCCGATCGGTGGGCGTCCGCAAAGGAATTCAGTGAGGCGCTCGCGGGCGCGCGCCCCGTTGCGGCGCCCACGCACGCGACTGACGCGCGCACCGCCGCAAACGTCGTCACAACGTCAACCCGCAAGCGCGGGAACGCGCGCGAACTCGCCGCGTGGGTGCTCGCGATTGCCGGTGTGGCCACAGGCGCCTATTTCGCGACCCGCAAGCCGCCTGTTCCAGCGCTGGCTGAATTGTCCGCCAATCTGCCGGAAAGCGTGTCGGTGGTTGCGGGACAGGCGCCCGCGGTCGCCGTGTCGCGGGACGGGCGACGCATGGTCGTGATCGGCGTGAACGGCAGCCGGCGTGCACTGTATGTGCGTGACCTCGAAGGCGGCGATTATCGTCGGATCAATGGTACGGATTCGGCACTGGCGCCGAGCCTGTCACCAGACGCGCAGTGGGTGCTGTTCCACGTCGCGGGCAGGTTGAAAAAGGTGGCCACAGTGGGCGGCCCCGCTCAGGTCGTTGCAGACTCGGCATCGGGGGCCGCCAGTTGGGGCGATGGTGGCATCATCGCATATGAGCGCGCGGGACAGTTGTGGACGGTGACCACCGATGGCGCCAATGCCCGGCGCGTGGCCACGCCGGATTCCGCGCGCCGCATCAAGCGATACTATCTGCCGGAAGTACTCCCCGGCGGGCGCTTTGCACTCGTCACGATTTTTCGGGGCCTGATGACGGCAGATTCTGCCCGCCTGGCGGTCGTGTCGCTTGAAAACGGTGAAACCGTTGACCTCGACATGCCGGGGTCCAACCCGCATTACGCATCGGGGCATGTGCTATTCGCGCGCATCGGCGGAGTCGAGTTCGCGGCGCCGTTCTCGCTCAAGAGTCGGAAGTTCACCGGCCCCGCGGTGCTGCTGCTGCAGGGTGTCGCGGGTGGGGGAACGTTGCGCGCGAATCTCGGCGTATCGGGCACCGGCATCCTGGCGTACACATCAGGGGAGCGGAACATTCCGCGAGCCCTGTTCATGGTGGACGAGCACGGCGTCGAGCGCATGCTGCGCGGTGAGCCTGGAAACTACGCCGAGCCGCGCGTATCGCCGGACGGGCGACACATCATCGTGCGGTTTGGTGTGATTGGGAACGTATCGAGGGGCGACCTGTGGGTGAGCGACACCGCGACCGGAGCGTTGTCGCGTCTGACCTCTGACGGGGCGAGCAGCCGCGGCGAGTGGAGTGCGGACGGACGTCGCGTGGTGTACTTGACGCGCGCGAAGGGCTCGGCGGTGCAGATCTTATCCGCACCGTGGGATGGCAGTGGAGAAGTAACCACCATGAGCGAAGTCAGTGCGGGCAAGGAGAACGAGCCGTATGAGATCTCGCTCGGCCCGCCACATGGGCAGTCGGCGCTCCGCGTTCGGTCGACGGGCGGGAACACGGATATCTGGGTCGCGCCAACGGATTCGCTCTCCGCGGGGCGTCCGCTCGTTGCGACATCGTTCTTCGAGATCACGCCACGCCTTTCCGCCGACGGGACTCTTCTCGCGTATGCCTCCAACGAAGCCGGTCGCCCGGAGGTGTACGTGCGCGCGGTCCAGGGCGATGGACGCCGCGAGAAGGTTTCGATTGCGGGTGGCATCGAGCCGATGTGGTCGCGAACCGGAAGCACGTTGTACTACCGCGGCCCGGCACGCCTGATGTCTGCAGTGGTATCGAACCGGCCTGTGGTAACGGTAACGTCCCGCGACTCGCTCTTCGTCGACCGGTATGATGACGATGGCTCGCACGCGGTGTACGACGTGTTTCCTGACGGGCACCACTTCCTGTTTACGCGCCAGATTCGATCAAATCTGAACGACGCGTCGCGTGCGACCGTGCTGGTCAACTGGACGCGGCTCATCGGGAAGCAGACCGGGGTGACCGAGGCACGGTAGGCGGTGACAATCCCCGAACGTCTTGGCGCCGCGCTCGCGGACCGATACCGCATCGAGCGCGAGCTTGGCGCCGGCGGAATGGCAACGGTCTACCTCGCCGCCGACCTCA
>DASRAP010000363.1:0-5513 GCA_035638155.1 Gemmatimonadaceae bacterium | reverse complement strand
GGGTCGACGATTATGAGGAGCTGCTCGCCGGGCGCCGGTTCACCGCCGGGATCTTTGCGGCACTCAGTCTCGCCTCTCTGGCACTCGCCACCGCCGGGCTTTTCGGTGTGCTGTCGTACGCCGTCAACCACCGCATGCGCGAGTTTGCGCTCCGTGTGGCGCTGGGTGCACAGCGGCGCAACGTGCTCGGCATCGTGATCCACGATGGTCTGGTCATGTCGCTGGGAGGCACGGCGATCGGCGCGTTCATCGGGATGTACGCGGCGTTCGGCGTGTACGGATGGCTCTGGGGCGTCTACCCGGTCGACGTCACCGCGCTGCTCATTGCGGAAGGCGCGCTGCTCTCGATTACGGCGCTGGCGTCGGCAATTCCCGCGTTCCGCGCAACCAGAGCAGATCCCGCGCAGGTCATGCGCACGCTCTGATCACCGAAAGGAGGCGCGTTCGATGAAGAATCCGCCCGCGCGATCACCCGAGAGCAGATAGACGGCACCGTTCGCGCCGAACCCGACAATCGATCGACCGGTCGGCAGCTCGACGCGTTCCGTGAGCTCGCCCTGCTTGTTCACGATGTCGTACACGAGTCCGCCGTGCCGCGGGCGCGCGGACGTCGTCGGCAGAATCCAAAGACGCCCATCGGCATCGCCCCGCACCGCTCCCGTGCGAATCGGCGCGACGTAATCCTGGATCTCGCGAAGTGGCACAAACTCCGTGATGAGAGGGACAGTGCGCGAGCCGTCTGCGTTCGTGACGATGTGAAGCGACGCCTCGGCCACATTGCGCCCGATGGCCTCGGGGATGGTGAGGCCGCCCTTGCCGCCGGGATCACGCGCATCGATTGCACGGCGTGCCGAGTCGATGAGATTCTGCTTGTCTTCGTCCGTCAATCGCCGCCAGTCAAACGGCAACTTCGCCGTGCTCCGTTTCGTGCCGTCTGCGAAAACCCAGTCGATGTGGTAGTCGTGGCCGCGTACGAACGCGACCGAGCCGTCAGGAAGCACGGACCACTCATCGATTGACGTCACCGGATTGACGACCTGTTTGAACGACGTGAGCCCGTCCGTTCCCTGCACCGCCTGGAGCGGCGCACCGGCGCCCGTGAGAATCTTTCCGATGGTGTCGATGGTGCGCGTTTCGAAATTCGCGCGCACGATCGGCGCGGAATCACTGGGCGCAGCCGGCGGCGCGCCTGGCATCCGCGGCGGCGGACGCAGAATGCCGCGGTAGTACAGGCGACCGCTTGCATCGGCGCCAGCAGCGCTCGATCCCATGAGTGACAGATCCTGCACCTTGGGCGCCGCCATGGTCCGGACCACCCGCGCGCCCGGGCCGAGCACGATCAGCGACTGCGACGGAAAATCGATGAGCAGCACCGAATCACCGACGTACGGCACCATGCGCGCGACGCCGGGGCCGTACTTGAGCGGCGTCGATCCCATCGTATCGGCGACGACGCTGAACGTGGAGAGCGCCGCGTCGAAGAGAATCAGCCGGCGCTGCTTTGCGTCGTTCGCGAGCACGCGCCCGTCGGAGTACGCCCACATGCCGAAGAACTGGCCGATCGGCTCGCTGGTCTTCGCGCTGATCGCTCCCAGGTCGCGGACCGGCGGTCCGGCCTGCGCCCCGCATAAGTGGGTCGCCGTACCAACCAGCATTATGGCCCACGCGGCGGTTTGCACCAGTCTCGTCCGGCATCGCATCGCGTTACTCCACGGAAGCTTGACAGTCTCACATGTACTGTACTACAGTAACGATACACTGACAATCTCTGCAAATGCTGTTCGACCGCCTCGACCCCCGACTTCCCACGCCGCTGTACGCGCAGATCGCCGAGCGCGTTCGCGTGGCCGTGGCCGCGGGTGAGCTCGAGACGGGAGACGCGTTGCCGTCGGTGCGCACCCTTGCGGGCAAGCTGCGTGTGAACCCAGCCACGGTCGTGCAGGCGTACCGCGATCTCGAACAGGAGGGACTCGTCGACATGCGTCAGGGCGCGGGCAGTTTCGTCGCCGACGTCGCGCCGGAGCGGCGCGCACGGGCGCGCACGGCGCAGGCACGCCGTCTGGTCCGGGAGCTTCTCGAACAGGCGGCGCGGCAGGGCGTGAGTGCGGACGACATTCGCAAGGCATTCGACGATGAGGCAGGCCGATGACCGCAGCGATCAGGCTCCAGGGCGTCGACTACCGCGCCAGCAAGGAATTCGCGATTCGCGATCTCGCGCTCAACGTGCCGCGCGGGGCTGTGTACGGATTCCTCGGCCCCAATGGCTCCGGCAAAACGACCGCCATCAAGCTCATGCTCGGCATGCTGGAGGCGGAGCACGGCACCATCGATGTGCTCGGCCACGACATTCCGCGCAGTACGCACCTCGCGCTCGCCAAGGTTGGTTACGTGCCCGAGCGACTGCACCTGTGGATGCACCTCACGGTGGAAGAAGCGATGCGCGTGCATGCGTCGTTCTATGCAACGTGGGACCAGGCGCGCGCGGATGCGCTCCGCAATCAGTTCGGCCTTCGGCCATCGCAGCCCATCTTCGCGCTGTCAAAAGGCGAGGCGGGAAAGCTCATGATGCTGCTCGCGCTCGCCACCCAGCCCGAGCTGCTCGTGCTCGACGAACCGACCGACGGCCTGGATCCCGTGGTCCGGCGCGATGTGCTCGAGGCGCTCGTGGAATACGTCGGAGACAATCAGGCCACGGTGCTCATCTCCAGTCATCTCGTGCACGAGCAGGAACGCATCTGCGACTGGGTTGGCGTGCTTGATGGCGGCAAGCTCGTGGCAGAAATGCCGATGCAGGAATTCCGCAGCGGGATCAAGCGCATTCGCGTGCGCGGCGCGCCGCGGGCACCGGACGCGGCCCCCTTCACCCTGCTCTCGCGCGATGATCAGTTCGGCCGCGGCGAAACCTGGGTGGTGCGCGGATGGCAGGACGCGCACGCCGGATGGCTCTCCCAAAGCGGCGCATCCGTGAGTGAGGTCGAGTCGCTCGATCTCGAGGAGAGCTTCGTCGAGCTCCTCCGCAGCGGCCGCTCGGCGCAAACCCTGAAGGTGCCCGCATGAGCCAGATGACGCGATTCGGCGCGCTCCTCGGCGTGCAGTGGAAACAGCAACGGAAGGAGCTCGTTGTGCTCACGCTGCTGGTCGCCATGCTCCCTTCGACCATTCTCTGGACGGCGCGGAATGACGGACCGATCGGACCGCTCTGGTATCAGTCCATCGGCCAGAGCATTGGCGCCATTGGTGCGGTTGCTGCGGTTCTCATCGGGTCACTGCTCGCCCTTCGCCCGTTTGCGTTCGATGCGCAAACCCGGCACGTCTACGCGATGACGCTTCCTGTACGGCGCCGCGACTACTCGATGTTTCGCATCGGGACCGGGGTCGTGCTTTCCTTGTTTCCCACAGCCGGTGTGCTTGTCGGCGCCCTGGTTGCAGTCCAGGCGCTGCCGTCGGGGATCGGACTCCGCGCGTTCCCCGGCGGCCTCGCCGCCCGTTTTCTTCTCGCAACGGTCACGGCATTTGCCGGAGCGTTTGCGCTGCAGTACGGACTTGGCAAGCGCGCCACACGTTGGGCGTTGGTGGCAGTGACGACCATCGCCGCGACTGAGCTCGTGGGACAACTTCTGCTGCACACGTCGCTCACAACGCCATTCTTCCAGGCACTCGTGAGTCAGTGGAGCCCGCTGCGCATCTTCGTCACGCGCTGGACGCTGTTCGATGTGTAAGGTCCCGGTCCTCCTTCAGCGCGTGCTGTTCGCGGGCCTGATCAGTGCAACGCAGGTGCGCGCACAGGAGACAGATCCGCTGGCGTCACACCGGCGCGCGGTGCTGGCCGCAAAGGCCGCGTTCGATTCCGCGAGGGAACGCGTGCAAAGGAGCGAGACACGCAACGCCACGCTTCCCGTCATTCGGCGGTACGGGACGTTGATGCTGCGCGGCGATACCACGGTCGTCCCACGCGGTGTCGTTGCTGCGATCGACTCGGGCTTCGCGGATGCGTTTCGGCATGCCCAGCCGATTCTTGGCTCGGGTCTGGACAGCCTGCTGCTCGGTGAATCGTTCTCGATTACTCCGGCCGAGGAGGGACTTCCGCCGGCAGAGCGCGGGGGTGCGAAATCGGGCACAGCACTGGAACGTTTCGAGCTGCGGTCCGCGTTCAGGCATCCAATACTGTATGTGCTTGTCGAAGCGCACAGGCCTGACGAAGAGCGTATCTCGTACAGTGTGACCGATTGGCTCGGCACGAAAGCCGGGGACAGGCTGCCGGAGCGGCTTCGCCGATGGGTCCAGAACTACGTGCCGCTTCACGTAAACGACGCCGCGATGGACCGGCTTACGTTCATGCAGATGAGACGTGGCATCCATCCCGTGACCGGCGCGTGTTTGGATGGATCCCTCGCGGCGTGCAAGTCTTCACTGGCGATCGTGGCTGGCGACGACACCGTGGCGGCCTGGTACGACCTGGAAACCCGACGCCGAATCGCGATCGACGCGTCGCGCGCGTCAATCCGTTGGGGACCGGGGTTTCGTGAGACGGCTGACGATTGCATCGTCCGTCGTTCCGACAGCGCGTGCACTGCGGTGATGAGCTGGGCACACAATGTGACTCTGGTGCCCCGGGACGCGCACCGTGACGTGCTCGCGCGCGCACTCAAACAGGGCGGAGACGGCGCATTCACCCGCGTCATGCAGGGACCAGAGTCGGAGGACATTGGAACATTGCTCGCGCGGGCGGCCGGAGCTCCGGTCGACTCGGCCGTCAGCGATTGGCGCCGCAGCGTTCTTGCGTCGCGCACTCCGTCGCCGGCGCCGAACGGACGCGAGGTCGTGATCCTCTTCGCATTCACCGCGGCAGTTGCGGGTTTCGCAACTGGACGACGGCCATGACCGGAGCTCTGCGAAGCATTGCGTTCACACTGCTCGCGGCCGTGGCGGGCGCCGTGCTGCTCGTTCCGTCGCGCCCCACCGATGAAACCGTTCGTGTACGATCAGTCTTCAGCGATTTGCACGACGCCGAAACGCGTTACGAGCTCCAGACCGAGCTCTTCATGCGGGCTGCGAGCCTGGCCGTTGCACGGGATGCGGTTCAGCGAGCCGGACAGGCGCGTGGATTGGTCGTGGTGAGTGAGCCCGGAATTCCCGCGACCTATCTCGGCGAGCTGAATGATGCCGTCAGGCAGATTGACCGCGCGCTTCGCGCTCACGACAGCTCCGCCAGAGTCATCATTGCCGCCGCGCTCGGCGCACCACGCAGTGATCGATTCTCGATCACGCCGCGCACGACCCTGGCACCAGCCGATCGTGAACAGTTTTTCTCTGCCGGGGATGCGTACGCGCCGGAAGCAACGGACGGCAAGTCGTGTGTCGTCGTGCTCTCGGTTTCCCCGTCCTGGAAACGTGCGATATCGCGAGACGATGTGCTCCGGCACCTCGAGCCCTGCCTCTGGTATGCCGCGTATGGCATCCCCGGTCGCGGCGTATCGGCATGGCTGGATTCGACGAACTATGCGCCGCTCATG
>DASRAP010000362.1:0-10534 GCA_035638155.1 Gemmatimonadaceae bacterium | reverse complement strand
GCGATCGTCCCGGAAACGGTGTATGTCGGCGCGCCGGCCACGTACGAGCTCGGCGTGTTCATCGCGGACGAAGTGCGCCAGCGGTTGCGCAAGAATCCGGAGTTCATTCCGCCCGAGCTGCGGTCGGTGCTCGCGTACGATCTTCACGATTCGCAGGGTGCGCGCACGGTCGTTCGCGACGGGCGCACGTATGAAGTCCATGTGTTCCGCCGCGCGCTCTTTCCGGTGGCGCCGGGGAAGATCGTCATTCCGCCCGCGCGGCTCACGTACACGATGCCGTTGGGCGCGTCGTTCTTCAGCAGGGAGGAAACGCACACCCTGCGTTCGGAATCGGTCACGATCGTGGCGATTTCACCGCCGGCGAGCGGACGTCCGCCCAACTGGACCGGAGCAGTGGGCGATCTGCAGATCTCGACGAAAACCAACGCGCGTGCCGCGCGCGTGGGTGATCCGTTTCTCGTGACCCTCCGCGTGTCGGGGAGCGCGAACGTCAACCTGCTGCCGCGTCCGACCTTCACGCTTCCGTGGGGTACCGTGGTCCCGAGCGCCGAACGCGTCACGATCGATTCCCTCGCCGCGTCGGTGCGGGGCGCAAAGGAGTTCGATTTTCTGGTGACGCCTTCGCTCGATGGCCTCAAGGACATTCCCCCCGTCGAGTACAGCTTCTTCGATCCTTCCGAGCGCCGATACCGCTCTGCACGATCGTCAACGGTTTCCGTGTCGATCGGCGAGGGAAGCATCGTTTCATTCGACAGCTCGTCGACTGGCGGGCTGCGGCGCGGCGCGCTGCCGCTCAGAAATGGATGGGGGCCGGTGCTGCCCGACGCGCCGGACCGCACGCTGTGGTACTGGATCGCGATGGCGATCGTGCCGATTCCAGCGCTTCGGCGCATCGCGCGCGAACGCCCCAAACGCCGGAAGCTATCCGTGCCCGGCGAAGCGCTTCGCTCGCTCGCGGACGCAAACGGCGCGAGCCTTCCGCAAACGCGCGCGGCGCTTTCCGCCGCACTCGCAACGCGCCTCGGCCGCGAATCACTCCGCTGGGATGACGCGGCGGAATTCCGAAAGATTCTGAGGCACCGCGGAGTGACCGACGCGACCGCGGATGACCTGGTGACGTTCGTGATGGAGCTGGACCGTAGCGTGTACGGCGGCGCGTCGCCGCCGAACATCAACGTTCCCGCACGCGCGCTCGCGCTGTACGAGAAGGTTGATGAAGAGGCCGTGCGCGTACAGCGCGCGGCGCGCAAGTCTCGCAGGCGGCGGAAGGCGGCAAAGGCCACGGCGATCATCATCCTCGCGGTCGCGGCGGGCGTCGGAGCCGCGCAGTCGGCCGCACCGCGCGAACAGTTCAACAAGGGTCTCGCCGAATACGCGAAAGGCAACGCCGCGGTCGCCGCGTCCGATTTCTTTGGCGCCGCTGCCGGCGTGCCCGCCGCGCAGTCGGCGTGGGCGAACGCGGGTACCGCCAGCTGGGAAGCCGCCGATACCGCGCGCGCAGTGGTGGCGTGGCAACGCGCGCTTCGGCTCGATCCACTCGACGACAACGTGCGGGACCTGCTCACCCTCGTCGGTGCGGATGCCGGCGCGAGCCAGCGCGACGTGTGGCCCCTGCCGCGGCGCCTCCTCGGCTGGGTGGCGCTCCTCCTCTGGGGCGGCGGGTGGCTCGGCGTCTGGCGCTCGCGGCATCCACGCGTCGCGATGGGCGCCGTTGCAGTGGGCGCGCTCGTCGCGGTCGTGTCGCGCGTCCACTATGCGCGGCTCACGGATGACCGCGTGGTGGTTGTTTCGAAACCTGCGCAGCTCCGGTCACTGCCGGCCCTCGGCGCCGAGGCCGGCGCCATGCCGCTCACGGGCGAACTGCTCAAGGTCGTTGAGCGGAGCGGCGTGTGGGTCCGCGTGGCGGGGCAGGAGAATCGCGACGGCTGGATCGACGCGGCGCGCGTGCTCGACCTGAACGGGCGTCCCCTGCGTAATTGAGTCACGATTGACCCACTCCCGCGCACCCGGGAGATTTCACGTGTGACATCACGTGTGCAGGTGCTGCCGAGCGACGTCGCGGACCAGATCGCGGCGGGTGAAGTCGTGGAGCGCCCTGCGTCCGTCGTGAAGGAGCTCGTCGAAAACGCGCTCGATGCCGGCGCGCGCCACGTGGACGTTCAGGTGCGCGATGGTGGGCGCGCGTTGATCCGCGTGAGCGACGACGGACACGGGATGCCCCGCAGCGATGCGGTGCTCGCGCTCGCACGGCACGCGACCTCGAAGATTCGTGCGGCGCAGGATCTCGTCGGGATCGGCACGTTCGGATTCCGAGGCGAAGCGCTTCCCGCGATCGCGTCGGTGTCCGAGCTCGCGCTCGAAACGGCAACCGGGGACGGCGAAGCGACGCTCGTGCACGCGAGCCACGGTCACGTCCGCCGCCCGGAGGATTGCGCACGCCGGCGCGGAACGACCGTGAGCGTCGAGGGATTGTTTGCGCAGGTTCCGGCGCGCCGCAAATTCCTGCGCGCAGCGCGCACAGAGTGGCGCGCGATCGTCGACACGCTCACCGCAACGGCACTCCTCCGTCCCGACGTGGGCATCACCGCCGCGCACGACGACAAGCCCGTGCTCACGTGGCCGCCCGTCAAATCGTTGCGGGAGCGTGTGGCCGCGGTGTGGGGCGCCGACATCGCGGAATCGTTTCTCGCGGTGGACGACATCGACGGGCCCGTGCGCGTGCATGGGCTCATTGAGAAACCGAACGACGTCGGTACCGCGGCGCGCCGGTTCTGGCTCGCCGTGAACGGCCGTGCCGTGCGCGACAACGGCATCGTCCGCGCGGCGGAATCCGCATACCGCACGACGCTTCCCGCAGGAGTGCGCCCGTCGATGTTGCTGATGATCGATCTCCCGGGATCCGACGTCGACGTCAACGTGCATCCGGCGAAAGCAGAGGTCCGGTTCCGCGATCGCTGGCCGCTCGAGCGCCTGGTGGAGCGCGCCGTCCGGCGCTCACTGGGGAACGTCGAGAGCGTGCCCGGTATTCGTGTGTGGAATGCGACACCATTTGTCCCTCCGCGCGTCGATATCGAAGCGCTCCGCCCCGTGAGTGATGGCGCGCTCTTTGACGCCGCGGCGGACGATGACAGCGCCGGCGCGCCCGCACCGTTGTCGTCCGTGGTCGCGATCGCGGATTTGCAGGACGTTGCGGTCGACGTACCGCCGCTCATTCAGGTGCGGCGCACGTGGATGCTCGCCGAGCGCGATGACGGTGTGTTGCTGATCGACCAGCACTCCGCACACGAGCGCGTGTTGTACGAACGGTTCATGGCGTCTCTGGAACGCGGCGCCGCGCCGTCGCAGCGGATGCTGTTTCCGCTCACGCTGCATCTGTCGCCGTCCGAAGCCGATGCGTTCGACGCAAATCGCGAGTCCTTCACGCGACTGGGCTTCGAGATCGAAGGGTTCGGTGGCGAAACGCTCATCGTGAATGCCGTACCGATGCCGCACCCGCGTTTCGACGCCGCGCGGTGCATTCGCGAATCGCTTGCGACGCTCGCGGGCGACCGCGCGCCGAGCACGCACGGCCGGCACGAGAAGCTCGCGGCGACGATCGCCTGCAAGGCAGCGATCAAGGCGGGCGACGCGTTGTCGCAGCCGGAAATGCGCGCGCTGTACGCGGATCTCGCTCGGACATCGCTCGCGCCGCACGACGTGCACGGGCGCGCAACCATCGTGCTCCTCGGATGGGATGAGCTCGAAAAGCGTTTCGGCCGACAATAGCCTCCGTATCATCGTCGGCCCGACGGCCGCCGGAAAATCCGCCCTCGCGATGATGCTCGCCGAGCGGTTCGGCGCTGCCATCGTGAGCGCAGATTCGCGGCAGATCTATCGCGGGTTCGACATCGGAACGGCAAAGCCCGGCGCGGAGGAGCGCGCGCGGGTACCGCACTACGGAATTGATGTTGCCGACCCGACCGAACGGTGGTCCGCTGTGCGTTTTGCGACAAGCGCTGACGAATGGCTGGCTGACATCGCCGGTGCCGGCCAGACGCCGGTGGTCGTCGGTGGCACAGGCTTCTGGATTTCCGCGCTGGTTGCGCCGCTGCATGCCGTGCCCGATCTCGACGAGGCGGGACGCGACGCGCTCGAGCGAAGAATGGCCGTCATGACGCACGACGAGCTCCGCGCATGGTGCCAATCCGTGGACCCGCCATTCACGCGACTCGGCCCGGCGCAGTGGCGCCGCGCCATCATGGTCACGCTGCTCACGGGGCGCACGCTGACCGAGTGGCATGAAAGCGGTGCACCGCCTGCGCCGCGAGCGGTCCGGTATCTTGTGATCGATCCGGGTCCGGCAATCGAAGGGCGAATCGCCGACCGCGTCGACGCAATGCTGCGCGCGGGGTGGATGGACGAGGTGCGCGCGCTTCGGCGGAGCGTGCCGCGGTCCGCAATTGCCTGGAAATCGTGCGGCTATGAGCAGCTCGCCGCCATGGTGGACGCAGGGGTCGCCGAAACCGATGTGCGCGGTGCGATAATTCAGGACACGAGGCAGTACGCCCGCCGGCAGCGCACGTGGTTTCGCCGGCAACTCAGGCACGGACCGGTTACGCTGCTCGATCCGTCGGCGGACGACGCCGCGGCGCGCGCAACGGCCTGGTGGAACGGAGAAGAAGCAACGTGAAGATCGGCATCACGTGTTACCCGACATACGGTGGATCTGGCGCGGTCGCGACGGAGCTGGGCATCGCGCTCGCTGCACGGGGCTGGGAGGTGCACTTCATTACCTACCAGCCGCCATTCCGGCTCCCCGAGTATCTGCCGCGCGTCTATTTCCACGAAGTCGACGTGGGGCACTATCCGCTGTTCGAGTATCCCCCGTACGATCTGGCGCTGGCGGTCCGCATGCACCAAGTGGTGCAGGAACAGGGGCTGTCGGTACTGCACGTGCACTACGCGATCCCGCACGCGACGAGTGCGTGGATTGCGCGCGAGATGCTGCGCGAGCAAGGCGGTGACGTCACGGTGATCACGACGCTCCACGGCACGGATATCACACTCGTCGGGCAGGCGCACGCGTATCAGGCCATCACGAAATTCTCGATCGAGAAATCGGACCGCATCACGGCCGTCTCGCAGTACCTGAAGGACGAAACGATTCGTGCGTTCGGGTGCGCCGGGTGTGACGTGCAGGTGATTCCGAACTTCGTCGATCCCGCCGTATATGATCGCGCGCGGTGGCGCCCCGATTTGCGTGAGAGCCTGCCGAAGGGACACAAGGTGCTCATGCACGTGTCGAACTTCCGGTCCGTGAAACGCGTGCGCGACACGGTCCGCGTCTTTGCGCGCGTGCACGCCGCAATGCCGTCCACGCTCGTCATGGTTGGCGACGGGCCTGACCGCGCGGAGGCGGAGGAGGAAGCGAAGGCGCTCGGCGTCGAGAAGGACGTGCGGTTCCTGGGGCGTATCGAGCTCGTCGCGCCGCTCCTCGCGTCTGCGGATCTCTTCCTTCTCACAAGCTCAACGGAGTCGTTCGGCCTGAGTGCGCTCGAGGCACTCGCGACCGGCGTTCCGGTTGTGGCCACCGATGTCGGCGGCGTGGGCGAAGTCGTGCGCAACGGCGAAACCGGCGTTCTCTGTCCGCTGGGCGATACGGGTGCGATGGGCGACGCCGCGATCGGACTGTTGTCGGATTCCAAACGGTGGAACGCCGCCAGCGCGGCCGCCGCTGACGACGCGCGCGCCAGGTTCGGCATCGATGCCATCGTTGAACGATATCAGTCGCTCTACCGCACGGCGGTGAATGCGTGACCGATATCCCGCTCTGGCAGGCGGCGGTCCTCGGCATTCTGCAGGGACTCGCCGAGTTTCTTCCGATCAGCTCGAGCGCACATCTCTCGCTCGCGCCATGGGCGTTTCACTGGCCCGAGCCCGGTCTCGCGTTCGACGTCGCACTGCACGTGGGCACGCTCCTGGCGGTGCTCTGGTATTTCCGTACCGAATGGATTGCACTCGCGTCGGCCGCGCTCAGGATGCTCACTGGCGGGCGCGGCCCGCGTGACGTGCACGAGCGGCGCGCACTGCTGTTGGTCGTCGGTACGATTCCCGGTGGCATTGGCGGGTATCTGCTCGAGAAACAAGCCGAGACCGTCTTTCGTTCACCGGCGCTCACGGCGACAATGCTGATCATCATGGGCATCGTGCTGTGGGCCGTCGACCGCTGGGCGTCCAGCGTGAAGCGGCTGGACCAACTGACCGTGCGCGACGCAATCATCGTTGGCGTGGCGCAGGTTGCGGCGCTCGTGCCGGGCGTATCGCGGTCGGGGTCGACGATCACCGCGGGGCGCGCGCTCGGGTTCGACCGGGAGAGCGCCGCGGTGTTTTCGTTTCTGCTGCTCATGCCGATCACCGCTGCGGCCGCTGTGCTCAAGGTGCCACACGCCATTCGCGAGGCGAGCTCGCTCACTCCCCTCATCGTTGGTGTGGCGTGTGCGGCGGTGAGCGGCTGGTTTGCGATTGCGTTTCTCCTCCGGCTGGTGCGCACACGCGGATACGGCATCTTCGCCGTGTACCGCGTGGTGCTCGGCGCTGCCGTGCTCGCGCTCGTCTTCGCGCGGGGGTAGCGGTGCGCGAAATCAGATTCGAAGGATTGAATGAAGCGGAGCTCGCGGAACGTCTTGGGCTTCCGCGCGTGGTGCTGCGCGAGCGCACGACATCGACCATGGATGTCGCGCACGGCGTGGCATCGACCGGCGCGCCCCCCGGCACACTCGTGCTCACCGATGAGCAGACGCGCGGGCGCGGCCGGAGCGGCGCCAAGTGGAGCGCGTCGCCGGGGCAGGCGATTCTCTGCACGCTCGTCGAACGGCCCGCCGTGGGCGCGGTGCTCGACGTGCTGTCGCTGCGCGTCGGGCTTCAGCTCGCCGCCGCGCTCGATCCGCTGGCCGATGCGAGAATCGCGCTCAAGTGGCCCAACGATCTCTACGTGAACGGACGAAAGCTCGCGGGCATTCTGATCGAAACGCGCTGGCGCGTGCGGAACGCCGAGTGGGTCGCGGTTGCCGCCGGCATCAATGTGGGTGCGCCGCCCGCCGACGTTCCCGGCGCCACAGGACTCAAGGCCGGCACGTCGCGCCTTGACGCGCTCATGCGTGCGATCCCTGCGATGCGCCGCGCCGTGGAGCTCATGGGCGAGCTCACGACTCGCGAGCTCGATGAATGGCGGTCGCGCGACTATCTCGCGGGCAAGCGCATAGCCGAACCCATCGCCGGTGTCGCCGCCGGGATCCTGCCTGCCGGCGACTTGCTCATCGAGACTGACGAGGGTGAACGTTCCGTTCGCACGGGGTCGGTCGTCCTGGAGAACGCGTAATGCTGCTCGTCGCTGATGCAGGGAATACGGAAACCACGCTCGGCCTTTTCGACGGCGAGCGACTGGTCGCGCAGTGGCGACTCACGACCGACACACCACGCACGCCGGACGAGCTCACGTTTGCGTTGCGCGCGTTGCTGAGCGCGCAGGGTGTTGCGCCCGGCGCGGTGACCGGATGCGCGATCGGGTCGGTCGTGCCGGGCTTCACGTCGACACTCGAAGAGGCGTGCGCGGCCGCGACCGGCGCGCCGGTGAAAATCATCGACGGCACGACCAAGCTCCCCATCACGCTCGACGTCGAGGAACCAGCGAGCGTGGGCGCGGACCGGATTCTCAACACCCTCGCGGCGAGCCGGCTGTTCAAACGCGATTCCATTGTCGTCGACTTCGGGACGGCGACCACGTTCGACTGCATCACCGGCGACGGCGTGTTTCTGGGCGGCGTGATCTCGCCCGGCATCCGAACGAGCGCCGAGACGCTGTTTCGCCGGACGGCACAGCTGAGCGCGACGGAGCTCCGCGCCCCCAAGTCGGTCATCGGGCGGCGGACCGACGAAGCCATCCGCTCCGGCGTGGTCCTCGGCGCGGTGGAGCAGGTGGAAGGTCTGGTCAGGCGGATCCGGGAGGCCTGGCCGAGGAAGGACTCGATCCCGATGGTCGTCGCGACCGGAGGCCTTGCGGCGCAGATCGCGCCCCTCTGTCCGTCGATAGAGCGGGTGGTGCCGGAGCTGACGTTGGTCGGGCTCCGGCTGGCGTTTGAAGGGCTAGAGGGCTAGAGGGCTAGAGGGCTAGAGGGGGAACCGCCGAATGCGCGTGCCGGCAGTTCCCACTAGCCCACTAGCCCTCCAGCCCACTAGCCCACTAGCCCGGTCGTTCCAGCCCACTACCCCTGCAGCCCCATCCTGTTAGATTGCTCTTAGCACTCACGAACCATGAGTGCTAACATCACAAATCCTGCAGTTCTGACCTCTTTCCAACAACGGAGAGCATCACAGCATGGCTACGAAAAGCGCGACAGGAACCAAGGTCGCTCCGCTGGCGGACCGGGTGGTCGTCAAGCCCCTCGAGGACGCCGAGACGATGCGGGGCGGGCTCTACATCCCCGACACGGCCAAGGAAAAACCGCAGCAGGGCGAGATCGTCGCCGTGGGGCCGGGCCGGGTCGAGGAAAAGACCGGCAACCGCATTCCCATGGAAGTGAAGATCGGCGACAAGGTGCTGTATGCGAAGTACGCGGGCAGTGAAGTCACGATCGATGGCGAGCAGCGCCTGATCCTCCGCGAGAGCGACGTTCTCGCGGTCATCGGCTGATTCCATACTCGCCCACTCACCACTCACAACTGAACTCACATGGCTGCTAAAGAACTCCATTTCAATCAGGAAGCCCGCGCGGCGCTCAAGCGCGGCGTGGACCAGCTCGCCGAAGCGGTGAAGGTCACGCTCGGCCCCAAGGGCCGGAACGTCGTCATCGACAAGAAGTTCGGCGCGCCGACGGTCACCAAGGACGGCGTCACCGTCGCCAAGGAAGTCGAGCTCGCTGATCCGCTCGAAAACATGGGCGCGCAGATGGTGAAGGAAGTCGCGACCAAGACGAGCGACCTTGCGGGCGACGGCACCACGACGGCGACTGTGCTCGCGCAGGCGATTTTCCGCGAAGGCCTCAAGAACGTCACGGCCGGCGCGAACCCGATGGCGATTCAGCGCGGCATCAACAAGGCCGTTGCGGTGGTCGTGGAAGAGCTCAAGAAGATCTCCGTTCCGTCGAGCGGCAAGAAGGAAATCGCGCAGGTCGGCACGATCTCCGCGAACAACGACACCGAGATCGGCAACCTCATCGCCGAGGCGATGGAGAAGGTCGGCAAGGACGGCGTGATCACGGTCGAAGAGGCGAAGGGCCTCGAGACGACGCTGGAAACGGTCGACGGCATGCAGTTCGACCGCGGGTATGTGTCGCCGTACTTCGTGACCGATCCGGAGAAGATGGAAGCGGTCCTCGAGGACGCGCTCATCCTCATCCACGACAAGAAGGTGTCGTCGATGAAGGATCTCCTCCCGGTGCTCGAAAAGGTCGCGCAGATGGGCAAGCCGCTCCTCATCATCGCGGAAGACATCGAAGGTGAAGCGCTGGCGACGCTCGTCGTGAACAAGCTGCGTGGCACGCTCCGCGTGTGCGCGGTCAAGGCGCCGGGCTTCGGCGATCGCCGCAAGGCGATGCTGCAGGACATCGCGACGCTGACGAACGGCCAGGTGATCTCGGACGAAGTCGGCTTCAAGCTCGAGAACGTGGTCGTGAACGACCTCGGCAAGGCCAAGCGCATCGTGATCGACAAGGACAACTCGACGATCATCGACGGCGCGGGCGAGCAGGACAAGATCCAGGGCCGCATCAAGGAAATCCGTTCGGCGATCGACAAGTCGACGTCGGACTACGACAAGGAAAAGCTGCAGGAACGGCTGGCGAAGCTCGCGGGCGGCGTGGCGGTGATCAACGTCGGCGCGGCGACGGAAGCCGAGATGAAGGAGAAGAAGGCGCGCGTGGAAGACGCGCTGCACGCGACGCGTGCCGCGGTCGAGGAAGGCATCGTGCCGGGCGGTGGCGTGGCGTTCATTCGCGCGCAGGCCGCGCTCAAGGGCGTGAAGCTCGAGGAAGACGAGCAGATCGGCGTCGACATCGTGCGCCGCGCGATCGAAGAGCCGATCCGCATGATCGTGCTCAACGCTGGTGGTGAAGGCTCGATCGTGGTCGAGAAGGTGCGGGCGTCGAAGGACAAGAACTTCGGCTACAACGCGCTGACCGACACGTATGAAGATCTGGTGCAGGCGGGCGTGATCGATCCGACGAAGGTGGCGCGTACGGCGCTCCAGAACGCGGCGTCGATCGCGGGCCTCTTGCTCACGACGGAAGCGCTCGTCGTGGAGAAGAAGGAGAAGGAAGCAGCGCATCCGGCGCCCGGTGGCGGTGGCGGCGGCATGGGCGGAATGTACTAACGGCGGTGTGATGCTCTGTGATCGAGGCGAGTGAGGATCTTTCCTCACTCGCCTTCGTCGTTATCGGTGTGAGGCGCGGCGGTCAAACCTGTGGCCCAAAGCAAACATGAGACTCCACGCGTTTAGGATCGAACATTTTCGCTCAATCATCGACAGCGGGTTTACGGAGCTATCGGCCGACGGCGTGAC
>DASRAP010000361.1:0-2372 GCA_035638155.1 Gemmatimonadaceae bacterium | reverse complement strand
ACGGTGGCGGCGGGGGCCGCGGCGGCGGTGGTGGCGGCGGCGCAGGTGGGCGTGGCGGCCGCGGCGGTGCGGACTCCGCGAATGCTGTTCCCGTGCCGCTGCAGCGTCCGCGTCCACCGGGTTCGTTCGGCAACATCATTTCCGGACTCACGCAGCCCGAGGCGCTCCGCTTCCAGTGGAATACGCCGTTCATGCTGTCGCCGCACAACCCGAACACGCTGCTGATCGGCTCCAACCGGTTTCACCGCTCCGACGATCGCGGCGACAACTGGACCGCGAGTCCCGATCTGACGAAGGCCATCAATCGCGAAACGCGCGAAATCATGGGTGTGCTTCCCGGCGGTGGCCGCGGCGGCGCCGACGCGAGCCGTCCTGCGATGATTGCGCAGCATGATGGCGTGCAGAGCTACAGCAACCTCGTAACGATCGCCGAGTCGCCGGTGCTGCCCGGTCTCTACTGGACGGGCGCCGACGACGGCAATCTCGAAACCAGCCGCGACGGAGGCCTCACCTGGACGAACGTGACCGATCGCGTCACGGGGTCACCGAAGGAGTGTTATGTGTCGCGCGTAGAGCCGTCGCACTTCGACGCGGCGACGAACTACGTGTCGTTCGATTGTCACCGGAACGACGACCACAAGCCGTACGTGTATGTCACGCACGATTATGGGCAGACGTGGAAGAGCATCGCGGCAAATCTTCCGACTCCGGGCAACGTGAACGTGATCAAGGAAGACATCCGGAATCCGAATCTGCTGTTTGTCGGTACCGAATACGCGTTCTGGGTCTCGCTCGACGCCGGGAATTCGTGGAAGAAGTTCATGAACAACCTGCCCGTGGTGCGCATCGATGACGTCCTGATCCATCCGCGGGAGAATGATCTCGTCCTCGCGACGCATGGGCGCAGCGTGTGGATCATGGATGACATCACGCCGCTCGAGCAGATGACGCCGGCGGTGCAGAGCTCGGACTTCCACCTCTTCGATCTGCGTCCCACGGTGGCGTGGATTCCGGATATCCAGATGGGGAATCGCGGCCGCATGGGCGGGATGTTCACGGGCGAGAATCCGCCGCGCGGCGTGGCGATCAACTACTACCTCAAGTCCGCGCCGAGCGGCGATGTCTCGATCCGCATTACCGATGCACAGGACGCGCCAGTGTACGTGGCGAATGGCACGCGCAACGTCGGCTTGAATCGGGTGCAATGGACGCTTGTGCGCGACACCGTCGGTCCGCGCGGCCGCGGCAACGCGGACACCACGGCGGCCGGTGGACGTGGGGGCGGTGGCGGCGGTGGCGGCCGCGGCGGTGGCGGCGGCGTCGAGGCCGGGACCTACCTCGTCACGCTCACGGTGAACGGCAAGTCGATGTCGAAGCCAGTGATCGTTATCGAGGACGTTTGGCTTCGAAAATAGGGCTGAAGGGTCGAAGGGCCGAAGGGCGCATCGAGCTTCCCTTTGGCCCTTCGGCCCTTTGACCCTTCGGCCCTATCTTCGCGCCGTAATCACCACGCGATAACTGTTTTCCGCGTTGAGATTGATTAACGCGACAAACTGTCGTCCTTGGTAAATCCCGACAGTCGCCGACTGCGAGACGGACGCGACCTCCCAGCCGGCGGGAAGCAGAATCGTGTTGCGCAGTCCCTTGAGCGTTCGGTCGAACGTGAGTGCGCCGTTCACGACCGTGTAGCCGTCGTCGCGGAGCGCGCCGGTCACTTCGAGATGCGCACTCTGTTTGTCGTTCTCGATCGGAACGCCGAGTTTCACGACCGTCGCGCTTCCCTTCTTCGACGTCGCGAGCGGCAGGGCGGTGTCGAGATCGACCACCTTGAGATCCGTGAGCGGCGCATACGCCATGAGATCGACCGCGGGTGAATCACCCTTTCGGTAATCACTGTAGATCTGGTCCACGCGCATGATGTGCGCGGCAGGATCACCGAGGTCGTACAGCGTTTTCGCGTCGTCGAAAAACATGTCCGTGTACGCCGTCGGCATGAACGTGGTCGCGGTTTTCCGCGCGTGCAGCGTCACCGGATTACTCTGCCCGCTCGGATTCGCGAAATGCAACGCCAGGCGCCCGTCGCTCGTCGTGCTCATCTGCGCCGCCACATTGGACGAAAGGAACGCGTACCCCGGCGGAAGAATCACGCCGAGCCGGTACCCGCTCAGGCTTCGCACCCACGAGATGTCATCCGGCTGGATGCCATACTGCGGATTGGCCTCCTTGTAGACCTGGTATGTGCGCTCGTCCTCATAGGTCTTGTAGATGAGCACGCGGCCAATACCGCCCTGCGGTACGGGCGCCGCGAACTTCGCGTGGATCGAATGGCCGCCGTCGGGATTGGGATCGTACGTGAACGGCATCGGCTTGCC
>DASRAP010000360.1:0-17885 GCA_035638155.1 Gemmatimonadaceae bacterium | reverse complement strand
CTGTTTCTTGCTGAGACCGGTGCGCGAGCGTACAGCGAAGCTCTGCAACTGCGTTGGGAAGATGTTGATCTCACATCTGGCTTTGCCCACATCGTTAGCGGTCGCGAAGGTCACCGAACGAAGAGTGGGCGCTCGCGCGCGGTGCCGCTGACGGCCCGCCTGAAGTCAGCCCTGCACGTGCATGCGGCCCGGTACCGGATGGTTACCTACAAGGGCGAGCGCTCTGCATTTGTATTTCACCATGAGGTGGCAACACGGACCGCTACGGCAGGAGACCGCATAACGTCGATGCGAGAGGCATTTGCTCGCGCCGCCGCAAACGCGAAAATGCCGAAGGGCTTCAGACCGCATGACCTCCGTCACCGTCGTGTTACTACGTGGCTGGCCGCAGGGGCAAACCCAGTCCACGTGAAGGAGGCGGTCGGGCATGCCTCACTCGCCACCACCATGGAATACACGCACCTGCTTCCGGAACATCTGCGCTCTCTCGTGGAGGAGACGGCCGGGGTAACTGCTGAGCCGAAGTCGGCGGCCGGTGCTTGACATTTGTGGACAAATCTCGGACATATCGGTGCCCGAACCGTTGCCGTTCCATGCAAGCGGATGCGATCGCCGAATCTCGTAAGGGGTTGGTCTGCGTGCAGTTGCGACAAGGTGCAACATGGTGCAAACGCGGGGCGCTGACTTAAAATCCCTTGGGGGCAACCCCGTCCGGGTTCGAGTCCCGGCCCTCGCACTCGCAGCCCGCTGTCCCAGTACCGCGCAACGAAGTACCTGAGAACGACGAAGGCGCATCGCAGTCCACGCTGAGACTCGGTATGTCGTTGCAGACGCAGCTCGCTTCGCAAATCCGGAAAGCACTCCAGTGCACCGCGGTGATCGCCGCCGCCGCGTTCGCCGCATCGTGTGGCTCCGACGATCCCGGCGGCAGCGCGGTTGCCAGCATTCGCTTTGTGACGATACCGACTACGGTCAGTGCCGGTGTCGCATTCACCGCAGTGGTGGAAGGGCTCGACGCGAATGGCAAGCGCGTGAAGGGGTGGCGCGATAGCGTCACACTCACCGTGACCGGATCGGCACTCTCCGGAACGACGACCGTGCGGGCGAACAGCGGCGTCGCAACGTTTTCCGCGGTGCAGGCCACGCAGGTCGGATCGGCGGTGCAGCTCGTCGCCGCGGCGCAGGGACTCACGGTCGTGAGCGACGTCTTTGCGGTGCATCCCGGTAACGCCGCCGCATCGCAGTCGACCATCGGCGCGCCTGCTGGAAACTTCAACGCAAATACGAACGCCAGCCTCACGTTCACGTTCAGAGACGGATTCGGGAATCTGTTGCCGAACGTTCCCGTTGCCGTGTCATCGAACCTTGCCAGCGTGACGTTCACGCCCGCCGCGGGAACGACGACAGCAACTGGGACGTTCGCGACGACCATGCGCGCGACGGCCGAGGGCAGCGTGGTCGTCACCGCGGTGGTCGACGGAACGTCCGTGACGTTTGCGGCGCCGCTCACCGTCATCGATCTCTGCGGCGGTACCGCGCTGACCTTCCCGGGCCCCGCCAACGGCAGCCTCCCGAGCGGTCAATGCGTCGCGGACGGGCGCCAGACCGCCGTCTTCAAATTCACGACGACGCAGCAGACTGGCGCCGCCGTGACGATCAACTCGGCGGCGTTCACCCCGCTGCTTGAGCTCACAACGCAACCGCCCGGGAACAACATCAAGATCAGCCCCCTCGGTTTGCCGGCGACGGCCGAGTGGCTTCTGCCCGCGGGTGCGTACCAGCTACGCCTGAGCTCGCTGCAGGGAACCGGTGCGTTCTCGGTCGCGACCGCCGCGACGAGCGCCAACTCCGGCTGTACGCCGCCTCCGTTGCCACGGCTGGTCGTCGCGGCTGGTACGTACACCGGCCAGACGTTGTCCGCCTCCGACTGTGATTTCTTCGGCGATGGTACGCTGACCGACGTGTTTGGCATTTTTGATTCCCGCCCGTGCACGATCACGGTGAAAACATCGGCATTCACGACGTGGCTCGAGGCGTACGACTTGCCCGACCTGCAGGCGTCATTCGGGCAGAAGACGTCCCCGCCAGGAACGGATGCCAAGATCGCATTGCCGGCATGCCGGTCGCCGGTCGGGCCTCTGGCCATTGTCGTAAACGCTTACAACGTCGGCGAGTCGGGGCCCTACACCATGACGATCACGTTTACCGGCCAACCGCAGTTGCGCGCCGGACTTCGCTCAGACGATGCGACGGGAATACTCGCGCCGGGATCAGGCCCGGCGCGGTTGCCGATGCAACGCCAACGCTGACGAGCAGCGAGTCCGCCGCGATGCTTCGATTGCAACCGAGGGCGTGGATGACCGTCGCCGTGATCGCATGCGCGTCCATCGCGGCGTCCGTCTCCGCGTGCGGCGGTGACAAATCGCTGGCGCCGGCCAAGGTTCCGGCGGGAATTCGATTCCAGACGGCGCCCGCGAGTGTCGTCCCCGCAGGCGAAGACGTCCCGATAGTAGTCGAGCTCCTCGATTCCGCAGGTGCCGTCGAGCGCGGTGCCCGCGACGTGGTCACGCTTGCGGTGGTGCCGGGCGACCCCGTTGTCGGACCGACGGCTGTACGGGCCGTCAACGGAGTCGCGCGCTTCGATCATTTCCGTTTTCGGCGCGTCGATTCGAACGTCGTTCTGACAGCGGCCGCGCACGACCTGAGTGCTGTGTCGAGCGCGTTTCGTGTGCGTCCGGGCCCGATCAGCGCTGCGTCGACGACGAGCTCGCTGGCGGCGCCAAGCCTGCCGACTGGCGAAGCGGTGCCTGTGGTGTTCACGCTGCGCGACGCTCCTGGGAACACGATCGGCGCCGCAGCAATCGCGTTCAGCTCGGGGCTGGCGGGACTCACATTCACTCCCTCGAGCGGGACGACGAAAACGGACGGCACGTTTGCGACATCCGTTCTTGCGACCTCGGCTGGTTCCGCGGACATCCGTATCGCGAACGGAGATGCCACGACGACGCTCGCGACACCAATCGTGTTTTGCGGCGCGACTCCGCTCACGCTGCCTGTGTCGACGACGGGTACGCTTTCCGCGAACACGTGCGTCTCCGGGGGGCGCGCAACGGCATCCTATCGGTTCTCGACGGCGGCCACCGGCGGTGTCTCGGTTCTGGCGACGTCGGCGGATTTCGCGCCATGGCTCGAATTGCGCACCGTGCCGGCAACGGACAACTACGCGAAGCCTCCCGACGTGACAGCACCCCTCGAATGGCTGCTCCCGGCGGGCACGTACGTCGTGCGTGTGAGTGCCGCGTCTGGCGGCGGCAGCTTTGCGCTCACGGGCTCGGCCACCACGGGCACGAGTCCGTGTGTCAAACGCGTGTTGGTCACCGGCGGAACGTTTGCCAGCCAGCGGCTCCAGGCGGGCGACTGTACGATTTCCGAAGACGGTTCATTCGTGGACAAGTACGTCGTCTACTCGTCCGCCAGCTGCGGCGTGAGTGTGAAGCCGTCGTCGCAGTTTGCGGCGTGGCTCTTCATCTTCGACGAGACGGTCGGCACGTTTCTCGACGGCAGAGGGGGAGATGACCCCGGCGTGAGCGAACAGATCGGCATGCCCGCATGCAAGTTCCTCGGCCGTCCGCTGGGCATCTGGGTCAACGCGGACCCCGGATTTGGCGGAGACTACACGCTGACCTTCACGCTTGTTGCGCAGGCGACGATTCGCATGGAGTCACTGCAGACGCCGTCCGTCGATCCACCGGCGAGCGAGATGCAGAAGCTGCTCGAGTTCAAGCGCCGCGGAAGGAAGAGGTAGCTCCCAGCTACTACTTCCCCGTCCGGTACGGCAGGTCAGGCGGCGCGCCACCTTTGGGCCAATCGCGCTCCTTGCCGGGAAAATCGGGGCGCGGCCGCGAGTCGATGAACGCGGCGACGTCGATTGCATCCTGCACGCTCAGCGTCCCGGGTTGATCGAACGGCATGTTTCGGCGAATGAAACCGGCGGCGGTTTTCCACCGGCCCATGCCCGCACCGATCGTGAACGACTGCGCGCCGAACGCGGGCGTTGCCCTGTCCGATCCTTCACCGTTCGCGCCATGACAGCGCGAGCACGAGGCGATGAAGACTTTCCCGCCGTGCAGCGTGTCCGGCGGCGCGCCGGTGACTGAATCGATGCCCTGTCCGCGCGTCGTCGAGCCGACGGGGACTCCCGCGGAGATGAATGCCATGTACGCCTGGATGGCGCGCATGCGGTCGTCGCCCGGCGGGAGTGCTTTTCCCGCAAGGCTCCGCAGGAAACAATCGTTGATCCGATCCTCGAGACTTTGAATCGATGCGGATCGCGAACGGTATTGCGGATATCTGCCGTGCACTCCCACCCACGTCATCGCGTACGGACGCCGGCCTTCGTCGAGATGACAGCTCGTGCACCGAAGCTCGTTTCCGACGAAGTCGGGGAGCGAGTCACGCGTCGCAATAAGGATAGCTCTTCCACGCAGCGCGGCGGCGCCCAGCGGCGTTTTCGGAAACGCCGAGTCCGCCAAGGGCGGAACCGGGATGCCGCCGCTCGGAGTGCCAGGCGCCGGCGCTTTCCCGGAGCAGGCCACCACGGCGGTGAGGGTGAGCGCCATCACGCACGCACGCATGGCGCAACGCTAATCTCAGAGCCCATGGACGCGCCAGCGACAGCCACGCCGTATCGCGTACACAGCAAAGTGCTGTTCGCTCTGTACGCCATCATTCCGGCGGTCGCGCTTCTCGTCATCGCCGATACGGTCTGGTTTGACCAGGGACTCAAGCGCCACCATCTCCCGTCGCAGCCCGACGAGTGGGCGTTCTGGACCGTCATCTTCTCCATGCCGCACATCGTCGCGAGCGTGATGATGATGGCCGACCCGGAGTACCTCCACGCGTACGGTCGCCGCATGGTTCGGCCGGTGGTTGGCATCATCGCGTTCGCGATCGGAGCCCCGTTTCTGCTCGGGACTCAGGCGTTCTTTCTGATCTTCGCGTTCTACACGATGTATCACGTGCTTGGCCAGCAGTTTGGGCTCACGCTGATGATGCTCGGCCGGAAGCCCGATCGGTGGTTCAGCGGGTGGAAATGGATATCTGTCGTCGCGTCGTTTCTCATCTATGCGGCCATCTTCGCGGCGGCCTTCATGGAGCGCGAAGTGCTCGGCCATTCACTGACCGGCTGGGCGCGGTACGCCGCCGCGGCGCTCCTCGTGCTGGCGACTGCCATGGCGTGGCGGCTCAGCCGCGAAAGCCGGACGACCATTGGCCGGTGGTATCTGTGGGCGAACGTCGCGATGCTCGGCGTCTGCTACTGGCTGTGGCGCATGGAGTACAGCCTGTTCGTGATCGTCATCCCTCGAATCATCCACGACGTCACGGCGTACGCCGTCTACACCGTGCACGATCAGAACAGGAACGCGATCTCTCCGAAGAACTGGTTCTACCGTGCGACCGCGTTTACGCGTGTGCCCCCGCTCATTCTTTGTCCGGTCCTGTCCATTTTCGTGGCGTACGTCGCGCTGCGTAACCACCTGTTCTTCACGTCGACGCTGATCTACAGCCTGGGACTCTTCCACTACTACATCGAAGGGTTCATCTGGAAGCGGGACTCCGCCCACCGGCAGCACGTGTCGTTCGCGGTCTAAACGGCTTGCGTTGTTGTAGTTAGCACTGCAGCGCCCCCCGTGCGGCGACTAATTTGTCCTGTCTATGACGGACGTCGTTGCCCTTGCAGCCGAGCTGGTGGCCATTCCTTCGTCGAGTTACGACGAAGGCGCGGCGGTGGATTTCGTTTCCCGTCGCCTGATTGCGCGCGGCTGGAACGTGTCGTTGCAGGAAGTCACGCCGGGCCGGTCGAACCTGTGGGCGACGCGTGGTGGCGGTGTCGTCACCATGTCGACGCACCTCGACACCGTTCCGCCGTATTTCGGCCCGCGGCTCGAGACCGACTACCTCTACGGGCGCGGCTCGTGCGACGCCAAGGGCATCGCGGCCGCGATGCTTGCCGCGGCCGACGAGCTCGTTGAAAGCAAGGAAGAGCGATTCGACCTGCTGTTCGTGATCGGCGAAGAGAAAGGCTCCGACGGAGCGCGACTCGCGAACCAGCTTCCCGCGACGAGCAAGTTTCTCATCAACGGCGAGCCCACCGAGAACGTCCTCGTGAGCGGCGCGAAGGGATCGCTCCGCGTGACGCTTCGCGCGCACGGCCGCGCGGCGCATTCCGCGTATCCGCATCTCGGAAAATCCGCGCTGACGCCCATGCTCGAGCTGCTCCCGAAGGTGCAGGCGCTCCAGCTTCCGTCCGATCCGGTGCTCGGCGAGACGACGCTCAACATCGGCGTCATGCGTGCGGGCGGTGAGGCGAATGTCATTCCTGCTGAAGCCGAGGCGGAGATGATGATCCGGCTCGTTGGCGACAAGGAGCCGGTCCAGAAGATGATCGAGCAACTGGCCGACGGCGTCGCCGACGTTGAGTACGGCTCGCACATCCCGCCGCAGAAATTCCACACGCTCCCCGGTTACAAGACGGCGCCCGTGTCGTTCACAACGGACATCCCGCTGCTGTCGCGGTGGGGGACACCTCTCCTCTACGGGCCGGGCAGTATTCACGTCGCACACACACCCGACGAACGCATCGCCCTCCGCGAACTGCGCGAAAGCGTCAGTACGTACGTCCGGCTCGTTCGCACGCTTCTGACAACGTGACCACACCACATGCGGGCCGCTGGCCCGTCGCGGTCCTCGGCGCGACGGGCGCCGTAGGACAAACGTTCATTCGCCTTCTCGCCGGTCATCCGTGGTTCACGGTGGCCGAAGTCGCGGCGTCGGAGCGGTCGGCGGGGAAATCGTACGCCGAAGCCACGCGCTGGCTCGAAGGCGAGATGCCGCGCGACGTCGCGTCCCTCACGGTTGTGCCGTGCGCGCCGGATGCCGTGAAGTCACCGATCGTGTTCTCGGCAATGGACGCCGCCGCCGCAGGGGAAATCGAGCCGGCGTTCGCGAAGGCCGGGCGCTTCGTCCTTTCCAACGCGAAGAACTTCCGCATGGAAGAGGACGTGCCGCTCGTCATCCCCGAGGTGAACGGTGATCATCTCGGGCTGATCGCCGCTCAGCGTGCGAAGCGGGGCTGGAATGGCGCGATCATTACGAACGCGAACTGCGCCGCGACGGTTGCGGCAGTCGCGCTTGCGCCGCTGCACGAGGCATTCGGTCTTCGGTCGTTGTTTATCGCGACACTCCAGGCGGTGTCGGGCGCGGGATATCCCGGGGTGCCGTCGCTCGACGCGCTGGGCAACGTGATCCCGTACATCGCCGACGAGGAGCCGAAGATCGAGCGCGAGCTGCCGAAAATGCTGGGCCGGCTCGAGGGGGCGCGCATCGCTCCGGCGGATTTCGCGGTGAGCGCGCATGCCAATCGCGTCGCGGTCGAAAACGGCCACACGGTGGTGATGTCGTGCGCGTTCAGGACCAGGCCGTCGGTCGAAGAAGCGGTCGCCGCACTCAAGGGATGGTGTGGCAAGAAGGAAGCGCGCGGACTTCCGAGCTCGCCGGAGCGCGCGCTGGTCGTCGACGACGCACCGGATCGTCCGCAGGCACGCCGCGACGTCGGGCGCGGTCGCGGTATGACGGTGACGGTTGGCCGCGTTCGTGCGGACAACATCTTCGACATCCGTCTCGTGGCCCTTGGACACAACACGGTGCGCGGCGCCGCGGGAGGTTCCATTCTCAACGCGGAGTGGCTTGCAGCCACCGGCGTCCTGCCAACGGCATGATCGTCTGCAAGTTCGGCGGCACGTCCGTCGCTGATGCAGCGGCGATTCGCCGCGCGGCTGAGATCGTGCGCGGCCGGGCGGAGCGCCGGCCGATCGTGGTGGTGTCCGCGCTCGCGGGCGTGACGAACGCACTCCTCGCCATCGCGGAGCAGGCGTCCGGCGGGCAGCTGATCAAGGCGCTGAGCGGCGTGGACGAGCTCCGCGAGCGGCACCTCACCGAAAGCCGCGCGCTTCTTGGTGAGGGCGCGCCTGACGTCGAAGGCGCCGTCACGGCGCACTTCACGGAGCTCGCTGCGCTCGCGACAGCCCTGAACACGCTCGGCCACGTCACGCCGCGTTCGTACGACGCCATCGCCGCAATCGGCGAACGATGCGCGTCGCTCATCGTCGTCTCGGCGTTCAGGAAACTCGGACTCGACGCGGTGCATATCGACGCGCGCGACGTCGTGAAGACCGACGCGACGTTCATGCGCGCCGAGCCGAAGACCGACGAAATTGCGGCGGCGTCGCGGTATCTCATCGCCCCGCATGTGCGCGCGAAGCGAATCCCCGTGATGGGCGGATTTGTCGGTTCAACGGATACGGGGATCACGACGACGCTCGGCCGCGGGGGCGGTGATTATTCGGCCGCGCTGATTGGCGCCGCAATTCCCGCCGAGGCGATCGAGATCTGGACCGACGTCGACGGGATGCTGACCGCCGACCCGCGCGTGGTGTCGAATGCGCGGCTGATCGAAGAGATCCGTTTTGAGGAAGCGTCCGAGCTTGCGTCGTTCGGCGCGAAGGTTCTGCACCCGAGCACGATCGCGCCTGCGGTCAAGCTTGGGATCCCGGTGTTCATCTTCAATTCACGCCGCCCCGAGGGGAAGGGCACGCGCATCACCTTCGATGCGCCACGCCGGGCCGTGACGGCCATTGCCGGAAAGCAGGGCGTGACCATGCTGCGCGTCCGCTCGACGCGGATGCTGATGGCGCACGGGTTTCTGAGCGAAATCTTCGACACGTTCGAGCGACACCGTACGTCCGTCGACGTGGTCGCGACGTCGGAAGTATCGGTTTCGCTCACCGTCGATGATGCCTCGCACCTCGATGACCTCGTCCACGACCTTTCCAAACTCGGCGATGTGTCGATCGAGAGGAACAGAGGGATTGTCGCGCTTGTCGGCGCCGACCTGGGTGCATCATCGCCGTCGATGGCGCGCGCACTGTCCGCGCTCGGCGATATTCGGGTGCACATGCTCTCACTCAGCGCGACGGGTATCAACCTGACCTTGCTCGTGGACGGAGAAGCGGTCTCGGAGGCCATGCGCCGGTTGCACGGAGCGTTCTTCGAATGACCCGCATTCTCGTTGTCGGCGACGGCAAGATGGGGAAGGCCGTGGCGCAGGTTGCCACCGACCGCGGCGCGGACGTCGTTGCGATCTATGGGCCGGCGGAAATGGCGCGCGCCGTCGGGGCCGGCATCGCCGATGTCGCCATCGAGTTTACCGAGCCAGGGGCGGCGGCAGGAAATGTTCGCGCGTGCCTCGAGGCCGGCATTCCCGTCGTGTCCGGCACGACCGGCTGGGATGCCCAGCTCGACGCCGTGCGAAAGGAAGTGTCCGGCTCCGGCGGCGCGTTCATGCATGCCCCGAATTTCTCCATAGGCGTCGCGATGTTTTCGCGTATCGTCGAAACCGCGGCGGCGCTCGCGAAATCGGCACCGGGTTTCTCGGGGGCGATCCTGGAGACCCACCATTCGGCCAAGCTGGACGCGCCCTCGGGAACGGCAAAGATGCTCGGCCGTGTGGCCGCGAAAGCGTCCGGGAAGGAATGGCCGATCACGAGCGTTCGCGTCGGCAGTGTGCCGGGGACCCACGAGGTCATCCTCGACTCGCCGTTCGAGCAGATCCGCCTGGTGCACGAGGCGCGGGACCGCCGGGTGTTCGCCGAAGGCGCCGTCGCCGCCGCCCGGTGGCTCGTGGGCAAATCCGGTGTATTCTCCTTCGACGACTACATCAACGATCAGCTCGGGTAGCGGCGATGGCACGTCTCAAGGGATGCTGGACAGCGCTGGTCACGCCGTTTGCGGCTGACGGCTCGGTCGACGAGCCGGCGCTTCGCGCGCTCGTGGACTGGCAAATCGCGGAAGGGATTCACGGCCTCGTGCCGATCGGCTCCACGGGCGAAGCTGTCACCCTCACCGAGCAGGAACGCGACCGCGTCGTTCGCATCGTCGCGGAGCAGGCACGCGGGCGCGTACCGATCATGGCCGGTGCGGGATCCAACGACACGCGCACCGCAATCGCGAACTCGCGTGCCATGCGTGCCGCGGGCGCGACGTGTTTGTTGCACGTGTCGCCGATGTACAACAAGCCTCCGCAGCGCGGCATCATCGCCCATTTCCGCGCGATCGCCGACGCCGCGGAGCTCCCGATCTGCGTCTACAACGTTCCGGGCCGCACGGCGTCGAACATGGAGGCAGCGACGACGCTCGCGCTCGCGGAAGTGAAGGGGATCGTCGCGGTGAAGGAAGCGTCGGGGAACCTGGGCCAGATCGACGAGATCATTCGCGGCCGGCCGGAGCACTTTGCGGTGCTGTCGGGCGACGACAGCTTCACGCTCGCCGTAATGGCGGCGGGCGGTGACGGTATCGTGTCGGTGATTTCGAATGCGACACCGAAGGCCATGTCGCGTCTGGTCGAGCTCGCCGCAGAGGGAAACTTCGACGAAGCGCGCGCGCTCCACGGCAAGCTGTCGCCATGGATGAGCGCGGCGTTCATCGAATCGAATCCCATTCCCGCGAAGGCTGCGCTGGCCATGATGGGCAGGATCAAGAACGTCCTGCGGCTCCCGCTCGTACCGCTCAAGGAAGAGCTCGGTCCCAAGGTCAAGGCCGCGATCGACACTGCGAACGGCTGATGAACAATGACGTCAGCTGGCTCGAGAGCTGGATAACGGAGACGGCTGCCTTGCCGAAAGGGGCGAATCCGCCCCAGTACTTCGATGCCCGTTTCGACAAGTTTCTGACCGCGCTCGAGGAGGACGTCTTTCGCGCGGCGACGCGCGACGATGCGGGGGTGTGGAGCGCGGTTCCGTGGGTCAAGCAGGGCATTCTCCTCGGGTTCAGGTTCGGCAAGCTCGCGGAGATGTCGCCGCGGAATCCGGAGGCGCCGCTGCAGTTCATCGACAAGCACACGTATCCGACGCAGCGCTTTCGCGTGGTGGACAACGTGCGCATCGTCCCGGGCGGGTCGTCCGTGCGCCGGGGCGCGTACGTCGCCGCGGGAGTCGTGTGCATGCCGCCCATGTACATCAACGTCGGCGCGCACATCGAGGCGGGAACGATGGTCGATTCGCACGCGCTCGTCGGCAGTTGTGCGCAGGTGGGGGCGCGCGTGCACCTCAGCGCAGCGGCGCAGATCGGCGGCGTGCTCGAGCCCGTGAACGCCGCGCCCGTGATCATCGAGGACGACGTGATCGTCGGCGGAAACTGCGGCGTTTACGAAGGCACCGTGGTCCGAAAGGGTGCCGTGCTCGGCGCCGGCGTCATTCTGACGCGCGGCACGCCGGTGTACGATCTCGTGAAACAGGCGGTGTATCGTGCCGACGCCACGAGCCCGCTGCAGATCCCGGAACAAGCCGTTGTCGTTCCGGGTTCACGTGCGGTGAAGGGCAAGTGGCCGAAGGAAATGGGCCTTTCCATCCAGACGCCCGTGATCGTCAAATACCGCGACGAAAAAACAGACCTCGCGACCGCACTCGAGGGATGGCTGCGCTGAACGACGCACCGCTCGACGTCGTCATTCCCGGCGACAAATCGCTCTCGCACCGCGCGCTGATGTTCGCAGCGCTCGCGCGCGGCACGTCGAGTGTGCGCGGCATTCTGGACAGCGACGACATTCGGTCCACCGCCGAGTGCATGCGGCGTCTCGGTGCCGGCGTGCCTCCGCTTTCCGCCGACATGTCGATCAACGCGGCCGGCGTGTCGGCGCTGCGAAATCCCGCCGAGGACCTGGATTGCGGGAATTCCGGAACGAGCGCGCGCCTGTTGTCAGGGCTCGTCAGCGGTGCCGGCATCACGGCGCGCTTTACCGGCGATGGCTCCCTCAGCAAGCGGCCGATGAAACGGGTTGCGGAGCCCCTGACGCGTATGGGCGCGCGGTTCGAATTCGAACGCGGCGAAGGACTGCCGATGATGGTGATCGGCGGCCCCCTCATGTCCATCGACTTCATCTCGCCCACGCCAAGCGCGCAGGTGAAGAGCGCGCTGTTGCTCGCCGGTGTCACGAGCGGCGCGGCGGTCACCGTGCGCGAGCCCGCGCGATCGCGCGATCATACCGAACGCATGCTGGCAGCGCTCGGCGCGTCGGTGTCGGTGTCCGGTACCGCGGTCTCGCTGCGGGGTGACACCAGGGCACTCAGTGTGCTCGACTTTGACGTGCCCGGCGATCCGTCGAGTGCCGCGTTCTTCGCTGCGTGGGCAGTGCTGAGCGGCCGCACCATCCGGACGAACCCCGTTTCGGTGAACGAAACGCGAACGGGTTTTTTTAGTGCGCTCGCACGTGCCGGCGCGCGCATTTCGGTTGAAAGCCAGTCGGTGCGTTGCGGCGAACCGGTCGGGTCGCTGGTGATCGGCGGCCGGCTCGATCGCGCGTTTGCGCTCGCCGAGGCGCAGATCCCCTCGATGATCGACGAGTTGCCGCTCGTGGCGTGCCTCGCTGCGTACGCTCCCGGCGAAACGCGTGTCACGGGCGCGGCGGAGCTCCGCGTGAAGGAAAGCGACCGGATCGCGGCCGTCGTAGCGAATCTGCGCGCGGTCGGGGTGGACGCAGAAGAACTGCGCGACGGATTTGTCGTGCGCGGAGGGCGCCGTCCGCTCAAGGGCAGCGTCGTAACCCACGCCGACCACCGGATCGCGATGGCGTTCGGTATTCTTGGCGCGCTCGACGGGAACGACATCACGATCGACGATCCGGATTGCGCCGGTGTGTCGTTTCCGGGCTTCTGGAACGAGCTCGCGCGTCTCCGCGGCGGCGCGTGATCATCGCCATCGACGGCCCTGCGGCTGCGGGAAAGAGCACCACGGCGAGGCTTGTCGCCGCGGCGCTTGGTTTCCGGTACATCGATTCGGGCTCGCTGTATCGCGCGGCGGCAGCTGCGCGGGCGCGCCGCGGCGGGGCGGCGGAGTCATGGACGGAGCAGGAAGTGATCGACGCCGTGGCGATCGTGACGCTCGTGCCGGTCGACGGGGCGTTCGAGCCGTGGCTCGACGGAAGCCGCGTCGATGAGGAGCTTCGAAGCGCCGAAGTCACGGCGTCGGTTCCCTACGTGGCGCAGATGCCGGGCGTGCGCTCATGGGTGAACTATCACGTGCGCGCGGCAGCGGACATGCACGACGCCGTTGTCGACGGGCGCGACATGGGCACCGCGGTGTTTCCGCGAGCGGCGCTCAAGATCTACCTGGTTGCCGATTCCTGGCAGCGTGCACGCCGCCGGCTGGTGCAGCGGAGCGGGACCGAGCCGACCGATGACGAAGTCGCCGCGGAAATGGTCGCGCTGCGCGAGCGTGATACGCTTGACGAAGCACAATCCGTCATGGCGTCAGATGCCGTGATCGTCGACACGAGCGACATCACGCAGCAGGAACAAGTAGCCCACATCGTCGCCCTTGCGCGCGCGCTCCGCGGGACCGACGCGCGCTAATTGCCGGCCGCAGGAAGTATCACGCGAAACACCGTTCGGCCCGGCTGCGATTCCGCCAGGTCGAGCCGGCCGCCGTGCAGCTCGGTGAGACGGCGCGCGATCGCGAGCCCGAGTCCGGCACCGCTCGAGTCGGCGTCACCGTCACCATTCGATGGTGCGGGATCCGCACGGTAGAACCGCTCGAAAACCTGACCCTGGGCATCGGGTGCGATGCCGGGGCCGGCATCCGTTACCGCGATCGTGAACGCGCCGGTTTCTCGCGCCAGATCGATCACGACCGTGGACCGGGGCGGGGCATGCTTCAGGGAATTATCGAGCAGGTTGAGCAGGACGCGCCCCAGGAGGTCCGCGTCGCCTTCGTAGGGCGCCTCGACCATGGTGCCGAGCACAACCGAGATGTCGTGCTGCTCGGCGATTGGTGCGACGGCCCGCGCGGCATCGTGCACCACTTCCTCGAGGTAGATGGTGCTCTTTCGGAGGGGCACCTGGCCCGCGTCGGCGCGCGTGAGCAGAAAGAGATCGTCGACGATGCGCGTGAGCCTGCGCGCAGCGTCCCGCATTATGGTGACGGACGCGCGGTACTCCTCTTCGGTCCGGTGCTCACGCGAAAGCGTCACGTCCGTCTCGGTGCGCACGATCGCCGTCGGAGTTCGGAGCTCGTGCGACGCGTCGGCCATGAACTGGCGCTGGTACTCGAATGAGTTCTCGAGCCTGTTCAGGAGACCGTTCACGACGAGGGCGAGCGCCGCGAGCTCGTCTGCGCCCGCGACCGGCAATCGCTCGTGCAGGTTCGTCGCGCTGATCTCCGCGGCGCGTGCCGTCATCGCCGTCATCGGTGCGAGGTTGCGGCGGGCGAGTAGGCTTCCGCCGGTGGCGGCACCGACGATGAGCACGGGAATCGCGAGCGCGAACAGTTCCCGGATACGGCCAAGCAACTCCCGGTTGCCGAGCAGCGGGTACACACCTGCGAGCACGACGCGCCGGCCCTGCAGGGCGAGTGGACGGGTTACAAGGCGGAACGGCGTCGCGCGGTCGAGGAGTGTGACCGCGGCCCCATCAATCGCCGGGCGCTCACGGATCGCGGCGGTCACGCGGCCGAGGTCGACGCGCAGGTCTTCGGTGTCGTGATCGTCGGTCGCCGCCACGACGGTCCACGCACTGTCGATCACGACGATGTGGAGCTCGCGGAAGCGCACTTCGTCGACCGTCGTGCGCGCCGCCTCGTCGACAGTACCTGCGAGACGGCGCTCGGCGGTGAGCTCGCGCGAGAACGCCGTGAGTGCGTCACCGATGAAACGGTCGGTCCGCTGCAGCAGCGCGCGCGCAAAGAAGGCGTACGAGATGAGCGCGAACGCGATGAGCGGCAGCGCGAGCAATGCCGTGTACCAGAGTGTGAGGCGCGCGCGCAGCGACGACGGCCACGTGCGCATGCGTCAGGATCGCCGGCGGGCGGTGCGGGATTCGGGCTGTCGGTCGGACGTGCGTGGAGCGCGCGGCGGCTCCAGCATGAAGCCCATGCCGCGCACCGTCTGGAACAGCGCGACGCCCTCGCCGTCATCGAGCTTGCGCCGCAGCCGACTGGCGTACACGTCAATGATGTTCGAGTACGACCCGCGTGTGTCTTCCCAGACGTGCTTCATGAGATCGTCGCGCGTGACGAGATGCCCGGCGTGGCGCGCGAGGTGCTCGAGAAACGCAAACTCCTTCGGCGTTATCGGAATCTCGCGCTTGCCGCGGTGGACCGTATGCCGCGACGCGTCGATCACGAGGTCGCCGACTTCGATCCGGTTGGCGACGACGTCCCCAGGGCGCCGGCCGAGCGCGCGCAGCCGGGCGAGCAGCTCGCCGAAGTCGAACGGCTTCGTGAGGTAGTCATCGGCGCCCGCGTCGAGCCCCGCGATGCGCTTCTCGACGGCGTCGAGCGCGGTGAGCATGAGGATCGGCGTGCGCACGCCACGTTCGCGCAGTGTGCGGCATACGATCAGACCGCTCTTGCCGGGCAGCAGGATGTCCAGGACGACGAGATCGTAGCCTGCGCCGGACGCGAGAGCGAGTGCCTTGGGACCAGTGTCGGCGAAATCGACAGTGTACGACGCTTCCCGCAGGCCACGCGCAATCGAGGCCCTCAGCTGCCGGTCGTCTTCCGCCAGGAGAATGCGCATGCGGAAAGGTAGTGCGAGATCGTAGCTGGGAGCTGGTAGCCGGTAGCTGCCAGGAGTACAGTGGCGTCAGCCGTTATCTGAAGATGTGGAAGTGCCCCAGCAGCCACCACAGCAGAATGAAGATCAGGACGGTGCTGAAGCAGCCACCCCCGAGTTTCTTCGCGCCGTACCCCGCGGCGAATCCGCGCAGAATCTTGCTCATGCCCGTAGTAGTGCGCGCGCGCCGTTTCGTTCCACGTACGGCGCGCTACGTCGCGCGCATTACCTCGACCGGATTGGCGCGTGTGGCGCGGAGAGCAGGGAGCACACCGCCAACCAGCGCAACGCCGATGAGCGCAGCTTCACAGATGATGAGCGACGGTGCGTCGACGGGATAGATGCCCCAGAGCCATTCCCACAGCGAGAACGCCGCGTACATCGACACGAACGCGCCCACCGCCGTCCCGCCAAGCACCATGATGAAGCCTTCCCGCGCCACGAGGCCCACCACGTTCTGCCGCGTGGCGCCGAGTGCTACTCGCACCGCGAACTCGCGCATGCGCTGGCTGACTGCGTACGACAGCACCCCGAAGAGTCCCGCCGCCGCGAGCAACAGCGAGGCGAAGCTCAGCGCGAGAAAGAGGCCGGCGGTGAACCGGCGTGTGAGCATGAACTGTTCGTAGTACTTGAGCCACTTCGATGTTGTGAACGACGCGCTGCCGGGAAGGAGGTCGCTGACAACGGCGGCAACCTTGGCAGCGGGCTTCGCCTTCGGAGCAGCTCGGTAGACGATGCTGACCGATCCCCAGTCGGATGGAACCGACCTGTACACCGCAGGCGCCTGCGGCACCGCAGGATCAGCCACCAACTCGTGCATCGCATGCTGTACGATTCCGACCACGAGGAGCCACGGCGAATGCGGATCCACTCCAATGCGAACGCGGCGGCCGACGCCTCTGCCGTCGGCGAAGAGGCGCGCGGCCGCGAGGTCGTCGAGAATAACCGCGCCGTCGCCCACGCGATCCGTTTCCACGAAATCACGGCCGGCGAGGACCCGGAGCCCGAGAGTGGAAAGAAACCCGGCGCCGATGCTGAAGCCCTGGGGCCGCGCAACACTCGCCGCGCCCGCTGAACCGTCAGCGACGACGTTTCGGATCTGCGATTCGATGACCCACGCGGCGCCCGTCACACCGCTCACCGCCCGTGTGCGTCCGACAATGTCGTCCAGCGTCGCGGGCGTAATCTCCGCAATGCGCGTCGCCCGGCCGTTCGGGCCGACGCGAGCGTCCGTCGGATGTTCTGTGATGTGCACCGACATGTCCACCGCAGTCACGCCGCGCGCATCGTAGCCAAAGTCGTACGTACCCACCCGGTCCGCGCTGCGCGCCACGAGCACCGATCCAAAAAGCAGGATCATCGACAGCGCGAGCTCTCCAACAACCAGGATTTGAAAGCGGCGTCGCGGGCGGCCTGTGGTTGTTCCGGAATTGTCCTTGAGTTGTTCGACGGGCGCGATACCGCTGACAAATCCGGCAGGGAGCAGCGAAGCCGCGGCAATGACCGCGAGGGTCACAAGCAGAAGCGCCGCGAACACCCACACGTTCCAGTGCGGCTGCCGAAATCCAAGCCAGCCAATTTCCGGCGGAGTGAGGTAGACCAGGAGGCGCATCGACAGATCCGCGACCAGAAGTCCCGCGACGGCGCCGGTCACGCCGATGATCGCAACTTCGCCGGCAACTTCGTTGATGACGGTCCGGCGGGGAGCGCCGAGCGCGAGCATGAGCGCCTGGTCGCGCCGCCGTGCAACAGAACGCGCGAGCATGAGGGCGGAAACGTTGGCGCAGGCGATCACGATGATCAGCACGATCGCGCCCATCAGCGCGCGATTGAGGCCGCCGAGCGACATGCGCCCGACGTTATCTCCGCGATTGGTGAAGTTGTCGGTGTTGAAGCTGGTGATCGCGGAGGCGGCGGACAGGGAGTACGCGAGCGCGCGAAGCGGCTTGGCCCGCGCGCCGTGCGTTGCCGATAGCTTTTCGCCGATTGGCTGCATGACGCGCTTGAGCTCGTCACGACCGATGGCCCTGGTGCTGCGCGCGAGCAGCGTCACGTTGCTCCTGGTGACATCCTCGGCGCTCGCGGAGCGGGGTGCGGGCCGGACAATCGGGCCCGCGTACCATCGCTGTTCTTCGAAGACGTCGATCGCGCGCGGTACCACGCCGACAACGGCGAAGGAGCGGCCGTCTGCCCGAACGCGCACGCCGTCGAGATTCATCGGCGC
>DASRAP010000359.1:0-41398 GCA_035638155.1 Gemmatimonadaceae bacterium | reverse complement strand
TGGGGGGGGGAATCTGGGTTTCGTTTCGGGGTCGAAGACCTTGAAGTACAGGTTGAGTCCTGCAAAAAGCGTCTTCGAAAACGGATAGAACAGCACCGGCATCGTGATGCCGAGTGCGATCCCGATCACGGTGATCGTGTTCCACGGCGGCTCCGGCCAGGTCGCCAGCGCGATCGCAACGCACGCGCCGAGCGCAACGAACTCACCCGTGACGAGGTTGAATGCCAGCGCGCCGACGGCAAGCCCTTCGTCATAGCGCTCGGGATCAAGGCCACACGTCGGGCACGCGGGCGCCAGCCTGAACCAGGATTCGACGAAGCCCTTCGAACCGCAGTTCGGACAGCGCAGGCGCAGCGCGCGTCCCGCGATCTGCGCCGCGCTCGCGGAAGCCTTCTCCGTTGACATCCGTGAAAAGCTGCTCGGCGACAGTCTGAACCGCCATCCGTGCCGGTCAGTCCGTGCGCAAGGCGTGGAGCGGATCGACTCGCGTGGCTCTCCGCGCCGGAATGAGACACGCGCCGAGTCCCGTCAGCATGAGCAGCGCGGCAACGCCCCCGAATACCTGGGGATCGCGCGGCTGGACGTCGAACAGAATGAGCCCGAGCAGCGACGAAATGCCGAGCGCGAGGGCAAGCCCCACGACCAGCCCGACACCCACCTGCCACAATCCCTGCCGGAAAATCATCCGGATCACATCACGGGCCTGCGCGCCGAGCGCCATACGGATGCCCACCTCGCGCGTTCGCCGGCTCACCGAAAACGACATCACCGCGTACAGGCCGACCGCGGCAAGGAACAGCGCGATGAAGCCAAAGATCATGAACATCGTTCCGAAGACCTGCACGAACCACAATTGCTGCTCGATGGCCTTGTCGTAGGTCATCACCCAGTAGAGCGGAATATCGGGATTGAGCCGGGCCGCGACATCGCGCACGGGCGTGAGCAGTGACAGCGGATTTCCGGCGACACGCGCGGAGATGTAGTTGAAGTTGGAGTGTTCCTGCTCGAGCGGCCGCAGCACCATCGGCGGACGCGGGTCGTTTGGATTGCCGGCGAAGACCGTGGGCACGACGCCGACGACCGTGAGCCAGGGCTGCGTACTCGTTGCTCCGCCGTAGCGGATGCGGCGGCCAACCGGACTCTCGCTCCCGAAGAACTGTCGCGCAAACCGTTCATTCACGATCGCCACCGGCTGCGAGCCGAACCGGTCCTGGGGCCCGAACGCGCGTCCCTCGCGAATGGGAATGGACAGCGTGGAAAAGAATCCCGGCGTCACCGATTCCGTGCGGGTCTGCGGATAATCGGCCTCGCGCACGTAGCTCTTGCCTTCGACGGCGAAGTTGGTGCCGCCCGTGCTCTGCCGCGCGCCCGGGAGCCCTGAGCTCACTGCCGCAGCGTCGACCCCTGGTAAAGCTGCCACCTGCTCCGCGAACTGCACGAAGAACTGGCGTTGCTGCACGGTATCCGTGTAGCCGGCCGGGAATCCGACGCGCGCGGTGAACACATCGCGCGTCGTGAATCCGGGATCCATGGTTCGCATCTTCGCGACGCTCTTCACCATGAGCGCCGCAGCCACGAGCAGCGCGCACGAGAGCGCCACTTCGAACATCACGAGCGCCTTGCTGATCTTGCCGATCCGGAGGCTGGACGACCCGCGCGTTTCGTCTTTCAGAATCTCGTTGATATCCGCGCGTGACGACTGGAATGCGGGAATCATTCCCGAAAACACCGTCGCGAGCAGCGCGACGCCGGCGGTAAACGCGAACACCGGCGGATGGAGGCTGAAGTCGATGAAGAACGGGATCTGCGTCACGGTAACCGCGTGCGTGAAGACGTCGAGGCCGAGCTTTGCGACCACGACGCCGAGCACGGTACCGGCGATCGCCAGCAAGGACGCTTCCGCGAGAAACTGGCGGACGATGGCGCCGCGCGACGCGCCGAGCGCCGAGCGAATGCCGACTTCCTTGCTGCGGTGCGCCGCGCGATCGATCAGCAGGTTTGCGACGTTCGAGCACGCGATGAGCAGCACGAAGAACACGGCGCCAAGCATCGTGAGCAGGAGCTGGCGCGGCTGTGGGCCGATGACCGAGTCGGCGAAACCTCTGACGGAGGCCGTGTAGCCCTCGTCGGTGTCCTTGTTGTCCGTGCTGAGGCGCGCCTGAACGCCGTTCGCCTCCACGCTTGCCTGATCGAGCGTCGCGCCGGGCGCGAGCTTGCCCACGACCTGAAACGCCGGCGCACTCGCGCGCTTCGCGGCGAGCGGATCGACTTGTACCGGCAGCCAGATCCGGTCATTGGTGGGGAATTCGAATTTCGGCGGCATGACGCCGATCACTTCGAAGGGCGTGCCATTCACGCGAATGGTCTGGCCGACCGCCGCATCGCTCTTGTTGAAGCGGTTCTCCCACATCGAATAACTGATGATCGCGACGCGTGCACCCGACGGCGTGTCTTCACCCGGGCGGAAATCACGGCCCGCCACCGGCTGCACGCCAAGCATGCGAAACATGTTCGCCGACACCCAGGAGCCGTCGTACCGCTCGGCCTTTTCCGCCCCGCTCACGTTCATCGTGCCCGACGTGACGAGAGCGATCTCGCTCAGCGCGTGGACATTCGTGCGATACAGATCGACGTCGGTGATGGGAACGTCGGCGTTATTGATGTCGTGCGCCTTGTTGTCGCGCGAAAGCACCACGATCCGGTCACCGTCGGGGAACGGCAGGCCCTTGAGCAGCGCCCCGTAGACGATGCTGAACATCGTGGTCGTGAGACCGATGCCGAGCGTGAGCGCGAATATCGCGACCAGCGTGAGTGCCGGGCTCTTGACGAGCGACCTGAACCCGTATCGAACGTCGCGGAAGATGTTGGGCATGCGCGCCCTACGTGCATGCGGCGTGCCGGGTTTTGCGGGGCGGGCACCGTCTGTGACGGAGCCGGCGGAAAAGCCGAATGGCAACCGGAGGATCGTGAATCTGTGATCCGCCGGTTGCCATTCGCCCCCTTTGTATAGCTACGCGTCAGTTTCTCTTGCCGTGTCCCCGGTCATCACTGCGACCGCGGCTTTGTCCTTGCGAGGAACCGCCGCTGCGGTGGTCAGACGATGCGCCGCGCTGCTCGCGCGGCGGCGGAGCGCTTCGCTCCACCGCACGCGGCGAGATCACACGCGATTGCCGTGAGTCCGATCCGCCGCTCGCGCGTGGCTCGGCCCGCGGAATGACCCGCGGCGCGCCGCCCGTTTCGGGACCGCGGCTCTGAGGAATGCGTGTCTCGGGCGCCCGTGTCGGCGGTACACGAGTCTCCGGCACACGAGTCTCAGGTACACGGGCTTCCGGCGCGCGTGGCGCCGGACCCCGTGATTCAGGAACGGACCGCGACTGCCCGCGGTCTTCGAATCGCGGATTGCGATTCTGACCGTCGTTCCGGCCGTCATTGCGGCCGTCAGTCCGTCCCTGATAACCGTCGCGAGGATTCACACTCCTGTTGCGTCCGTCGTCACGGCTGGGAGCACCGTAGCGATCGTCGCGGTTCGAGCCGCCAGACACACGCGGGATGGGACCCGGCGAGTGCGCGACACCGCGCGTATTCCAGTCCACCGTGCGGTGCACGGTGTTGTAGCGATTGAAGCGGCCGTAATCGATCGGACGACGCCAGACGTCACGATTCACGTATACAGTCTCGTACCGCGGATGGATGTAGACGGTATTGACCGCGATGTACGGATACGAATACACACGCCATCCGCCGCCACGCCAGCCGTCATAGTAGACGCGGCGATAGCGCCAGTCGCAGTCGTAGGACAGCCACGCGCCAATCGGGAAACCGATACCGAAGGACCACGAGCTCGCGTAGAACCCGACGTGAAAGAGCGGACGATAGTAGACGAGATATGGATCGTACGTCGGCACGTAGATCACGCGCGGCTGCGCCGGCACGATCTGGTAGTAGCCGTCGTCGTAGAGGACGTTCTGCTCGCGAGTGGACTCCAGGTTGCCCTGCGCATGCGCCATGGCACGCAGATGCTGCACGGATTCCATCACCTCGCTCGACTGCGATGCATAGGCCTGTCCGAGCGCCGTCGTCCAGTCGTCCCGGTCGGCGAGCATGTTGAGCACGGGCGGATAGTGCGCCACGGCCTTCACACTCACGTCCCAGTTCTGTTCATCGATGCCGCGGGTGCCATTGGCCCGCACATAACGCGCCGCGATGTCGAGCTGGTCCGGGAACGTGGCCGCGATCAGGACCTGCGCGAGGATCGGATCCGGGTACAGAGCGATCGGCGCGACGAGATTGTCGAGCTGTTCGGTCGTGAACACGGGTGCCGCGTAGCGATCGGGGTAGCGATCGTCCTGCGCGCGAAGCGTCGGTGACACCGCCGCCATCGCGAGTGGGACCAGCAACGCGACGAAGAAGACTGACTTGGTAGTTCTCATAGGCTTGCGGCCTCCAGGACCTGATGAAAGAGCACGTACGGACTGCTGCCCCTTGGTGGAGCAAGGTTCGCGCCATGTGCTACGGTGCGTCCCCGCAAGGATTTAGCGCGTTTGCGCCTGCAGTCCCCGGACTTTCGCGTGCCTGACTGTGTACTGGAGCACAATATGGCTGAGAACACTGACCTCGCCAGAGGACGGAACCCGGCGACACTGACACGGACGATTGCCCCTTATACTCTCTCCATGCGACCACTCTTCCTTCTGGGCCTCGTCCTCGTCGCCTGCGGCTCTCAGCCCAAGCAGGCGCCGCTCACCCAGCGCCAGCGCGACAGCGTCATCGGCGCCTCCTCACTCCCCGGCGCACGCGGTGTGAAGGGCGCGCTCGCGGTGCAGGATTCCGCCGCGAAAAAGCGGGCGATGCTCGACTCGATCGCGAAGGCCGATTCGCGCTAGACCGTGCCGGCGCTGTCAATTCGGATCAAGAAAGGAACGGACGGGAGCGCGGCGCTCACCTGCACGCGCGCCGACGGCTCCGTCACGTGGCAACAGCAGAAGGGCCAGCACGGCGTCTTCTTCCCGCTCCACGACCTTACGCACTACGCCGTCGAAACCGTCCTTGGCGTGCGCCGTGGATTCTACGGGCTGCTCGCCGACGGTTGGGACATTTCCGATTTTCAGCAGAAGGGCGCCGCAAAGAAGATTCCCGTGGAAGGAGGTTGGGTCGAGCTGGTCGTCGGTTTTCTCGACGCCGAGCGCGCCGCGGGTGTGCCCTGGACCGCGGACGATCTGCGCGACAAGGTCGAGCTCTACTATAGTGACCACGGCGGCGGACCCGCGCCGCACACCGTGACCGACGACGAGCTGAACGCGATCCGCGACAGACGCAGAGAGCTGTTCTCCGCCTGGTCGAAGGTGCAGCCCGGAAGCGCACTCGAGCTGGAATTCCGCGCGTAGCGACCGGTCGCGTCACTCACTTCGCAGCGCACGCGTCGGCTCCAGCCTCATCGCACGGCGCGCAGGCAGGTACGACGCGAACCCCGCCGTCGCGGTCAGCAGTAGCGCCACGGCGGCCAGCGTCACCGGATCGGCAATCGAAACCTGCACGAGCAGCGAGCGCGCGAATCCCATGATCACGATCGCCACCGCGCCGCCGATCGCGAGTCCGACGAACGCGAGCGCGATTCCTTCCCGCAAAACGAGCTTGAGCACCGCCGCCGACTCCGCACCAAGGGCCATGCGCAGTCCGATTTCAAACGTGCGCTGCGAAACGCTGTAGGACACGACGCCATAAATCCCGATTGCGGCGAGCACCACGGCCAGCAACGCGAAGAGCGCCAGCAGCTGCGTGCTGAAGCGCCGGCTCGCAACGGAAGCGGACACCAGCGACTCCATCGACTGCACCCGCGCGAGCGGGACCGCCGGATCCAGGTCGTGCATGATCGCGCGAACGGGCGCCGTGAGCAGCGATGCGTCGCCGGTACCGCGAACCACCAGCGACATTCGCGACGGCGCGTTGTACACGGTCTGATCGGACTGCGCGTACGGGAAGTAGGTCGTGGGTGGGGGATCGGCGAGATAGCCGCCGTGGCGCACGTCCCGCGCAACGCCGACCACGGTTGCCCACGCCGACTTCTCATTCAGCATCTTGACCGTGTGCCCGATGGGATTCGTGTGCGGCCAGTATTTGCGCACCATTGCTTCGTTCACGATGACCACCTTGTCCGCGCTGGCGCGGTCGTCTTCCGTGAACGCGCGACCCGCGACGATCGGGATGCCGAGCGTCTCGAAATAGCCCGGCGTGACCTGCTCGGGCGTGGCCACCGGCGCGTTGGCGACGGACGTCATCGGCGCACCGTCGAGCAGGATCGAATAGTCGGAGTGATCGTCGGCGATCGGGAGATCGGCGATCGCGCCGGCGGCCTGCACGCCCGGCACGGCCCGCACGCGAGAGAGCAGATTGTCATAGAACGCCACCGCGGCCTCGCCGTGATAGCGCGCGGGGGTCGCCGCCACCTGCACGCTCAGGACGTGCTCGGGCTTGATGCCGAGATCGATCGACTGCAGCCGCGCGAGACTCCGGGGCATGAGTCCCGCTCCCGTGAGCGTCACGACCGCGAGCGCGACCTCCGCGACGACGAGCGCACTCCGCGCGCGCCGGAGACCGAAACCCTGCCCTGATGTTTTGCCGGCGCTCTTCAGCGTCTCGCCCGCATCGCCACGTGCCGCGCGAAACGCAGGCACGATTCCGAAAAGGAAACCGGTCAGTGATGCGGTGATCAGCGTGAACAGCAGCACCGGCACGTTGAGCGACACAAGGTCGAGCCGCGGAATGGTCGCGGGCGCGAGCGAGATGAGCGCCCGCCAGCCCCACCACGCGAGCGGCAGCCCGAGTGCCGCGCCGCCCGCCGCATACAGTGCGCTCTCCGTCAGCACCTGCCGCACGATACGCCCGCGCGTCGCGCCGAGCGCCGTGCGGATGGCGAGCTCACGCCGCCGCGATTCCGTCCGTGCAAGCAGCAGGTTCGCAACGTTCACACAGGCAATGACCAGCACGAACCCGACGGCGCCGAGCAGCGCAACGAGATATGGCTTGGTGCGGCCGAGCACTGCGTCACTGATCGGCTCGATAGTGACGATGGGTGGCGAGTTGGGTTTGTAGATCTCGGGAAACTGCTGCGGCCACGGTTTGGCCATGCCCATCAGCTCCGTTGCCGCCACCCCCGGCGTTGCGCCCAGCGCGAGGCGCCCGACGAGCTGCAGATAATGATTGTTGCGTGACCAGAGGGTGTCGTAATTGAGGCGCATCGGAAGCCACGCCGCGACCTCGGCGTCGGGATAGTCGAAATGACGAGGCATGACGCCGATCACGGTGAACGCGCCCCCGTTCACGCGTATCGTCTTGCCGACGATGCTCGAGTCACCGCCGAACTGGCGCAGCCACAGTCCGTGGCTGATCACCGTCACGCGGGGTCCGCCCCTGCGGTTCTCGTCGGCGCTGAACGTGCGCCCGTGCACCGGCGTCGCGCCGAGGATCGAAAAGAAATCCTCGGACACACGCGCGAACCTGAGTCGTTCCGGATCGCGATCGCCGGTGAGATTCCCCTCGGCGAACGAGAATGCCGCGAGCTTCGAGAGCGAGCGAGTGCCGCTCCGGTAATCAACGAATTCGCCCTCCGACACGGAGCCGAAGTCGCCCTTGTGCGAGATATGCACGATCCCGCCGGGCTGCGCGTACGGCAGTGCGCGGAGCAGCACGCCTTCGACGACGCTGAAGATCGCTGTGTTCGCGCCAATGCCGAGCGCCAGCGTACCGATGATGACGGCCGAAAAGCCCGGGCGCGCAAGAATGCCCCTGAGGGCGTAGCGGAGGTCCTGCAGAAAAGCGTTCATGGCGTTCCGGCTCCCCGGTGTGGTTTCGGGATGGATGACTTCGCCTGCGAGCATGGCGGCGCGACGTGCGCCGCTCGCCACCTGACTGCCGCGCTCCGCGGCGGCGGTGAGCGCGAGATCGATGAAGACGTTGGCCCACGCGAGCGCCGCTCCGCTCGCGCCGGCCGACCGCCGCGCCGCACGGACGCGATCGATGACCGCCGCTTCGAGCGCATCGCCGAAACGGTCGCGAAAGGCGCGGGGGTAGAGCCCGAGTCCGGCGGCGTACGCACGCGTGAGCAGGCTGCGGTCACCGCCGTGCGCGTTCACGACGCCTCCGGGCCGATCAGACGCTGCGCTTCCGCGAATCGGACGAGTGTGCGCAGCCGGAGCGCTTCTGCGGCAACGACCTTTCGCCCGAACGGCGTGAGCGCGTAATAGCGGCGCCGTTCGTCGTCGGCATCGGGCGCGGGCCGGCGTCCGGATTCCGCCAGCAGACCTTCGTCGAGCAAACGGCGGATGCTTCGATACAGGTTGCCGGCTTCGAGCCGCACGGTGCCGGCCGAGCGCTCCAGGATATCGCGCATGAGCGCGTAGCCGTGCGCCTCGCCTGCCGACAGCGCGAGGAGGATCAGGAAGTCGACCGGTTTGACCGGGAGCGCGCTGGCGGGATCGCGTTTCACGTGAGGGGTACGGGGGGGGACTATATGCAAAATGACTATATGCCGTCTGACAACATCAACGCGGAAAGGGTTGGACGCGCGCCGGAACCGGCCGTAGACTCTTCGCGAATCCCCGGAATCGGAGTGTGCGGTGGCGAAGAGCAAGGCGACGACGGTCGCGGAATACCTGAGGGAGCTGCCGGCCGACCGCCGCGCCGCGATTGCGAAGGTGCGATCCGTCGTGAAGAAGCACCTGCCCAAGGGCTACGAGGAAATGATGCTGTGGGGCGTGATCGCGTACGCCGTCCCGCTCCGCGTGCTCCCGGACACGTACAACAAGCAGCCGCTGATGTACGTCGGCATCGGCGCCCAGAAGAGCTACATCTCGCTGTACCTGATGGGGGTGTACGGCACGGAAGAGCACGCAGCGCAGTTCCGGAAGGATTTCGAGGCCACCGGAAAAAAACTCGACATGGGAAAGTCGTGCGTGCACTTCCAGTCCGCCGACGACCTCCCGCTCGAGCTCATCGGAAAAACGGTCGCCGCGGTGCCGATGGCGAAGTGGGTGGAGATCTATCGCAAGTCGCGCGCAAAAACGCGCGACTTGCGAAAACCGAAATGAAAATTGAAATGGAAATTGAAATTCAGATCTGAAGTTTCAAGAGCAACTCCCCCGCCCTCTTCAAACTTGAAATCTCAATTTCCACCTTCAACTTCAATTTCCATTTCGTTTTTCTATCGATTTCTCGCCAGCATCTCACCGTACGTCTGTATCTCGCCGGCACGGAACGCCGCGAGCTGCTCGGCGATGGGCATGACGAGCTGGGTCATGCGAATGCCGCCGTACGGCGTTCCCGACATCCTGTTCGGTGCGGAACGAATGAACGTGCTGGCCGAGTCGATCGGGAGCGTGGCCACGTTTTCGTAGAAGTGCCGCCAGTCGCTTCCCTGCTGATACAGGTATTGCTCGACGTTCGACGTATAGAAATAGGAAACCCGCGTGTCGTGCGCGCGCACCCACCGTCCGACCTCGCGCAGCGCCTTCGGCCCGGCGAAGTCACCAACCAGCGGCACGATCAGGTTGCGGCGCTCCATGTCACGCAGCATGCGGAAGTTGTCTTCCGTCGCGAGATAACCGCGCTGTGCCCCGCTCGCATCCGTCTCGCCCATGAGCGACGCGTACGTCGGCATGCCGCGCAGTCCGCCACCGTAAAACGGTCCGCCGCCACGCCCGCCGCGCGTGCGCTGGAACATGGAATACGTGAGCGCGGGACCACCCTCGTAGAACGCCGAGTGCACGTACGACATCGACGCCGCGTCGCTTTCCGTGATCGGGAAATGGTGCGTCGTCCGGAGATGCCGCTCCACCATCGCGTCAACGGAATCGAGGAGGTCGGCGTCGGGCTCGACGAGCGCGAACGCCGACATCAGCGCACCAACCGACGACAGAGAATCCAGCCCTGGTGGCCTGGGGCGGGAAAACAGCCACGAGAGAAACTCGGCCCGGTCTGACGCCATCTCGATGAGCGCCTTGTACAGCAGGTGCTCCATGGCGTTCTGCCGCCGAATATCGACGATGAACGCGATCGCCGGTCTGAATGCAATGATGTACGTGAAGTTCTGTTCGGGTCCCACGCCGATATAGACGCCGCCCGCTCGCACTTTCCGCTGGACGCCGGGAATCACGGTCTGCAGCTGCGTCTCGTTGGAAACGAAGTTGTCCGAGCGGAAGAACCCGTTCGGCTCCGACATGCGGTCCACCATGCGCCAGAACGCCGAATCCGGAAGCGCCGCCGGAATCGGACCGGCGTCCCGGATGCGGTCGTGCGAATAGACCGCCGCGCCGACGACGCCGCCGATGAGGAGCGGAATGGCAACCAGGAAACGGCGCAGCATGGTCACGGACTTTGCTTTTTCGAAGTGAGGACCGCAGTATCCGTCCCGGCGTCCCGCTCCCCCGTCCTCTCGTTCTCCTGCTCCCACATGAGACCGTTTTCCCTCCTCATTCTCTCGTTCTTTGTCCCCCTCGCTCTTTGGGCCCAGCGCGGCACCACTCCGCCCCGTGACCCCATGCAGGAGCAACTCCAGCTCCGGCCAACGAGAACCGTGTCCTTCACGACTACGGCGGGCCACTGGATGTCGGTCGACGTCAGTCCGGACGGACAAACCCTCGTGTTCGACCTGCTCGGCGATTTGTACACCATGCCGGTCTCCGGTGGCAAGGCTACACCGCTCACGCGCGGCATGGCGCTCGACGTCCAGCCCAGGTTCTCGCCGGATGGCAAGAAGGTCGTGTATGTGAGCGACCGCGACGGCGGATACAACGTCTGGACCATTTCGCTCGACAAGAAGGACACTGCGCAAATCACGCGCGGCAAGACGAACGATTATCAATCGCCTGAGTTCACACCCGATGGCAAGTACATCGTCGTGACGCGCGGTACGAAGTTGTGGATGTATCACGTCGACGGCGGGACGGGCCAGCAGCTCATCGCCGCGCCGGCCGCCGCGGCGGGAGGCCGCGGCGGCGCCAACGACGCGGACGTACTCCGCCAGCTCGGCGCCGCATTCGGAAGCGACCCGCGCTACGTCTGGTTCGCGCAGCGGCGCGGCCAGTGGATCTACAACACGCCGATGAGCGACTACGACCTCGCCGTCTACGACCGCCAGTCGGGCCAGGTGAGCGTACGCGAAAACCGCTGGGGCTCGGCGTTCCGCCCGACTCTCTCGCCGGACGGACACTGGCTCGTGTACGGAACGCGCGAAGTCGACGAAACGCGGCTTCGCATCCGGGATCTGAACACGAGCGAAGAGCGCTGGCTCGTGTATCCGGTGCAGCGCGACGATCAGGAATCCAAGGCCACGCTCGATGTGCTGCCGGGAATGACGTTCACGCCCGATTCGAAATTCCTGATCGCGACGTGGAACGGGAAGCTCTGGAAGGTGCCGGTGACCGGCGGCGCGCCCGCCGAGATTCCGTTTTCCGTCGACGTGGTGCAGGCCATGGGGCCCGCGGTGCGATTCGAATACCCCATGTCGGACTCGGCGCAGTTCGTGATCAAGCAGATCCGCGACGGCGCGCCATCGCCCGACGGAAAGCGCCTCGCGTTCGTCGCACTCGACCGGTTGTACATCATGGATTACCCGGGTGGAACGCCGAAGCGGCTTACGAACGCGGAAATCGGCGAGTATGAACCGGCGTGGAGCCCGAACGGTCAGTCAATTGTGTACACGTCCTGGAGCAACACGGACGGCGGCGCGGTCTACAAGGTCTCCTCGAACGGGGGCACACCGCAGAAGCTGATTGGCTCGACGTCGACGTTCTGGCAAGAACCGGTGTTCTCGCCCGACGGCAACCGGATTGTCGCGACGCGCGGGCCTGCGAAAGGATTCCGTGAGTCGGAAGGGCGCGGCGGAGCAGCGGCCGACATCGTCTGGATTCCCGCCAACGGCGGTGCGGCGACGTTCATCGCGCCGGCCGGCGGACTCAGCGGCCCGCACTTTACTGCACGCGACTCTTCATCGCGCATCTACTTTTTCGGCACGGGGCGGGGACTCGTCTCCATGCGCTGGGACGGGACCGACGTACGCTCGCACCTGCAAGTCACCGGCGGCGGCGCACCCGGCGGTGGCGGGGGCAGCAACGCCACGTGGATGCAAATCTCTCCGACAAATCACGAGCTCGCGCTCGCCCAGGTCGGGCTCGATCTCTACCTCGTCACCGTTCCGTGGATCGGCGCGACCGCTCCCTCCGTGAGTGTGGGCAATCCCGACGGGGCAACGTTCCCGGTGAAGAAGCTCACGGATATCGGCGCGCAGTTTCCCGCGTGGAGCGCTGACGGAAAGTTCGTGCACTGGTCCATTGGAAACGCGCACGTCGTGTACGACGTCGAGCGCGCACGAGCGTTCGAGGATTCCGTGCGACGGGCGCGCGCAGCGGGCGACACCGTCCCACCGGCCGGCGCGGGCGGCGGGGGGAGAGGAAACGCGGGACAGGGACGCGGGAACGCGGCGCCGGCAAATCAGTACCGCCCGGCCGAGACGCGCATTCGCATCACCGCCGACCGCGACGTACCGAAAGGCAGCGCGGTGTTACGCGGCGGGCGTGCGATCACGATGAAGGGCAGCGAGATCATCGAGAACGCGGACGTCGTGATCACGAACAATCGCATTACCGCCGTCGGAAAACGTGGTGCGGTCACGATTCCCGCCGGCGCGAAAGTGATCGACGTGACGGGCAAGACGCTCATCCCCGGATTCGTCGACACGCACGGACACCTGCGGCTTGCGAGCGACGTGCACCGTGAGCCGGTGTGGAGTTACGTCGCAAACCTCGCGTACGGCGTCACGACGACGCGCGACCCGCAAACGGGCAGCACGGACGTTCTCTCGTACGAGGATCAGGTGCTCGCGGGGCGCATGCTCGGGCCCCGTATCTATTCAACGGGCCCCGGTGTGTTTGCCGCCGAGAACGTGCGCAGCCTCGATCACGCACGCAGCGTGCTCCGGCGTTACAGCGACTACTACGACACACACACGCTGAAGGAGTACGTCGCCGGCAATCGCGAACAGCGACAATGGATCATCCAGGCGGCGAACGAGCTCCGGCTCATGCCGACGACGGAAGGCGGCCTCGACATCAAGATGACGATGACCGAGGCGATCGACGGCTACAGCGGGCACGAGCACACAATCACGACCTTCCCGCTGCAAAGCGACTTCATTCGGTTGCTCAAGGAATCGGGCATCACGTACACACCGACGATCATCGTGGCATACGGCGCGCCGTGGGCCGAGAACTACTGGTACGAGCACATGGATCTGCTGAACGACGCGAAGCTCAAACGTTTCACGCCGTGGTCGGATCTCGAAGGGAAGATTCTCCGCCGCGGCGGATCACCGGGGGCGGTCACGACCGGCGCGAGCGCCGGCTGGTTCCATGATTCGCAGTACGGCATGAAGCTGATCGGTGAATCGATTCGCGATCTCATCGCGGCGGGCGGCCGGGCGGGAATCGGCTCGCACGGCCAGCTGCAGGGGCTCGGGTACCACTGGGAGCTCTGGAACGTGGCAATGGGCGGCATGTCCGCGCACGACGCGCTCCGCGTCGCGACGATCTACGGCGCCGACGCGCTTGGCCTCTCGCGCGACGTCGGGTCCATCGAGCCCGGCAAGATGGCGGACATCCTGGTGCTCGATAAGGATCCGCTCGCGGACATTCACAACACGAACACGATCCGGTTCGTGATGAAGAACGGCCGCATGTACGACGGCAACACGCTCGACGAGACGTATCCGCGCCATGTAAAGGCTGGGCCGTTCCCGTGGGCAACCGACGAAACCCCACTCTCTGTCAGATCCAAATGACTGGAACTGCAACGCGAAGACGCGAAGGGCGTGAAGGAACGCGAAGCACCTCAACTGCAATCCACGGACGACACCGAACACGCGAACAGCGACACGGACAAAACAACAACTTTTTATTGTGTCCGTGCGGTTTGCCGTGTACTCGGTGTATTCCGTGGTCTGCCGTTGCAGTTCTTCGCGGCCTTCGCGCGCTTCGCGTCTTCGCGTTGTCGTTCAGCGTGCTTGGAGTAGCCTCGGCAGCTAGCGCTCAGAAACAGACGCCCGAGCAGCTGCGGAGCGCGATCCTCAAGGAGCTCGTCGAGATCAACACGAGCGACTCCGCCGGTCACGTCGGAGACGCGGCGCGGGCGATGGCGAAGCGGCTCACCGACGCCGGATTTCCTGCCGCCGACGTGAAGGTTATCGGCGAGAACGCGAAGCTGCAGGCGCTCGTCGCGCGCTATCGCGGGAAGAATCCGTCGATGAAGCCGATGCTCATGATTGCGCATCTCGACGTCGTCGACGCGCGGAAGGAGGACTGGAGCACGGATCCGTACAAACTCGTCGAGAAGGACGGCTGGTATTACGGACGCGGCGTGCTCGACGACAAACAGGGCGATGCGATTATCGTATCGACGCTCATCCGGCTCAAGCAGGAAGGCTTCGTTCCCGACCGGGATATCATCATCGCGCTCTCAGCCGATGAGGAAACGAACGGCCTGAGCATACAGTGGCTCATCAACAAGAACCGCTCGCTGATCGACGCGGAGTTTGCGCTGAACGCAGACGCGGGCGGCGGCGAGGTGCGCGACGGAAAGCCGGTGCGGCTCACGGTGCAAACCGCGGAGAAGGTCTACATCACGTACGAATTCGAGGTGCGGAACAAGGGCGGCCACAGCTCGCTGCCCGTCTCCGACAACGCCATCTATCGTTTGTCTCGGGGCCTCGAGAAGCTTGCCGCGTACTCGTTTCCGGTGAAACTCAACGAGACGACGCGCGCCTTCTTCGAGAAGGCCGCCGCCACGCAATCAGCCGACGTCGCTGCCGACATGCGGGCGGTTGCAAAGACCGGCGACCCGGCAGCCGCGCAGCGCCTGTCGAAGGTCCCCCTCTACAATTCGACGCTGCGCACGACGTGCGTGGCGACGCGACTCTTTGCGGGGCACGCCGACAACGCCCTCCCGCAGGTCGCGCGTGCGACCGTGAATTGCCGCCTGCTTCCCGATCATCCGCCCGACAGCGCGACCGCGCAGCTCAAGCGCATCGTCGGGGATACGGCCATTCATGTACGCGTGTCCGACCCGCCGACGCTCAGTCCGGCATCACCCCTTCGTCCCGACGTGATGGGAGCAGTCACGAAGTACGCGGCGAAGTACTGGCCCGGCGCGACGATCGTTCCCGAAATGTCGACCGGTGCGAGCGACGGACTCTATCTGCGCAACGCCGGGATCCCGGTGTACGGCACCTCCGCGATCTTTGACCGCATCGACGACGACCGGTCACATGGCCGCGATGAGCGCATCAACGTCAAGGCGTTCCACACCGCCGGCGAGTACTGGTACGACCTCGTGAAGGCGCTGTCGTCCGGAGCGGTCGCGCAGCACTAACGGACAGAGAACGAGAGAACGGGAAAACGGGAGAACGAGAAGTGGCTCCCCTCTCGTTCTCGCGTTCTCCCGTTCTCTCTGTGTCTGTCCTACTCCCCCCGCCCTCGTCCACCAGCCGGTGCACCAGCCGGTGCACCCGCGTTCAGGTGATTCCAGTTCAGGATCGCGTTGAAGCCGAGGATGTATGTGCCGTGTGTCTGCCACCGCCAATACGGACGGATGCCGAACATGAGCACGTGTCCGTTGCCGATCGGTGAATCCACGATCTGCGCGCGACCGGTGAGCTGATCACCGTTGTTGAGTCCGCCCGAGAGCAGAATCTCATTCGCGTTCGCGGGGAACGACATGATGACGCGCGGCTGATTCGGAAGGCCGGCTCCGCCGCCACCGCCTGCGCCGCCGCGGCCACCGAATCCGCCGCCAGCCCCTCCGCGCCCACCACCGGCCGTGGAATCACCTGCGGCACCGCCGCGGCCACCGCGGCCGCCACCGCCGCGTCCACCACGGCCACCCGCGCCCGCATCGGCCGCACCAACACCACCGGTCGCGTTACCGCTCCCTGCCGACGGATTGGAATTCACTGAGGGCGGAGGAGGCGCGTTGATGCCACCCGGCGAGAACGTCGACAGCGTCGGCGCACTCGCCATTGGCTGCGTGTTCTGTCCCGCACCGCCGTTATTGCCGCCGCGGCCGCCTGCGCCGCCGCGGCCGCCGGCACCGCCGCCGCCGGCCGACAGCACCGGGCCCGACGAGAAGTACACGGCCATCTGATTGTAGCCGAGTCCGTACGTGACAGGGCTCCGGTTGTCGTTGATCACGCCGCGCACGATCACACCGCGCGCAAAGAGCCCTTCGGTCTGATCGACCGTGACACCCGGCGTGAGGTTGTACTCGGGGAACAGTGAGGACGTGGACCCTTCCGTGATCAGCAGTCCGCCGTCCTGCACGAACTTGTAGAGGTTCATCAGGCCTTCGATGCCCATCCCCCCGCGGATGTCGTCCGTGGAATCGGGGGTGCCGAACGCCGGATACTCCGCCGTCTTCTTGTACGGAATCGGTTCGCTGCCGGTCATCGGCACGCCGGTCACGTTCGACTGTGCGTTGCCGCCCGTGTGCGGATAGATGACGATGTCGTATTGCGACTTGAGGTTCGCCATGTGCGCGAGCTCCTTGTCGCCCGTGTACTTGAGCGGAACCTTGTACGTCTCAAGCGCGGCGCGGACCCAGCCTTCGTCCTGCGTGCGCGACCAGTTGTGCAGATAGAGAATGCGCGGCACATCGAGGTCGTGCGTGCGCACGGTCGGCGCCGACGTCATCGCCCACGCGCTCAGTCCGAGTTGCTTGAGCACCGGATCCAGTTGCTGCGAATTGGCGTTGTTGATCACGATCGCACCGGCGCGGAAATGCTTGCCGTTCGCGTCGAAATCGTCTTCCGCCGCCTGCATCTTCACATCCTTGAGCAGGAAGCGGAACGTGACGATGTTGTTGTCGCCGGTGTGCTCGACGACGACGGTTGGCCCTGCGCCGGTGATGCCGCCCGGTGCCGTGACGTGCGCCTTGACGGGCGTCATGGGCTGCGTGAGCGCGCTCTTGTCGAGGAGCGGCAGCACGGCGACGTCGCGCGTGTACTGCAGCGTCCAGCCTGTGTCGTCATACGGCGACGGATTGGCCGACGAGAACTTCTGCACCGAGAAGTAGATGTCGGCCACGGTGCGCCACGGCTGGTCGCCGCGGATGATCCAGTCGCCCGGGTTCACTTGCACGCTGTCGACCTTGAACGACGAGGTCGCGGTGTGGAACTCGAGTCCCTGGTCCATCATGTCGTTCACCAGAATCGCCGCGTCGGACTTTCTCCGCTGCGACGCCGGGATCACCCAGCCGTAAATCGGGCCGTCGGTTCCCTTCTGGACGGCGCGCTTGTTCTTGATCCAGTAGTTCTCGAGGAAGAATTCCTTGTCCTTCGCCACGCGATTGAGCGCGAAGAGAATGGCGGATTCCTGAATGTTCGTGTTGTTGCGCGGGCCCCATGGCACCGGCCCGATCGTCGGGTTCGGGCGGAACCATTCGCGGCTCTGCACCGTGGTCACGGTCGTCGTGTCGGGTCCGTAGCCCTGGACTTCGTAGAAGCGGCCCATCGCGTTGTGCCCGTGCGCGACGAAGAACATGTAGTTCGGCGTCCATCCGTCGTAGAAGCCATACGTCCAGACGCCGGGCACGCCGCGCTTCGTCATTTCGAGCACGTCATTTTCGGCCATCAACCACCACTCGTCGATCGTGATGGCGTCGAGCATTTCGTTGTACGGGCCCGTTCCGGTCGATGCGTAGAGGAGCGTCTGCGCTTCGTGCAGGTCGTGGAGAACGGTGGGCTTCCACTCGATGCCGAATTTCTCGATGTTGCGCGTGAGGGCCAGGAACTGCCCCATGCCGTCGCGGTTGTTGTCGTGCTGGACGTACTTGCCCCAGTACATCTGGAGATTCGCGCCGCCGCCGCGTCCGCCCCGCCCCCCGCTGTGCGCCTTGTTGTAGTTGTAGGCGTCCACGATCTTGTCGCGCCCGTCGGTCTCGACGACCGGCGTGATCATCACGATCACGTTGTCGCGGATGTTCTTGATGAGCGGCTGTTCGGACACCACCAGTCGGTAGGCGAGCTCCATCAGCATTTCGGGCCCGCCGGTTTCCGGCGAGTGCATGCCGCTCGTCATCCAGTAGATGGGCTTCGACGTCTTGATGAGCGCCTGCGCCTGTGCGTCCGTCGTGGACCGCGGATCGGTGAGCGCGGCGATGTTCGCCTTGTACTTGTCGAGATTCTTGATGGTCTCCTCGTTGCCGATCACGAGGACCGACATGTCGCGCCCTTCTTCCGACTTCCCGATCGTCCAGTACTTGGCGCGTGCGGGCGCGGCCTTCGCGATCGACTGGAGGTAGTCGTTCATTGGGCCGCTCTTGTCGAGAATGCCCCACTCGCCAATGATGTGCCCGAAGCCCTTCATGGGTGTCGGCACCGTCGAAGATGCCGGCAGGTAGTCCACGTATTCCGTGCTGATGCGCTTGTCGCGCAGCATTTCGGCGATGCGCTTGGTGTAGGCTTCGTCGACCTTGTCGGGACCCCGCATCTGCTGGGCCTGCGCTGTGACCGCGAATACGATCGCGAGCGTCCCGCCGGCTGCGATCATCGAACGCACGGGCGTCCAAGTCCGTCTCATCCTTCGACCTCGTTCCAGTGATTTGTAGGTGCTGGGCGGCCCTCGGTCCGCCACAGCCCTAAGACTACGCTCCGGGCCGACCATCTGCTTGTGAGGCCCCCCCCTACATCGCGCCGTTCGACCAGAGCAGATTCCGTGGTCCATGGTCTTCGTCGGTCGCTCTATCCGCCGAAGGGTCCCCTTCTACATCGCGGCGTTCCTCGCCGCGGTAATGACGGCGTGGACGTGGATTTCCTACGTGAACATCCGCCGCGCGACGTTGTCGGTCGGAACGGAGCACGTACAGCTGATCGCGTCGCAGATCGCGGGACTCTATCAGGAGGCGATCCGCGACACACGCACGAATCTCCACGTGGTCACCGGAGATTCCGCCATCGTGCATTTCGTGAAGGCGCCGGGACCGGCCACCCTGCCCGCGCTCCGCACGACGGCCGCGCGGCTCCTCACCCCCCGGAACAACCGCAGCATCGGCGTCTTCGCGCTCGACGGCGCACCGCTCTTCAGTGCCCCGGATTCCCTCGATCCCGGCGGACCCGAGCGTCACCTGGAGCTGGCGAACGAGTTCGCGCTCGCAGCGCGGGCGCCCGACCACGCGGCCTTCGCTCCCATCAGGATTCTCAGGGACAGCGTCGTCATCCCCATCATCGGCGGCGTTGTCGCGGGGGGCGAGCCCGCCGGGTTCGTCGTGATCTGGACGCGTGTCGGGGCGCGGACCCAGGTGCGCGATCTCCTCAATCGGTTGATCGGCGACAGCGCGACGGTGTTCATCGGGAATGCGCGGGGTGATCTCTGGTCCGACCTCGGGGGCGGCATCCACAAGTTCCCGGCGCCGCTGCCGATCGACGGATCCGTCGTACGCTACGAGCGCGCCGATTCCGTTGGCGCGCTCGCTGTTGCCCACAATATCGAGGGGACCCCGTGGGCGATCGCCGTCGAGACGCCCACGGGCGCGATTCTCGCGCCGGCAAAGCGGTTCTTGCGCACGTCAATCCTGGCGAGCATCGCGGTGCTGCTGGTCGCGACGTTCGTGGCGGCGCTGCTCGCGCGGAGGCTCACGGTCCCGCTCGGCACACTCACGCAGTCCGCCCGCGCGATGGCGGCAGGCGATTTCTCGGGGCGCGTTCCCATCCACCGGGCCGACGAGCTCGGCACGCTGTCGGAGTCCTTCAACGTGATGGCGGACCGCATCGGAGAATCGCAGCGGGACCTCGAGCGGAAGGTCGAGGAACGCACGGCGCTGCTACGCGAGCGCAACGTGGATCTCGAGACATTCGTGCACTCCGTGTCGCACGATTTGCGCGCCCCCCTTCGCGCCATGCACGGGTTCAGCCGGGCCCTCCTCGAGGATTTTTCGGATACGCTCGACGAGACGGCGAAGGACTACGCGCGCCGGATCGCTTCAGCGGCGCAGCGCATGGACCACCTGACGCAGGATCTCCTGACTTTCAGCAGGGTCAGCAGCACCGACATCTCGCTCGCCCCGGTCGAGCTCGGGCCCGTCGTGCGCGACGCCGTGGATCAGTTCGAGGCCGACATCACCGCGCGTCACGCACAGGTCGTCATGGACGAGCAGTTCCCGCCGGTGCTTGCGCACCGTGCCACGCTCGAGCAGAGCATTGCGAACCTCGTGGGCAATGGCCTCAAGTTCGTTGCCGAGGGACGGCCGCCAGAAATCCGTATTCGGTCCACCCGGTCAAACGGCTATGTTCGTCTCTGGATTGAAGACAACGGCATTGGCATCGCGCCGGCCCACCAGGAACGGATCTTCAGCATTTTTGAGCGCTTGCATGAGGGCCAGCAGTTCGCGGGCACAGGCATGGGGCTCGCGATCGTTCGCCGTGCCGTCGAGCGCATGGGAGGGCGCACCGGAGTAGAATCCAACGTAGGCGCCGGCAGCCGGTTCTGGATCGACCTTAAGTCCGTGGAGTCCAAATGATGAACGTGACGAATCAGCCCGTGCTCGTCGTCGAGGATGACGACAACGACGTGCTGTTCGTGCAGCGCGCATTCAAGCACGCGGGGATTCTCAATCCGCTGCAGATCGTGCGGAACGGCGACGACGCCGTGGCCTATCTCGAGGGCTCGGGGACGTTTTCCGACCGCGAGAAGTATCCGCTGCCGGTCTTCATGCTGCTCGATCTCAAGATGCCGCGCCGGTCAGGCCTCGAAGTATTGCAGTGGGTAAAGGAGCGCGACGGGCTGCGGCGAATTCCAATCGTCGTGCTCACCTCGTCGAAAAACGAGAAGGACGTGAACCGCGCGTACGAGCTCGGCGCGAATTCCTATCTCGTCAAGCCGGTGTCGTTCGAGGGCCTGATCGAGCTGACGAAGTCGCTGCACCTGTACTGGCTCGTACTCAACGAGCGCCCGAGCGCCGAGCGCTGATCTCAGCTGACGCGTGTTTCGTCGATCGCGTCGCGGACCTTTCGGCCGAGTTGTTCGGGGGTGAATGGCTTGTGCAGGTACTCGCCACCGGGCTCGAGCACGCCAAGATGCCGTGCCGCATCGTCGGTGTAGCCGGACGTAAACAGCACCCGTACTGACGGCCGCACTTCACGCATTCGCTTCGCGAGGTCGCGCCCATTCATGCCCGGCATCACGACGTCGGTCATGAGCAGATGAATCTCTCCCTGCAGCCGCTCCACGAGGTGCAGCGCGGTGCCGCCGTCGGGTGCCTCGTGCACCAAGTAGCCAAGCCGTTCCAGAACCTGGCGCGCGACGGTGCGCACGGCGGCCGCATCCTCGACAATGAGCACGGTTTCGCCCGGACGCGCCGGTGCGGGAGGCCTCACGACGGCGTGCGCGGCATCCGCGCCCGTAATGACGCGCGGCAAATGAATCTTGAACGTCGTGCCGATGTTCGGCTCACTGTAGACGTTCAGCGTCCCGCGGCACTGCTGGACCGCCGTGTACACCTGCATGAGGCCGAGGCCGGTCCCCTTCCCCGGCGCCTTGGTCGTGAAGAACGGCTGGAACAACCGCGATTGGACGGCGGCGTCCATGCCGATTCCGTTGTCACTCACCGCCAGCGTGACCGACGCGCCGTCGTGGTCCGTGTTCCGCGTTTCGACGACGAGTTTTCCGCCGTTCGGCATCGCGTCGCGGGCGTTGATGGCGAGGTTGAGCACGGCCTGGGCCAGCAGTCCCTGATCGACCTCGACCATCCCGGCGTCGGGCTGGAGCGCGAGCACGAGCTCGACATTCTCGCCAATGATGCGGCGAATGAGCTTGGTGGCGTCGGTAAGGACGTCGTTGATTGGCATCACCTGCGGACGGAGCGCTTCAGCGCGGCTGAATACCAGCAGCTGCCGGCTGAGATTCGTCGCGGCCTCGGCCGCCGACCTGATTTGCAGCAGGTCCTCGCGCCGCTCGTCATTCTCAGCGAAATCCTCGAGCAGGAATTCGCTGTAGCTCATGATGACCGTGAGCAGGTTATTGAAATCGTGCGCAATGCCGCCGGCGAGCTGTCCGACTGATTCCATCTTTTGCGCCTGCAGGAACTGCGCTTCGAGACGCTTCCGCTCACGGAGATCGTTGAGCTCGCGCTGGATGGCGGGCGCAAGACGGGTGAGGTTTCCCTTCATCACGTAGTCCTGCGCACCGGAACGCATCGCTTCGACCGCGATGTCTTCGCCGACGGAGCCGGACACGAAGAGGAACGGAACGTCGCGGTCCGCATCGCGCACCATCGTGAGCGCTTGCCGCCCGTTGAAGGTCGGCATGTTGAAATCGCTGATCACGACGTCCCACGGACCATGGGAAAGCGCTGCGCGAAGCGCGGGCGCGGAATCCACTCGCTCGTGTGTCACCGCGAAGCCGGCCTGGCGGAGCGTCCGCACCAGGAGCAACGCGTCGTTCTCCGAGTCCTCTACCAGAAGCAGCCGAAGGGGCGTGGGCAACGCGGCCCTCCTCTCTCAGAAACGTGCGCCGTACGAGCGAAAGCATACGCCGCGTTCAGCGAAGTGCAAGGTTGCGTGGGCGAACGCGCACGAGCCGTTCAGAAGTGATGCACCGTCGCCTTCCTGTGCAGTAACCATGAGCGCACGCGCCCGCCAAGAAAAAACGCGGTGCGAAAGCCATTCGCACCGCGTTCTTCTCGGGTCATGACCCGGTGGCTCAGACCTTCTTTGTGCGGTCCAGCACGCTCGTGTAGGGACGCTCGTCGTAGCCCGTGTAGATCTGGCGCGGGCGCGCGATCTTCTGCTCCTTGTCGAGCAGCATCTCCTCCCACTGCGCCGCCCATCCCGCCACGCGCGGAATCGCGAACAGCACCGTGAAGTAGTCCGTCGGGAACTTGAGCGCGCGGTAGATGAGGCCCGTATAGAAGTCCACGTTCGGGTACAGCTTGCGCTCGCGGAAATAGGAATCTTCGAGCGCGCGCCGCTCGAGCTCGAGCGCAATCTCGAGATCCTTGTCCATCCCGGTCACCTTGAACACGTCGTACGCGAGCTCCTTCACGATCTTTGCCCGCGGATCGTAGCTCTTGTACACGCGGTGGCCGAAGCCCATGAGGCGCGAGCCTTTCCCGCTCTTCACCTCGTCGACGAACGCGGGCACGTTCTTCACGTCGCCGATCTGGTTGATCATGCGGAGCACGGCTTCATTGGCCCCGCCGTGCAGCGGGCCATAGAGCGCGGCGATGCCCGCCGCGACCGCGGAGAAGGGATCGACCTGCGACGAGCCCACCGCGCGCACCGCATTCGTCGAGCAATTCTGCTCATGGTCCGCGTGGAGGATGAACAGGACGTCGATCGCGCGGGCAAAAATGGGATCGGCGACGTACTTCGTCTCCGACATCCGCGCGATCATCGACAGGAAGTTCTCGGAATACGAGAGATCGTTGTCGGGATAGACGTACGGCAGGCCCTTCACGTGCCGGTACGCGAACGCCGCGATCGTCGGCACCTTCGCGAGCAGACGAATGATGGAGATATCGCGCTGCTTGCGATCGTGAATGTCCTTCGCTTCGGGATAGAACGACGAGAGCGCCGCGACCGCGGCGCACAACATCGACATCGGGTGCGCGTCGTACCGGAATCCCTCGAGAAAGCGCTTGAGATTCTCGTGGATGTACGTGTGGTACGTGATGTCGTGAACGAACTGATCGTAGTCTGCCTGAGACGGCAGCTCTCCGTTCCGCAGCAGATACGCGACCTCGAGGAACGACGCTTTCTCCGCGAGCTGGTCGATGGGATATCCGCGATAACGCAGAATGCCCTTGTCGCCGTCGATGAACGTGATGGCGGAACGACACGACGCCGTGTTCATGAACGCCGGATCGTAGCCCATCACGCCGAAATCATCCGGCCCGGTCACGATCTGCTTGAGATCGAGCGTGCGAATCGTGCCGTCGGTGATCGGCAGCTTGTACTGCTTGCCGGTGCGTGAATCCGTGATGTCGAGGTGTCCCTCGCTCGGAGGCGGGGGGGGTGCTGCAGTCTTACCAGGAGTGGGCATAGGCGTTGTTGGGTGCGCGAAGATGTCCGCGAAAGTTAGTCTATCTGCGGCGGGGCATCGACTCGCCGTATGGTGTAAAGCCCGACCGGCGAACCACGATCCACCCGACGGCCAGCCCCGCGCACGCGATCAACGCGTTCGTAACGTCGAGGAAACGGTCCACGATCACGAGGTGCCCGGCCTCGATCCCCCAGGCGAGCAGAATGGCCGGCGCGAGGTGGGCGAGCAGCCCCCTCGTCCGCAGGGGCCACACCGCCAGCAGCGCGCCAAGCGGGACGTACAGCAGGAACTGCTGCGCGACGTGCACCGCACTGAAGACGTCGGCCCGCACGGCGAGCGACGCCAGGGGCATGAGCTGCTCCCGGTTGAACTGCCGGCTGATCGAGACAGCGTCGAAGCTCGGTACGAACGGACGAAGGCCCCAAACCACGAGCAGTGCCATGTACCCGAGGATCACGAGACGCGCCCGGTGCGGGCCGCGGATCGACCGCGTGAGTGCCGGGAGCGCCGCCCGGGCAAAAGCAGCCCCGGCGAGCACCGAAACCGCGTCCGTTGCCACGACCTCCCAACGGATGGGAAGACCGTAGAGTCCGTGCGACACGTGAAGCACCGTGGCGCCCACGAGGCCCATAACGCCGATCGCTGCCACCGCGGGCTTCGTAATCGCGCCGTGCTCTCCCACGAGCATCACGACGACAAAACCGCCGGCGAAATAGAGCGGCACATCCGACAACCGGATGGCCGTCAGCGCCAGTGGCAGAGACATCTGTATCGACATCCGGAGGAGGCCGAGGGGCCCGATGCCGAGCCCGCTCCGCTCCTTCGATTCGAACAGCGGCGTCAGCGCCTCGCAGGCAAGTGCGCCGAGATAGGCGGCGACGAGGATGTTGGTGGGAACGCCAAGATAGGACTTGGCGCCGCGACGACGCCCGACCGCCTCGATGAGCGCGAGGATGGCCACGGCGCCCGCCAGCGTGCCGAGCGTGTTCGTGCAGACGTCGATCCAGCTCGCCGTTCGTACGGGCGAGAAACACTGAAGTCCTTCGACGGTCGCGCTCAGCAGGCATCCCGCGACCGTCGCGGCGCGAACGCTCGGCCGGCGCGACGTGGCGGTCACGATCCACACCACCCCCATGCCCGCGAAGAGCGCGATGTTGCGGATCCCGTCAATCGCGTCGCGCCACTCGAGCGACAGCGACACGGCGCGCCGCAAACGCTCCGCCGCCGCCGCGGGGTCCCACGTGAATTGCAGGTTGGCCAGCGTCGCCAGGAGGACGATGGCGATGTACGCGACGCGGGCACCAACAGAGAATGCCCGAGTGCCCGAATACCCGATTACCCGATTACCCGATTGGCGATTGGCGATTGGCGATTGGCGATTGTGCATTCGGGTATTCGGCAATCGGGTATTCGGGTATTCGGGCAATCGAGGAATGTATTAAGCTCTCGTCATGTCAGACGAACTGAGCCCTCTTTCCCGGCGGGCGCTACTCAAGTCCGCCGCCGCATCCAGCGCCGGTCTGGCGCTCGCCAAACTCGGTTTGAGCGCGGCGCCCGTCGCCCCGGACGCGCCCGCTCCGCCGCGCCTTGCCGCAACGATGGCCGGTGTGCCGTTCGAAAAACGCGACACGCTCCGCGTTGCCATCGTGGGTACCGGCCTTCGCGGCCGAAGCATGCTCGGCGAATGGCTGGGCGTCGACAACGTGAAGATCACCGCGCTCTGCGATGTCGTGCCCGACAAGGTCGAGCTGGCCAAACGCGCCATGCAGCGCGCGGGACATGCCTATGAGCCGGCCGTGTTCACGAACGGCGAGCGCGATTTCGAGCGGCTCGTCCAGCGCGACGACATCGACTTCGTGTACACGGCGACGCCGTGGCCGTGGCACGTGCCGGTGATGCTGGCCGCGATGGCGAACGGGAAGCACTGCGGCACTGAAGTGCCCGCGGCCACGACGATCGACGACTGCTGGAAGCTCGTCGACGCGTCGGAGAAGTCGCGGCGGCACTGCATGATCATGGAAAACTGCTGCTACAGCGAGAACGAGCTCATGGTGCTCACCATGACGCGCGCCGGTGTGTTCGGCGAGGTGCTCGCCGGCGGCGCGGCGTACAACCACGATCTCCGGTCGATTCTGTTCGAGAACAAGGACGAGGGCCTCTGGCGCCGCATTCCGCACACGCAGCGGAACGGCAACTTCTATCCCACGCACGGCCTCGGCCCGGTCGCATCGTACATGGGCGTCAACCGCGGCGACCGGCTGGACTACATGGTGTCCATGAGCACGCCGGAGTTCGGCCTCACGGCGTGGCGCGCGGCGACGGAGCCAAAAGATTCGCCCAAGTGGAAGGAGAAGTACGTCGAGGGGGACGTGAACAAGTCGCTCATTCGCACCGTGAAGGGACGCATCATTCTCCTCGAGCACGACGTGGTGAATCCGCGTCCGTACAGCCGGATCAACAGCTTGCAGGGCACGAAGGGAATCTTCGAGGATTATCCGGCGCGCGTGTACATCGAGGGCGAGTCAAAGAGTGAGGCGTTCCAGCCCATCGACAAGTACAAGACGCAGTACCAGCACGGGATGTGGAAGACCTGGGGTGAGCGCGCCAAGACGGGCGGGCACGGGGGCATGGACTACATCCAGGCCGCCCGTACCGCGCAGTGCTTCCACGAAGGGCTGCCGCCGGACATCGACGTGTACGACGCGGCGGCCTGGAGCGCGCCGGGCCCGCTGTCCGAGCTCTCCGTCGCGAAGAAAGGACAGCCGATGGCTGTCCCGGATTTCACACGCGGCGAGTGGCAGAAGGCGCGGGCGTCATTTTGAACGCGAGAACCGACGATACGTTCGCCTTTACGTAGTGTTCGCCTTCACGTAGTTCGCCTTAACGCTGTTGCAGTTACGGCTGCTTCGGCGGCGGCGCCCCCGCCCGTGTGGCGCGCGGCTGCTTTGCGGCTCTCGCCGCCACCATCTGGTCGAACTCCGCCTGATCTATGTACGTGACGTCGATCCAGCAGTGTGCCATCTCGTCGACGGTGCGGTCTCCCCACCCGACCCATTGGCGCGGATCGGGGTTGTTCGGATTGTCGGCGGTGTTGTCGTGCCACGCCGTGAACACCAGCATGGTGCCCTTCGGCAGCAGCGGCGCCACGCTGTCGGCATAGACATAGTTCACGTGCCAGTTCCACTGGAAATTGTTGACCTGGCTGATCAGCTCCTTGCGGCCGTTCGGGTACACGACCTCGAGTGACATCGCCTTTCCGCGCATGTGCATGTGCGGCTGGAAATTCTCGATACGCGCATTGGCCTGAAGCACGTAGAAGTTTTGCGTCATCGTACGCGAGAACGGTGCGATGTCGAGATCCGATCCACGACTGACATCGAACAGCCGGAGCACGGTGCGGTGCGCCGGGACGACGCCCTTCGGATAGAAGTACACCGCGAGCTCAACCGCTTCGTCCTTGAACTCCTCGCCGATCGAGTGCGTGTGGATCTCCCAGCGAATCTTCGAGCCGGGGAGAAGAAGCTTTCCCGCGTCGCTCGGGAAGATCTGTCCCGTCTTGCCGACCGCCCATTCCATGAAGAGGCCCGCGTTGGACTGCGCGTCGTGCGCGTCATGCGCGAGTCCGGTCACGCCGTCCTCTTCCTGCTGCAACAGCGTCGCGAGCACGTGGTGCACGACCTTCTTCGCCATCGGGTGCACGGGCTTGATCTCGATCGCGCGCACCCAACGCGGCTCCGCGATGTTCACATCGGTCACGGGACGGAACCACTTGTCCTGCCCCGCCGCCGACACGGTGAAATTCTGGGAGCGAATGATGAGGTCGGGCGCGCCGTACGTGCTGGCGAGCTGCCACTGACTCGGATCGGGGAATTTGACCGGCGGCGGCAGGTCGCTCGGATTGCCGAGCGGAGCGCCCGCGTCGACCCAATTCACGATCTTCGCAATCTGGTCGTCGGTGAGGCCGCGATCGTTCTTGAACGCCTGAATCCCGACCGTGCGGTCGATGTGCCATGGCGGCATCCGGCGTTCGGACACGTTCTCGCGGATCTTGTCCATCACGTCCTTCGCGTCCTCGTACGTCAGCAGCGACATCGGCGCGATCGAATTCGGCTGATGGCACACCTGGCATTTCTGCTGGAAGATCGGCGCGATGTCCTTCGCGTACGTGACGGACGCGGCTCGCGGACCCGGCAGCGGCAGAATCTTGAGCTGGGTAACCGTTGCAGGATACGTGACAGAGCCCGAGCTCTGCGCGTGCAGTACAACGGGTGCGGCCAATAGCGCGGCGCGAAGGATGTTGGATCTCATCGTCTCGTCCTCTCGTGTTCTCGTCTTCTACGGATTCACGATCACCCGCACGAAACCGTTCGTCCAGCAACACTGCGCATGTCCCGCGCCGGCCACCGGTGAATCAGTCGCGCGTACGCGAAGTATGTACTCACCGGGCGCGCTGAACTTCGCCCACGTTTTCGCCGTGCCACCTGCAGCTGGTACACTCGCCGTCGGCGTCGAGAACTTCACGGCCCCAGGTCCCTGGTGCAGGAACCACACAAGCGACGTCTGCGGCCCCGCACCCGCGCGCCCGCCGCCGCCGCGACCGGCGCCCCCACGGCCCGCGCCTGCGGCCGCGGGAACCGCTGCCGCCAGGGCCGCTGCGGGCGACCTGCCGTCGTCCTTTTCCCAAACGGTGATTTGCAAAGAGTCCCGAATGGAGACCGGCGGAAGTGTCGCCGTGTAACCCGCCGGCCCACGGGCGACTGGTCCGTCCTCGGCGAATCGCAGCTCTGGCGGAGTGTTTCCCGAGCCGACCTCGCCCTCGAGCGCGTCGATCTGCCATTCCGCCCGCAGGGACCCCGGAATCGCATACTTCTCGCCGCGGACGGTGAGCGTCCATGTCACGGTCTTGGTGCCGAAATCCGCAGGGACTTTGACCGCGAACACACCCCAGTGCCTGCGCGTCTCGAAATGCGTTGGCTGCCCTTGGTTTGCGGGCCCCGGTGAGATGGCGTTCTCAGTGCCGATCGGAATGTCGATCGTCTCCTTGTCGTTCCGGTTGAAGTAGCCGAACGAGATGCTGAACGTGCCATCCTGGTTCTTGTACCACCCCTCGAACACGGGGAAAACGGCCTGGCCGGATTGCGTGACAGGAGCGAGCGGGCGCTGTGTCTGCGCGTCGAGACGTGGAGCGGCGAGAAGCAGCGGCGCGAGAAGCCCGAATCGGAGCAGAATTGAAAGTCGCATGCGCTTGCAAGTTCACGCCGCCCTGACGCCGTGGCAACCCTCGTGACGCTCCCATCGTGTGCGCGTTATCTATCGTCAGCGACTTCCAGGAGACCGCATGCGCACCGCGGGGATGCTCTTTGGCACGATCGCGGCAGCTGGCATTGTCAGCGCCGACGCGGTTCGCACGCCTCAGGACGAGGGGTGGACGGATCAGTTCGGCGTCGACCGGGCGGACTTCCGGTCGACTGGCCGTAACCCGTACTTCGTGCTCGAACCCGGGTATGCGCTCGTGCTGGAGCACGGCCAGCAGCGCCTGGTCGTGACGGTGCTCCCCGAGACCAAAGTGGTCGATGGCGTCGAAACGCGCATCGTGGAAGAACGCGAATCCGATGGTTCGAATCTGGTCGAAGTGTCCCGCAACTACTTCGCGATCAGCAGCCGGACCAACGCCGTCTTCTATTTCGGGGAAGACGTCGACGCCTACAAGAACGGCCGGATCGACAACCACGAGGGAAGCTGGCTGGCGGGTGTGAACGGGGCGCGATTCGGCCTCATGATGCCCGGCCTCCCCCTCCTCCGCGCCCGCTACTATCAGGAAATCGCGCCCAAGGTGGCCATGGACCGGGCCGAAGTGCTGAGCATGAACGGCACGTTCACGAGCGGCGCCGGCAAGTTCACGGGCGTGCTCCGGATCGAAGAAAGCACCCCCCTCGAGCACTTCTCGAAGGAAGCCAAGCTGTATGCTCCGGGGGTCGGGCTCGTGGAAGACGGCTCGCTGACGCTCGTCAGATATGGTATGAATGTCGCGGCCAGGTAATCAGGCCGCGGCCGCATTGCGGTCGTATTCCCAGACCCAGCCCATGCTCCGGATCGAACGCGCGGCACTCACCGACGTCGATGAGATTCAGCTCGTGCTTCGCGAAACGTGGCTCGACACGTATCGCGAGCATCTGGCGCAGGCCACGCTCGAGGAAGTCACCGAAGTGTGGCACGCGGCGGCGCTCATCGCAGCGCGTGTGCAGGACCCCGACATTTTTTTCGCGGTGGCGCGCGAGGAAAGCGGGCGCATGTGCGGCCTCGTCACGGCGGCGCTGCGGCCGCCCAACGATCTCTTCATCTACCGTCTCTACGTCCGCCCCGGCCATCAGAAGCAGGGCGTCGGCACCGCGTTACTCAGCGAAACTCTGTCGATGTTTCCGGGCGTCGCGCGCGTGATGCTGCAGGTCGTGGCGGAGAACGAGAAAGGCTTCGCGTTCTGGAAGAAGCATGGATTTCACGAGTATGGCGTGAAAGACGAGGTGGTCGCCGGCGAAGCGGTCCGTGTCACCGCCATGGAGCGGCTGCGCTGAGCGTCAGCCCTTGAATACGAAGTACACCGCCCCGCACATGCACAGCCCCGCCCACACGTAATTCAGCTTCACGGGCTCGCGCATGTACAGCCACGCGAACGGCACGAACACACTGAGCGTGATGACTTCCTGGATGATCTTGAGCTGGCCAAGGGAAATGTTGCCGGCGTGACCGATGCGATTCGCCGGCACCTGCAGGAGGTACTCGAACAGCGCGATTCCCCAGCTCACGAGCGCCGCGACGATCCAGGGTTTGTGGCTCAGGTTTTTGAGGTGCGCGTACCAGGCGAACGTCATGAACACGTTCGACATCACGAGCAGGATGATGGTCTTGATGATGGGAGGCATGCCGAATCGTCACCCCGTCAATCCGTCAATCGCGGCGTCCGTCAATTCATGAACGCGCTGCGCATCACGAACCACACGTTCGCGGGCCGCTCAGCGAGTCGCCGCATGTACCACGGGAACCACTTCTCGCCGTAGCTGATCAGGCATTTCACCGCGTGCCCCTCGGACGCGAGACGGCGCTGTTCCTGCATGCGAATGCCGTACAGCATGTGGATCTCGTATTTGTTCTTGTCGAGCTTGAGCTGCCCGGCGCGACCGATCAGGTGCTGAATGATGCTGAGGTCGTGCGTGCCGAAGATGGGCGTCGCCGCGCCGCGTGACGCCGCCTCGAGGAGGCGCTCGGCAACGGCGATGTAGTTGAGATCCACATCTTTCTTGGCCGGAAAGGCGATGTGCGGCGGCTCGGCGTACGCGCCCTTCACGAGCCGGATCATCGGCTTGAGATCCATGAGCCCGTCGACGTCCTGAGCCGTGCGGTGCAGGTACGCCTGGATCGCGAGGCCGATCGGTTCGTACTTGCTCCGTACTTTGCGGTAGAGATCGAGCGTGCGGTCGACGTACGGCGAATCCTCCATATCGATCCAGAGCTGGCTGCCGGACTCGACGGCCTTCGCCGCGAGCGTCTCGAGGTGCGCGAGACATCCGTCAAAGGACAGATCGATTCCGAGCTGCGTCGGCTTGACCGACACGACGACCGGCAGGCGCTCGCGCTTGATGATGTCGTAGGCCCCGAGGTAGTGGTCCCGGACCGCGTCGGCCTGCGACTCGCCCGTGAGCGCCTCCCCCAGGCGCGTGATCACGACGCCGATACGGGATGGGGCGAGCTCCTTCGCCGCCCCCAGTGCATCGCTCAGCTCCTCGCCGGGCATGAAGCGCTTGACGGCCCGGCGCGCGAATGGGCGGCGCATGAAGCGCTCGGCCAGCCACCGGCTGCGCGACGCGCGGAGAAGGACATTGCGTGCGATCGACATGCGCGAAATATGAGAGGGCTCTTGCCGCTGCCGCCATATCCCAGCACTTTGCCGGACATGCCCATGACACCAAGTACCGCGACCGAATCGATCGTGTGGTCGGGGTCGCCATCGCAGTGGCTCAACTTCGGTACCTTTCTTCTCTGCATCATCATCGCGGCCGCGATCGTGACCGGCGCGATCTACTGGGCGCAGCCAAAGCTGTACATCGCGCTGGTGCTGCCGGTGTTCGTGGCGTTCCGCGCGTTCGTGCGCGTGCGCTCGATGAAGATCGAAGTCACGACCGAACGCATCACGACGCAGGTGGGGATTTTCTCGCGGCGTCGCGAGGATCTCGAGCTGTACCGCGTCAAGGACTCGGTGCTGATCGAGCCGTTTTTGCTCCGGATCGTGCGGCGAGCCACGATTCAGCTCCGTTCATCGGACCGAACGACGCCGAACATGATGCTGCCCGCGATCGCCAACGCCGAAGCCCTGCGCCAGCAGATCCGGGCGAACGTCGAGCGCCTGCGTGCGCAGCGCGGCGTGCGCGAGATGGACATGGATGTCGAGCGCGATGGCTGACCGGGGTATGACCATGCAGGCATTCCCTGGAGGACGGCATGATCAGGAAGCTGGCAGCGGGCGGCTATCGCCTCTATTCACGCAAGAAGAATCCGAAGACCGGCAAGCGCAGGAACCTCGGCACGTTCAAGTCGCGCGCTGCAGCAGAGAAGCACGAACGCGCGGTGCAGTACTTCAAGCACCACTGAGTCTCGCGGGAACGACAACGCGAAGACGCGAAGGGCACGAAGGTCGCGAAGAACAACAACAACTGATTGCTGTGGGGGTGCTTCGCGGGCTTCGCGCCCTTCGCGCCTTCGCGTTGTCGTTCATGTTGTTGCCCTGCGCTGGAAGGACCGCGACTGCCCAGACCGAAAAGGACTGGATTAATCTCTTCAACGGCCGCGATATCAACGACTGGGTCGTGAAGATCGCGAAGCACGACGTCGGCGAGAATTACGGCAACACGTTCCGCGTCGTGAACGGCGTACTGACGGTGTCATACGACCAGTACGGCGGCACGTTCGGCAATCAGTTCGGCCACCTTTTTTACAAGCAGCCGTTCTCGTACTACCACCTCGTGGTCGAATACCGGTTCGTCGGAGATTGGCTGAAGGACACGCCGGAGTGGGCGTACCGGAACAGCGGCGCCATGCTCCACGGCCAGGACCCGAAGACGATGCTGCGCGACCAGGACTTCCCGATCTCGATCGAGTTCCAGCTCCTCGGAGGCCTGAGCGACGGGAAACCACGGCCCACGGGCAATATGTGTTCACCGGGCACAGAGGTGTTCATCAACGGCGCCATGGCCCGCTCACACTGCGTCAACTCCACATCGAAGACATACGACGGTGATCAATGGGTGCGCACCGAGGCAATCGTGCTCGGCGATTCGCTCATGAAATTCATCGTGAACGGCGACACGGTGCTGCGTCTTACCAAACCGCAGATCGGCGGTGGCAGCGTGAACGGCTTTGATCCCGCGGTCAAAGTGAACGGCAAGCCGCTCACGGAAGGCTGGATTTCGCTGCAGAGCGAGGGCTCTCCCGTCGAGTTCCGGCTGGTGAAACTGCTCAACCTGTCGGGGTGCATGGACAAGAGCTCGCCGAAATACCGGGCGTATTTCGTCAAGAGCGAGGCCTGCAAATAGCGATGCCGAAGCCCACCCGCCTGCAGACGTACGAAACCCCCGAGATCACGGTGACATTCGATCCCATGATCTGCCGCCACACGGGCGTGTGCTTGCGCGGGCTTCCGCTGGTCTTTGACGTGCGGCGAAAACGCTGGGTGGCCCCCGAGGCCGCGCCCGCGGCGGACGTGGCCGCGCAGGTGGCGCGTTGTCCGTCTGGTGCGCTGCGGGCCTTACTGAAGAACAGGGAATAGCGCAGGACGTTCTTACTTTCCCCAGGGTAGCGCGACCGAGTTTGCGGCGGCGTACTCGATCAGCTTCTCCAGGTCCGCGCGACCATCCGCCCCCATCTTCACGAGCACTTCGCGCCTCGTCAGCTGCGCGCCCGCGAGGGTCACCTTTCCTTCGAGTTTCGCATCGGCCATCTGCGTCACCGCGTCCTTTGCGTGCACGAAGGACTTTGCGAGCATGTCCGCGATGCGCGCACGGTCCACGATGGTCGTGTCCCCTCCCGGCGGGATGCGCACGTTCATCGCCGCGGCCACGCCGGCCGCGCTGGGCAGCGTGAGGTTCGTGCGTACCACGTGCATGAACGTTTCGCTCACCGATGGCGCGCCGGCTTGGGGCCGCCAGGACATCTTTTCCTTCGGGAACGCGTTCACGAGCGCGCCGAGCTTGTTGCCTGTATCGTCGAGCTGCGCGATCAGGTCTTTGCGAAAGTCCTGGGCTTCAAGACTACCGGCGAGAAACGCGAGCAGTGCAACGACACGCGGAACGGGAAACGGGAAGCGGGTCATGCCGCACCGGACCTTTAGTTACCGCCGCGTCCCCGACCGCCGGCCCCGCCCGCCGGATCCTTGATTTCGTAATTCACCGGCGGAATCGCGTCGGCCAGCCACGTCACGAAATAATCCCAGCGGCGACGCATCATGTAGTTGCTCGCCGCGCCGTAGCCGTGCTGGACGTTCGGGATCATGAGCAGATCGAAGGACTTGTTCGCCTTGATGAGCGCATCGACAACGAGCAGCGTGTTGTACGGCGGGACATTGTTGTCCATCGTGCCGTGCGCGAGCAACAGGTGACCCTTTAGGTTCTTGGCCTGAAGCTGGTTCGCCTCGAGATCGTAGTTGTCGGTGCCGTCGGGATTCTTCGTCAGCAAGCCCTGATAGCGCTCGCCCCAGTCGTCTTCGTATTCGCGCTGGTCGTGGTTGCCTGATTCCGAAATGCCGACCTTGAAGAAATCGGGAAAGCGGAACATCGCGTCAGCGGTAATGAATCCGCCGCCCGAATGTCCCCACATCGCAGCCCTGTCGATGTCGATGTACGGGAACTGCTTCGCGAGATCCTTCATGCCCGCGACCTGATCGGGCACCGTGTTATCGCGCCCCATGCGGCCGTAGTAGTAGTCGTGGAACGACTTCGAGCGGCCCGGCGTACCGCGCCCGTCAATCGAAACGACGACGAAACCGAGCTCGGCGAGTGCCTGCTTGTCGCCGCGCGCGGCGGTGAACGTGCGGCCACCCACGCTTCCGCTTTGCGGGCCGGGATACGCGTTGTTGATGATGCCGTACTTCTTCGACGGATCGAGGTTCGTGGGCACGAACATCATGCCGTAGAGATCCGTCTTGCCGTCTTCCGCTTTCACCTTGATCGCCTTCGGGGGCTTCCAGCCCGTGGCCATCAGTTTCGAGATGTCCGCTTTCTCGAGGGGCATCACGAGCTTGCCCATCGCGTCGCGCAGGCCCACGACGGGAGGCGTGTCGCACTTCGAGTACGTGTCGACGATGTACTTGCCGTCCGGCGAGATCTGATATGAGTGATCGCCGTCGTCGGGCGTGAGCGACACCTGATTCTTGCCATCGAGCCCGACGCGATAGAGATGCGAGAAGTACGGGTCCTGCCCGGCTTCCTTGCCGTTTGCCGCAAACCACAGCGTACGCGACGTGTCGTCGAGACGAACGATCGACGTGGCCGGGCCCGCGCCGTTCGTCACCTGATTCTTGAGCGCGCCGGTGTTGAGGTCGTGCAGATAGAGCTGGCCCCAGTCATCCTTCTGCGAATACCAGAGCACTTCGTTCGTTTTCCAGAGCACGCGCCAGCCGATGCGCGATTCATAGTGCGTCGGCACGGTTTCGTTCAGGACCTTTCGCACGGCGCCCGTCGACGCGTTCGCCACGTAGAGCGTCGATGACTTGTGATCGCGTGTGGTCGTCGCGAGCGCGAGCTGCGAACCGTCGGGACTCCAGTTGTAGTCCGCGACGGTGATGTTGTCGCCGATCGTACCGCGGTGCGGCTGCGGCGGGAGCTGGAGTCGCGTGACTTTCCCGGCGTCGACGTCGATGATGACGTGCGACAGCATGGCGATCGCGCTGTCGCCCGGCAGCGGATACTTCCACTGCTGAAGCGTGGGATGGCCGACCTTCGTCTGCACGAGATACATGTCGCCGACGTTGCGCTCATCCTGCTGCGCGGTCGCGATCTTCTTCGAGTCAGGCGACCACACGAGAATCGGATTGCCAGCGCCCGTGGTACCGGTGCCCGCCCAACCCGCGTTGTCGGTCGCGTACCCGAAATACTTCTGGCCGTCGGTCGTGAGCTGTTTGTCGGTACCGGCTGTGTTGTCGCGCACCCAGAGATTCCAGTCCTTGAGGTACGCGTTCTTGGTGCCGTCGGGCGATGCCACGCCGCCCGGACCACCTGCGCCGCCGCGGCCACCACCGCCACCTCGGCCACCGCGCCCGCCACGACCGCCGCCCGCATTCGGCGTAAGTGTCGCGCCATCACACGTCGTCACCGCCGGCGCCGCACCTGGACACGTCTGCCGCGTCTTCTTCGCGGGATCGACGACGACGACTTCCTGTCCGGTGAGCGTTGTGGTGTTGTACCAGAAACGCCCGTCGGGCAGCCAGTTTGCCGCAACCGTTCCGCCGACAACAAGACCGTTCAGGCTGGGCCCGAGCATCTTCACCGCGCGATCGTAATCCGCGGCGGTGTACTGGCGCCTGGCCTGTGCGTGCGCAATGAGCGGGAACGCGACGGTGACTGCCGCGAAGAAGCGTACGTGCTTGTTCATTTGATTCCTCGTAAGAAACTCGCGTACTACTGGCTACTGCTTGCGCCGCGGGGTCGGTGGAGGAGCGTTCTTGAGCGCCGCGCAGGACTCTGCAGTGCTGCATTGCGGTTGAAGCATCTGCGCACCACCCGCTCCACCCGCTCCGTCGACCAGTGATGTAGGCGCCACCGTGCCAAGCCGGACGTCATCCACGACCCATCCTCGGAATCCATTGTAGAGCTCGTCCACCGAGTCAAACAAGAAGACGATCTTGACGGTCTTGCCGCCGAGGTTGGCAGCAGGCGCCGTCCGCAGCACGAACACCGGTGCGGCATTCACTCCGCCCGACGTCGTCGGCACGGACTCAAGGACATCAGGATTCGACAATTCATCATTCAGCTGACCAAAGAGCAGGACCTGGTTTGTTCCAGCATCAAGGATCTCATACTGCATGAGATCGTGTCCGGTGATTTCCTGGGATTCAATTTCGAACCAGCTGCGGAAACTCAGGAACAACGAATTCTGGCCTGCCGGCACGACGATATTGGGCGACGTAAGCTGCCCCGTAATTCTGGCTGCCGACGTTCCTCCGTCACCGGAGAAGCACGTACCACCAGCGCCGAGATAGTTGCCGCTCGACAATGAGGCGAGCCAGCCGTAGCGCGTCCCTTGCGGCGCCGCTGGCGACCGTCCGGATGCATCACTGCCGGCAGCGCTTATACACGTCGGAAACGCGGTATTGGCGACATTTGCCACGCCGGCGTTTGTCGACGTCCCCGCGGGAGTCCAGGCGGCGTCGCCCGTTTCAAAACCATTTTGGAAAATGTTCTGGCCGGTTGCACCGCCCACGGTGACGGTGCGCGTTCCGAACAAGGTTGCGCTTACGCGCGCAGTGATCGTTGCCGTTCCGTTCGAGACCGCGGTCACCAAACCCGATGTTGCGTTCACCGTCGCCACACTGGCCGCGGAGGTTTCCCACGTGATCGTTGGCTGCGTGGTGAGGTTGTTCCCGTTCGCATCGCGCGCGACTGCTGTGAACTGTGTCGTGCCACCGATCGTCGCGATCGTCTGAGTGCCCGAGACAACCACAAGGGCGGCCGCCTGCTGCACTGTGAGCGTCGTCGTCCCGCTCACATTCTGCGACGAAGCGGTCGCCGTCACAGTCGTCGTGCCGTTGCCCACAGCGCGCATCAGACCGTTCCCCTGATGCGTTGCGACGGCGGTGTTCGAGCTGCTGAACGCGAACGTCATGGGCGTGATTGGGGCGCCCCGCGGATCGAGCGCCTGCGCAGTGAACTGCTGCTGGGCGCCGAAGCTCGTGAGGGTTGGGTTCGCGGGCGTCACGGTCACGGTCTGCACTTTCACGGTGATCGTCACGGTGACCGTATCGGAGTGCGAGCCGACCGTCGCAACGATGCGCGCCGTGCCCGGCAGCAAGCCGAGCACCACGCCGGCGTCGCTCACCGACGCCTTGTCCGGGTCGAGACTGGTCCAGAACACGACCGCGCCTGAGCCGGCGCCGCCCAGCGCGGCGTTCAGCGTTGTCGTGCTGCCTTCGATGATCGACGAGGTCAGCGGCGTCACCGAGACCGACGTTACGCCGAGGTTGGTTGCGGGTCCGCGAAACACAGGCACTTGAACGGGCGTTCCGCCGCCGATCTCGCCCACGGTCAGCAGGAACGGCCCGGCCTGCCCGCTCCACTCCACCGATTCCACGCCGTTCGTGAGATTGATCAGCTCGATCGTCACGATCACGGACACCTGCTCGTCGGGAACGGGAATCGGGAAGTCGAGCTGCCATTCGTCGTCGCTCGGATTCACCGTGCGCGTCGCCGTTTCAAGCACGCGCCCGGTGCCGACCACCGTGGCCGTCAAACGAATACGATTGATCTGGAGCGGCGCGCGCTCTGCCGCGACGCCCGTCGCGACGTACTTCGGCTCCAGATGAACCGCCGCGTACCGGCCCGGCGCGACCGAGTCGCGAGTTTCAGTACAGCTCAGCGCGGCGAGAGCCAGCACTGTGAACGCGAGCGAGCGAACGGCGGTTTTGGACACGGTAGCTGCGGTAACGGTGGCACAGACGGGCCCCGGAGGGGCACCTATCAAAGGTTGCGCTCATGACGGCGGCCTAACAAGGGCTAGCTGGCAGCTGGTAGGCGGTAGCTGGTAGGGCGTAGGGGTTGGAAGGGGAGTCCGTACCGCTTTCTACAGCCTATCAGCTACCAGCTATTCAGCTATAAACACGGGGTGACGTCCAGAAGACGCGGGCCTTGCATCTTCCTTCGCGACACTCCAATCCGAGGCGAAATCTCATGCATGAATGGACCGAGCAGGCTCAGAAGGAAGCCGAGCGCAAGGTGTTCCAACTCGCCGCGAACGATGCGGATTTCCGCGCGCTGGCCCTCCGCGACGGCCGCGCCGCCGTGCAGAAGGCGACGGGCAAGTCTCTTCCCCAAGGCTTCACGATCCGCTTCGTGGATCCGGCGGGCGCGCACCTGACGGCCGTGCTTCCCCCGGCAGCGTACGAGGAACAGGAGCTCGCCGAGCATGAGCTTGCGGCGGTCGCGGGCGGCAAGGGCGGCTCGCATCATCGCGGCGGTGGCGGCGCCACGGACGACAACGGCGGCCAGGAAGGCGGAGTCAACCCGGCGCAGTAGCGGCTCGGTAGCGGCCCGTAGCAAGCCGTGGCGCGCCAGTAGCGCCGGCAGCGCGAAGAGGTTCGTTTTGAGACGCGGGGTGGCGAGTGATCGCCGCCCCGCGTTTGTCATCATCACGGGGTGTGCGTGCTCGATTTCGGAAGCTTCCGCGTGCTGACGTTCGACTGCTACGGCACGCTCATCGACTGGGAAAACGGCATCTGGAACGCCGTCGGACCCGTGCTCGCCCAGCACGGCGTGCCGGCGTCGCGCGAGTCCGTGCTCGAGCTGTACGGCAGGCTCGAATCGCGGGCGGAGCACGGCGAGTATCAGAGCTACCGGACGATTCTCCGCCGGGTGATGCAGGATCTCGCCGCGGAGCTCGGGTTCACACCGCGCACGCACGATGTGGATTGCCTGGTGGACTCGATCGGGGACTGGCAGCCCTTTCCCGACACGGTGCCGGCGCTCGCGGCGCTCAAGGCGAGGTACAAGCTCGCCATCGTCTCGAACATCGACGACGAGTTCATTGCGCAGTCCGCGCGGGCGCTCCGCGTGGAGTTCGACTGGATCGTCACGGCGCAGCAGGTGGGCTCGTACAAGCCGTCGCTCAACAATTTCCGCACGGCCCTGGCGAGAATCGGAGAGCCCCAGTCGCGCGTGCTGCACGTGGCACAGAGCCTGTTCCACGACATTCAGCCGGCCAGGTCACTCGGCCTTTCGACGGTGTGGGTGAACCGCCGCCGGGGAAGAGCCGGATCGGGCGCAACGCCACCGTCCGACGCGAAGCCGGACTTCGAGGTTCCGGATCTTCTGTCACTCGTGGACGCCATGGGCTGATGCGAGATCTCGCGAGAATCGTTCGCGCGCTGCACAAGGCACACGGGAGCGCGGGCGACCCACCGGTGCGCGATCCCTTCCGGCTCATCCTGTGGGAGCAGGTGGCATACCTCGCGGACGACGGCACGCGGCTCGCGGCGTGGCGCATCCTGGAGAAGGACGCCGGAACGTCGCCGGATGAAATCATGGCCGCGCCGCTCGCGGCGATTCGTAACGCGACCCGCGCAGGCGGCAAGATTGCGTACGAGATGCGCGCCAAGCGCATCAAGTTCGTCGCCGAACGCGTCGCGAATCTCTGGGACGGCGATCTCACGCCGGTACTGGCGCTGCCGTTCGACCGGGCGCGGCGCGAGCTCATGAAGTATCCGTCGATCGGCAAGCCCGGCGCGGAACGGATTCTCGTCCTCGCCGGGGCGTACGCCCCGCTCGCGCTCGACAGCAACGGCCTGCGTGTGCTGCTGAGGCTGGGCTACGGCAAGGACCGCGGACGGTACGACAAGACGTACGACGACGTGCAGGCCGCGGCGGCGAAGGACTTGCCCGAGACGGTCACCGTGCGGCGCACGGCGCACCTCGTCCTCCGCGCGCACGGACAGACCATCTGCCGTCGCAGCACGCCGCTCTGCGCACAATGTGTGGTGCGCGCACTCTGCCCCGTCGGACGGGCGATCTAACCGCAACGCGGAGAAAGGAGGTTACGGAGGTTTCGTGGAGCACGACAACAACAACTGCATTCCACAGACGACACGGAACACACTGACAAACGCACGGACAACAGCAAAAGCTTTTGGGGGTTGTCCGTGGCTTTCTCCGCGTTGCGTTTACGAGACCTTTCCGGCCTGGATGTCCTTCGCCACGCGTTCGCACTCTTCGAGCACACGCAGCAGGTTGCCGCTCCAGATCTTCGCGATCTCCTGTTCCGTGTAGCCACGGCGGACAAGCTCGAGGGTGACGTTGAACGTTTCCGCGGCGCTATTCCATCCATCCACGCCGCCGCCACCATCCATGTCGGAGCTGATGCCGATGTGGTCGACACCGATGAGTTTCTTCGCGTAGTCGATGTGGTCCACGAAGTCGCCCACCGTCGCACGCGGTGTCGGCGGATACTTTGCGTTGATCGCCGCCTGCCTGGCGAGATAGTCCGCACGTTTCGCCTCGGGGAACGTCGCGAGAATTGAATCAAGGGCCGCGTTACCGCCCCCCCCCCCCCCCCCCCCCCCCCCCCCCCCCCCC
>DASRAP010000358.1:0-4861 GCA_035638155.1 Gemmatimonadaceae bacterium | reverse complement strand
GCGGACAGTCGTGAGAGAAGCGTGCGAACGTCAGCGGCGGTGCCGCACGCGAACGTCTCGGCGTTCGGCACGATCCGTTTGATGAGTCCGGCGAGCACATTGCCCGGACCGAGCTCCACGAACAGCGCGCCCGGGAGATCGGCGGCCATGCGCCGCACCGACTCCACCCAACGGACCGGCGATGTGAGCTGACGAACCAGCAGATCCGTGGCGCTGGCGCCGCTCGAATTGGGCACGGCGTCAACGTTCGAGTAGACGGGGAACGCCGGTTCACGCCACCGCGCCGCCGCGAGCGCGGCTCCGAGCCCCTCTGCGGCTGGCTGCATGAGCGGAGAGTGAAACGCGCCGCTCACCTGCAGGCGCATCGCGCGCTTGGCTCCGGACGTCTTCGCGATTTCCATGGCGCGTTCGACTGCCGCGATCTCGCCCGAGATCACAACCTGTTCGTCGGTGTTGTAGTTCGCGGGTACGACGATTCCCGCCGCCGATGCTTCGCGGCAGATGTCGTCTACTGAGCGCGTGAGCGTGCCGAGGACGGCCGCCATCGTTCCCGGGCGTTCCGTCCCCGTCCGGTACATCAGTTCCCCACGGCGGCGCACGAGCGTGAGTGCGTCGCGCAGGCGCAGCGCGCCCGCGGCGTGATACGCGGTGAACTCGCCGAGCGAATGGCCGGCTGCCGCGCGCACGTGCGGCGCAACCGCGTCGCGCAGGACCGACCAGAGCGCCGCGCCGTGCGCGAGGAGCGCCGGCTGCGCGTTGTGCGTGAGCGTGAGCTCGTCCGCAGGACCGTCGAACATGAGCGACGCGAGCGACGCGCTCCCATGCGGCGTCACTTCATCCGCGTCGGCGAGGGCCATGTGCGCGGACGGAAACGCTTCCACGAGGTCCCGCGCCATGCCCGGTTTCTGCGAGCCCTGGCCGGGGAAGACCAGAATGATCTCCATCAAAACCGGTGAATCGCCGAGGCCCACGTGAGTCCGGCCCCGAACGCCACGAACATGACGTTGCTCCCGTCGCGCACGCGCCCGGACTGGATCGCTTCGTCGAGCGCGATCGGAATCGATGCGGCCGACGTGTTGCCGTAGCGATCCACGTTCACGTAGACGTTGTCCATGGACATCCCCGCATGCTTCGCGGTCGCTTCGATGATGCGGATGTTCGCCTGATGCGGAATCAGGAGGTCGATGTCGGAGATGGAAAGCTTGGCGCCGTCGAGCGCACGATCACAGGCATCGGCCATCGAGCGTACGGCGTGCTTGAACACTTCACGCCCCGCCATCGTCACCAGATGCTCGCGTGCGCCCACGATTTCCGGCGTGAGCGGCGTCGTCGAACCGCCCTTGGGACGTTGCAGCAGGTTGGAAAGCTGGCCGTCGGAGCGCATGTACGCCGACAGGATCCCCTTCCCCTGACGACTGCGCTTGAGCACACCGGCGCCGGCGCCGTCGCCGAACAGCACGCACGTGGCGCGGTCCGTCCAGTTGATCATGCTGCTCATCTTTTCGGCGCCGACGACGAGCACGGTTTCGGCGCTGCCCGACGCGAGCAGTCCCTCGCCGATGGTGAGGCCATAGACCCACCCGGCGCACGCGGCCGAAATGTCGAAGGCCGCGGCGCGCGTCGCTCCGATAGCGGCCTGCAGCTCGACGGCGGCTGCGGGGAGCAGCCGGTCGGGCGTCGACGTCGACACGACGATGGCGTCGAGCTCGGAGGCGGTGACGCCCGCGCGTTCCATGGCGCGGCGCGACGCGTCCGCGCTCATCGTCGCCACCGTTTCGTCGTCGCCCGCGATGTAGCGCGTTCTGATGCCGGTGCGCTCAATGATCCACTGGTCGCTCGTCTCGATGCCGATCTTCGCGAAGTCGTGGTTCGTCATCAGGCGGCGCGGGACGGCGTGTCCGACGCCGACAATCTGTGCGGACGGGCGCTTCATGCGGCCCCCGCGCCGGGCGCTCCGTCGGCGAGACGGCGGCCGATGTGCGCGTTCATGTCCGTGGCCACGGCCCGCTTCGCGACGAGGATGGCGTTCTTGAGCGCCTTTGCCGACGAGCGGCCGTGCGAGATGATGCTCACGCCGCGCACGCCGAGCAGCGGCGCGCCGCCATAATTCGCGTAGTCCATTTCCTTGAGCGAGCCGAACACTTCGCGGGGATCCTTGCCCGACGCGCGCGCGGCGATGCCCACGAGATATGGCGCGATGGTTTCGTAGAACTTGAGCAGCACGTTGCCGACGAATCCGTCGCACACGACGACGTCGATCGGCCCCGCGGCGCATTCGCCGCGCGCGAGATCGTTGCCCTCGACGTTGCCAAGAAAGTTGAGGCCCGCGCCGAGCAGGGCCTGGTGTGCGCTCTTCACGGCGACACTGCCCTTCTCGGGCTCCTCGCCCACCGACAGCAGTCCGATTCCCGGCGAGTGGCGGCCGAGAATGTCTTCGACGTACACGTCACCGAGCCGCGCGAACTGTACGAGCTCGTGCGCGGAGCAGTCGACGTTGGCTCCGGCATCGAGCATCACGACGGGCTGGCGCGCGGTCGGCAGAATCGTAGCGATTGCGGGACGCGTGAGATCGGCGTGGAGCCGGAAGAACACGGTCGACGCGGCCATTTGCGCGCCGGTGTTGCCGGCGCTCACGAACGCGTCGGAATCGCCCGTGGTCTGCAGCCGGAGCCCGATCGCCATGGACGAATTGGGCTTCCCGCGCACGGCCGCCGTCGGCTTGTCGGACATCTCGACGACCTCGGTCGCCGGAATGACGTCGATGCGTTCGCGCAAATGCGCGGCGCCCGCGTATTCGCCCGCGAGCAACGCGCCCAGCGCCGGCTCGACAACGTCGGGCCGGCCTACGAGCTGAATTCGATCATCCGCCTCGAGCGCTCCGAGTGCGAGCAGCGCACCGGCAATGGGAGCGTTCGGTGCGTGATCGCCGCCCATCGCGTCCAACGCGATGCGCGTCAACTCAGACTTCCTTCGGTTCGACTCGCTGCTCTCCGGCGTAGTATCCGCATTCCGCGCACACGTGATGCGCGCGGCGCATCGCACCACACTGCGGACAGGCCTGGAGGTAGATCGGGGCGGCTTTCTTGTGCGTGTTGCGCGCGCGCTTCTTGCGCTTCGAGGTTCGTCGCTTCGGAACGGCCATCGGTCGTCAGGTGGAGAGCAGAGATGATGTTGCCGGCACGTGCGGGCACGGGCCGGCGTTGAGATCAGCACCGCACGTTGGACACAGGCCGCGACAATCCGGACGGCACAGGACAAACGCAGGCGCGTTCAGCAACCACTGTTCGCGGATCGCCGGCCGGAGATCGACTCTCCTTCCGCCGTCGGACAACGCGTAGAGGTCAGGATCGTCCAGATCCTCGCTCTCCGCATCCGCAATAATCGCCTCCGCATCAGCCGCGACGGCGACGGACACCGGGGTGAGACAGCGCCGGCAATCGAGGGTGATCGTGCCTTCGAACCGCCCGTTGAACCGGTACCGCCCTCTTCCGGCTACCGACACGCGTCCCGTAACGGCGACGGGCGCATCGGGCCTGGTGTCCTCCGGCATCCAGACGTCGTCGTCCGGAGACAACGAACCGTCCACCTTGGCGGCCTGCGCTTCCAAGGCGCGGACTTCGAAGGACAGCATAGCTCCTCAAGCTAGCCGAACGCCCGGGCCGAGGCAACTCTCTGGGGCAACGGCACTTAGACTGCAAAAAACGAAATGGAAGTTGAAATGGAAGGGGCAAATTCAAGTTGAAGCTTTAAGCTTTCTTCAAGTTTCAACTTCAATTTCGTTCTTCAATTTCAATTTTCATTTCGTTTTTGGCTGTTACAGCCGTTCAGCCTCGGCGAAGAAAAAAGCCGCTTCGCGGGTGGCGTTCTCGTCCGAGTCCGAGGCGTGGATCGCGTTTCGCCCCTTGGACTCGGCATAGAGCTTCCGGACTGTTCCCGGCGCGGCCTCAGCGGGATCCGTCGCGCCAATGACCTTCCGGAGCTCGGCCACCGCACCCTCACGTTCGAGGACGAGCGGCATGCAGGGGCCTGAGGTCATGAACTCCACGAGCTCCTGGTAGAACGGCCGGCCACGGTGCACCTCGTAGAACGCGCCAGCCTGGGCGGTGCTCAGGCGCAGTACGCGCGCGGCCTTCAGCGTGAATCCGGCGGCCTCGAGATGCGCGATGATCTTCCCAGCTTTCCCGGCCCCGAACGCGTCGGGTTTGATGATGGCGAGAGTCTTCGTGCTCACGTTCGGGCCTTGATGAGGTCGACGAATTCAGCAGGACGCCGGGCGACGCCCATGCCGGCCTTCTCAAACGCTTCGATCTTTTCGGCAGCCGTACCAGCGGAACCGGAGATGATCGCGCCCGCGTGCCCCATGCGCCGTCCGGGCGGTGCCGTCTGGCCGGCAATGAATCCGACGACGGGCTTCTTCATTTCACGCTTCACGAACTCGGCGGCCTCCTGTTCGTCGGTGCCACCGATCTCGCCCATCATGCACACCGCCTTCGTGCGCGGATCGGCTTCGAATGCCGCGAGACAGTCGATGAAGTTGGTGCCGTTGATCGGATCACCCCCGATACCGACGCACGTGCTCTGTCCGAGACCGGCGCGCGTGAGCAGGTTCACGACTTCATACGTGAGCGTGCCCGAGCGCGACACGACACCAATCGGGCCCGGCGTGCAGATCCGCCCCGGAATGATTCCGACCTTGGATTCCCCGGGCGAAATCAGTCCGGGACAGTTGGGGCCAAGGAGTCTGGCGCCGCGTTCCTTCATGAAGGGATAGACCTTCGTCATGTCGAGAACGGGGACGCCCTCGGTGATGCACACGACGAGTGCGATACCGGCGTCGGCTGCTTCCATCATGGCGTCGGCG
>DASRAP010000357.1:0-14177 GCA_035638155.1 Gemmatimonadaceae bacterium | reverse complement strand
GCGCGAGCGGAAAGTAGATCGTGCCCTTGGACGTGACGCGAAGTCCGTCGTTCCTGACCTCGTTCACCACGCCGATGATCGTTGCCGGCGTCCCGGTGGAGCTCGCGCGCCCGCGCTTCACGAGCTCCCCGAGGGGATTCTTCGCGCCGAAAAACTTTCGCGCGACGTTCTCGCTGATGATGGCCACGCGCACTCCGCCGGCCACGTCGGCGTCAGTGAACGCGCGGCCCGAGATCACGCGCATCTTCACCGTCTCGAACCACGCAGGCGACGCGACCATCGCGTTGAGCAGCGGCTCCTTTCCCGGTTGCACCGGAGGTAGGCTCATGAACGTGACGCCGGTTTGCCAACTGGTCCCGGGCGGCAGGTCACCGCCAAGCGCGACCTCCGTGACGCCCGGAATCGTTCGCGCTTTTTCAAGGAGCGCTTCGAAGAACTGGACTCGCTTGACGGAATCGGGATACGTCTTTGGAGGCAACGATACGTAGCCCGCGACGAGATTTCGCGCATCGATGCCGACATCGACATTGGCGAGCTTCTGGAAGCTTCGTGCGAGAAGTCCGGCGCCGACAAGCAACACGAGCGCGAGCATGACTTCGCCGAGCATGAGCGCGCTTCGGAGACGGAGACGCTGGCGTCCCGCCGTTGCGCCGCGCGCGCCGTCGCGCAAGGAACGGAAAAGATCACCCTGCACCGTCTGCAGCGCCGGCACGAGGCCGAAAATGATTCCGGTCACGACCGAAATGCCCGCCGCGAACAGCATCACATGCGTGTCGACGTGAATCTCCGCGAGTCGCGGCACGCTCGGCGGCCTGAGTCCCACGAACACGCGCACGGCGCCGTAGGCGAGCAGGGCGCCGAGGACTCCCCCGACGACGGATAGCAGCACGCTCTCCGTCAGCAACTGGCGAACGATGCGCCCGCGCCGGGCGCCGATCGCCAGCCGGAGCGCGATCTCGCGCGAGCGCGACGCCGCGCGGCCCAGCAGGAGGCTCGCGACATTGGCGCATGCGATAAGCAGCACGAGGCCGACGGCGCCCGCGAAAATGTAGAGCGGCCGTCTGACGTCACCGAGAATGATCTCCGAGATCCACGTTCCCGACGCGGAAATGCCCGCGTTTTCTCCGTGGTCGGCACGAAGCTGCGCGTAGACACCGTCAAGGTCGCGCTGCATGTCCGACAGCGTCATGCCGGGCTTGAGGCGGCCAAGCACGATCGTGCCCGGATGATTGCTGCGCGGCGCGAAGCGATCGGAGTTTGCGAACAGCCCGATCGGAATCCAGACGTCGACACCGCTGGGCTGAATGCCCGGTGCAAGAACGCCGACAACGGTATACGTAACGCCGTCCAGCGTGAGCGGCTTGCCGACAGCGAGCGAGTCTGCACCGAGCCTTCGGAGCCAGAAACTGTTCGTCACCACGGCGACCGGATCGGCGCCGACGCGGTCATCACGCGCCTCGAACAGTCTGCCGCGGGCCGCGCGCACGCCATAGACGTCGAAGAAATTTCCGGAGGCGTATCCGCCGTTCACGCGCGCCGCATCGCCCAGATTGGTGAGCGTGAACTGGTTGAAGGGATTGTAGATCGCGGCGCCTTCGAACGCGTGGACCCGCGAGCGCCAGTCGAGGAAGTTCGGATACGACACCATGATCTGCGGCGCGTCGGGCATGCGCTCCCACACGATCACGAGGCGATCCGCGTCCTTGTACGGCAGCGGACGCAGAATGACGCCGTTCACGATCGTGAAGATCGCGGTGGTCGCGCCGATGCCGAGGGCCAGCGTGAGCGCGGCGACGACGGTGAATCCGGGATTCCGCCGGAGCGCGCGGAGTCCGTAACGAATGTCCTGCCCGAGATTGTCGAGCCAATGGAGTGTCCACATCGATCTCGCGTCCTCGAGAATGGCGGTGGCGTTGCCCAGGCGACGGCTCGCGGCCGCGTCGGCGTCGGCGATGTTCATGCCGGCCGCGCGCGCGTCGCGGGCCAGCTCGCCCTGGTGAAATCGCAGCTCCTCGCGCAGCTCGTCGCTCAGCCGGCGGCGCGCCAGTGCATCGCGAAGCTTGCGCAGGAGCTCGATCATGAGCGGTTCATCACGAGCGAAATGGCGGCGAGCACGTTTTCGAAGCTCGACACTTCCTCACCAAGCTGCTTGCGACCGGCGGTCGTGAGCCGGTAGTAGCGCGCACGCTGGTTGTTCGGGGTCTGCTTCCACTCCGCCGCGATCCAACCTTTCTGTCGCATGCGCTGGAGCGCGGGGTAGAGCGAGCCTTCCTCCACCTGGAGCGCGTCCCTGGACACCTGTCGAATGTGCTGGGCGATGCCGTAGCCGTGCATGGACCCGATCGAGAGGGTCTTGAGCACGAGCATGTCGAGCGTGCCACGAAGGAGCTCGGACTTGAACGGGAGTATGGGCATAGATGTTCTAAGGGATAGACAATCTATGCCCTTGGACCGTTGTGGGGGGAAGGGGCATACGGGTCGACGGGTCGACGGGTCGACGGGTCGGACTCAGCGGGTGGGGCGCAGCACCCAGACGGTCTGAATGTCGTGCGCGGTGACCCAGACGAGGTCGTTCGCCACACGTACCGCGCCGCTTCCGGCGGGAGGACCAAAGCGTTCGATGACCCGATTCGTCTTCGGGTCAATCGTGAGGAGCAGGGTCGATCCCGCGCGAACCCACACGCGGCCTGCGCCCGCCGCGATGTCGCCGCCGCCGCCGGGAACGCCGGCATCAATCGTTGCGACCACCTTGTTCGTGGCCGGATCGATGTGCGTCACCGTGCCGTCGCGTTGGTTGAGCGTCCACACTCCGCCCTCGCCCGCGGCCAGGAACCGGGGCGTCGGCCCGACGGGAATCGTTGCCACCACGGTGTTCGTCGCGGGGTCGATGCGCTGCACGGACCAGGTCGTGTCGGTGCGCGTACCCGTGTTCGTGATCCACACGGAGCCAAAGCCGAACACCGCCGCAAATGAATTCGGCGCGACGGGAATCTTCGCCGCCACTTGGTTGGTCGCGGGATCGACGCGCGACAACACGCCGGCGCGATCGCTGAGCACCCACACTGCCCCTGCTCCGACGGCTACGCTCAGCTCGCCGCGGCGGTCCGCGAGTCCGGTCGGAATGATTGCCGCGATGCGCATGGATTTCTGATCGATCCGGTAGAGCGACGAGTCGCGGCAATTCGCGACCCACACCGCCCCGAATCCCACGTCCATCGCGCCGCATGGACTCGGCACGTCCACCGACGCCACCGGTGCATCCTTGCCGAATTCGAGTTTCTCGATTCGCCCGCGGTTGGTCACCCATACAGCGGAGCCGTCGGACGCGAGAAAGTCCGCGTAGCCGGGAATCTTGAGCGTCGCGACCGCGCGATCCGCGATCGGCGTCGCCGGATCCTGCGCGTGCGCGGCGGCGGTGCTCATGAGCGCGACGAGAAACGTGAATGGCCGGAGAGTCACTGGCGAGCGAGCATGATCGATAACGCTACTGTGATCCAGGCCACCGCGCGACCGGGCACCCCAACCCCCTCAATCAGGCCGTAAACGCACCGGGCCGCGCACGTACGCGATACATGACGTAGGTTGCAGAATCCCAATCGAGGCCAGACCGTGGCGGTAACGATGACGTACAAGGGGTTTACGATCACCGAGCGGACGTTTCAGATCCGCGGCTCCGGCCGATGGACCGTCGACCTCGTCCTGGGGCGGCTTGCCAGAACGCGCGCCTTCAGCAGCCCGCTGACGTTTGCGACGCGTGAGGAAGCGGTGGAGGGATGCCGCGAGTTCGCGCAACGCATCATTGATGGAAAGGCTGAACAACGCGGCGTCATCGAATCGCTGAGAGGCTAACTGTGCGCAGAAACTACGGCGGCGAAAAGCGCCGAAAGGAAACGGACCGCCTGCAGAAGCGCGCGGAAAAACTGCAACGGCGGCGCGATGCGGCTGAAGACGCCAAGCGAGCAGACGCCGCGGGCGCGCAGCAGGCTGACGGCGCAACCGAAGACACTTCGGGTCAGCCGCCGGACGCGTGACGGCGCGCGCTCGTCAGCTCCCGCCCGCGACGACCCCCAGAATCTGATCGCCGTACGCCACGAGCTTTCGCACGCCGACACCTGAGATTCCGCGCAGCTCGTCGAGCGACCCAGGCCGCGCTTCCGCGATTCCCTTGAGCGTCGCGTCGTGGAATATCACGTACGCCGGAAGACCCAGCTCTTTCGCCGCGTCACGCCGCCAGACGCGGAGCCGCTCGAACAGTTGAGCGGCTTCCGGTGACCCGGTGAACTCGGGCTGAGTGGCGGCTGCCGGGCGCCCGCGCGCGCGCCGCGCACGTTCCGGCTTCTGCCACGCGCGCAGCATCACCGGCCGCTCGCCCTTGAGGACGGGGCGGCATGCAGCGGTGAGCCGAAGTGCGCCGAAGGAGTCGTGATCGACGGCGATGAAGCCGAGCGCAATGCACTGCCGGACGATCGCGCGCCATTCGGGCGTGGGCCGTTCTCTTCCGATTCCGAAGGTGCTCAGCTCCTGATGCCGCCACTGCATCACCTTGGTGGTGTGCTCTCCGTGCAGCACGTCGATCACGTGCATCGCGCCGAAGCGTTGTCCGGTGCGATGAATGCACGACAGCAGTTGCTGCACCGGAACCGTGCCGTCGATCGACGCGGGTGCGTCGAGGCAGGTGTCGCAATTGCCGCACGCGTCACTCGTTTCGCCGAAGTACGCGAGGAGCCGCACGCGCCGGCATTCCGATGTTTCGCAGAAGCCGAGCATGGCGTCGAGCTTCCCGACCTGCACGCGCTTGTAGCTCGCCTCCGCATCTGATTCGTCGATCATGCGGCGGAGCTGCACGACGTCCTGCAGCCCGTAGGCCATCCATGCGTCGGCGGGCTCGCCGTCGCGTCCCGCGCGCCCCGTTTCCTGGTAGTAGCCCTCGATACTCTTGGGGAGATCGAGGTGCGCAACGAATCGCACGTCGGGTTTGTCGATCCCCATGCCGAACGCGATGGTCGCCACCATGACGACGCCGTCGTCGCGCTGGAATCGCGCCTGGCGTTTCTGCCGGACGTCCGCGCTCATGCCCGCGTGATACGCGACCGCGTCGATGCCGTGCGACGCGAGAAACCCCGCGGTTTCCTCCACCTTCTTGCGCGAGAGACAGTACACGATGCCCGAATGTCCCTCGTGCTCGGCGCGAATGAACTGCAGCACCTGCGTGCGCGCCGTCTGTTTCTCGACGACGCGGTAGCGGATGTTCGGCCGGTCGAAGCTCGACACGAACACGCGCGCGCGGCCCAGGTCGAGACGCGTGATGATCTCCGCGCGCGTCGCGGGATCGGCCGTGGCCGTGAGCGCAATCCGCGGCACGTGGGGGAATCGCTCGTGCAGCACCGAGAGCTGGATGTACTCGGGACGAAAGTCGTGCCCCCACTGCGAGACGCAGTGTGCCTCGTCGATCGCGAAGAGCGCGAGCTCCGCGCTCTCGAGGAGCGCGAGACATCGCGGCGTCATGAGGCGCTCGGGCGCGACGTAGAGGAGGTCCAGATCGCCCTCGCGCACGCGCTGCTCCGTTGCATACGCCTCGGCTGCCGTGAGCGTCGAGTTCAGGAACGCCGCGCGAATGCCGAGTTGCTCGAGCGCGGAGACCTGGTCCTGCATGAGTGCGATGAGGGGAGAGACCACGACGCCGACGCCGCTTCGGACGAGGGCGGGGATCTGGAAGCAGAGCGACTTCCCGCTTCCGGTGGGCATGAGCACCAGCGCATCCCCGCCGGCGATGACGTGATCGATGACGTCAGCCTGGTGCCCGCGGAATTCGGGGTAGCCGAATACGGTGTTGAGGATGGAAAGGGCGGCCGGCTGGCTCACGTGATCAGGCATCGGAGCCAATATGAACTGTGCGCAGGAGTTTCTCGACCGCGAAAGATTTCACCCGTTACGACCGGAATTACTCAAGACGTTGAGTAATTTTACTCAATGCGTTGAGTAATTCTGCCCTGCGGTGTGGGCTAGTCCGCGCGCGTTGGAGGAGCCGTGCGGAGTCCGATGGCCTCGCGAGCCTCGTTCAACGTCGCGTAGCCCCAATCATCAAGCCGGACGACGCCGTCCCCATCGAGCTCGCCGATGCAGTAAAGCGTGTTCGGCCTGCCCATCCCGCTGCGGTCGGCGCGGTGGTTCTGGACGACGATGGATCCGTCTTCGCCATCGTAGCCTTCGACTTCGACGATTACGAGGGTTGCCATGCGCCGAGGATAACAGATTCGGCTGCGCGAAGCGTCATCATTTCATTGCAGACGCGCGACGGGCGGTGCATCGTATTGCCGATGACTGACTCTGCTCCCGACGCTCCCCGACGTTCAGGGTGGGATTCTGACTTTCCCACGTTCGAATCGGCACCGCCGATGCGCGTTCGTGAACGGCTTCAGCAGTACATCGCGGATGCTTCGCCCGAGCAGATGCGGGCATGGGCGGACGCAGTCCCGCCCCTTCAACAGGAAGTCCGCGAAGTCCTGAGCCATGACCGGCTCGCGTCGAGATACTCAGCGATTCTGGAGTACGAGCTTCCCATGGAGTCCCGGCGACCAGATGTGATCCTTCTGGTCGGCGCAGGGGTGATGGTCATCGAGCTCAAGGGCAAGCTTGAACCGTCGCAGGCAGATCTCGATCAAGCGTCGGCGTACGCGCGAGATCTGCGCTGCTATCACCGCGAGTGCGCCACACGCGAGGTCGTGCCCGTGCTCGTGCCGACCCGCGCAAGGGGATACCAGGACCTGCGCGAGGGCGTTCACATAACAGGCCCCGATGCGCTCGATGGTCTTGTTGCCGACTTGGCACGTCGGCACCCTCAGCCGGTGCTGGATCGTTCCGCGTTTCTTGCCGACCATGCCTACCAACCGCTGCCGACGTTGGTCGCGGCAGCGCGCGAACTGATGCGCTCCGGTCAACTACGCCGCATCGAGCGTGCACACGCTGCAACGGCACCGACTGTCGAGGAGATTTCTCGGATCGTGCACGTTGCGGCGGCGACCAAGTCGCGGCACTTGATCCTCGTGACGGGCCTGCCGGGTGCCGGCAAAACTTTGGTTGGACTGCAGGCCGTGCACGCCAAGTATCTGGATGATCTTTCTGTCGCGCGCGACGGCGCGAAGCCGTCGGCTCCAGCCGTTTTCTTGAGCGGCAATGCGCCGCTGGTCGAAGTGCTCCAGTACGAATTCCGCGACGCCGGCGGAGACGGCAAGACATTTGTCCGGCACGTGCGCGACTACGTCAAACGTTATTCAGCAAAGCGGAACCCGGTCCCACCGGAGCATGTGCTAGTGTTCGATGAAGCACAGCGAGCGTTCGATGCCGAGCGAACCCGGCAGGTTCAGAAGAGCGAGCACGCCGAGTCGGAGCCAACGGAATTCATTCGCTTCGCCGATCGTATTCCCGAGTGGTGCGTCGTGATCGGTTTGATCGGGACTGGCCAGGAGATCCACATCGGCGAGGAGGCCGGGATTGGTCAGTGGCGCGAGGCTGTTGAGAAGTCTGAGAAGGCTGCCGAGTGGACGATTCACCTTCCGGATTCTGTCACGCCGACGTTCGCGAGTTCGACCGTTCCAATCGAGACGCGCTCCGTTTTGGCGCTCGGTCAAGAGCTTCGGTTCCATCTCGCCGAGAATGTCCATCGATTTGTTGCGAGCATGCTTTCGGCACAGCCAGCGGAAGAGTTGGCTCCCTTGGGCGCCGCGCTAAGTCGCGACGGGTTTCACCTTCGCATCACGAGGTCACTTAATAGCGCGAAAGCCTATCTGCGCGAGCGCTATGAGAACAATCCCGACGCGCGTTATGGCCTAATCGCCTCATCAAAGGACAAATCGTTGATCGATTTCGGCGTTCCAAACGATTTTCAGTCGACCAAGCGAGTTCGATTCGGCCCCTGGTACGCGAACGGAGAGAATGATTATGAAGGGCACAGCTGCCGACTGCTCGAGGAATGCGTGACGGAGTTCGGTGCGCAGGGGCTCGAGCTCGACGCGACGCTGCTAGCCTGGGGGACAGATTTGCGAATGGCGAACGGTGCCTGGTCAAACGCCGATGCCAGAAACTACAAGCACGGGACCGTGGTCAAGGATGCCTTCCAACTTCGCATCAACGCTTACCGAGTCTTACTGACGCGAGGGCGAGATGGATGCGTAATTTTCGTTCCGAAGATCTCGGAGATGGATGAGACCTTTGGGTATTTGCGCGCATCCGGCTTCGCGCTGCTCTAGTCAGGCGAAGCGCTCACCGACAAGATCTACGTTATTCAGCCGGCGCCCCCTAGTCGTCCTTCACTTGCACACGAAACTCGCCTCGTCGTCCGTGCTCCCCGTCCCCGCGTACACGGCGTGCTTCGGATACGCGCACAGCGGCCGCGTACGCACCACCTGCGCCGGCGCGCCGCCCTGAGCGGGCGCCATCTTCTTCGCCACGATCCTCTCCGGCGCGACGCCCTTCTCCACCCAGTTCGCGATTGCGCTGTACCAGTCCGCGGCGTCGCACCCGGTTCCTCCGCTGCAGTGCAGCACGCCCGGCATCATGAACAGGCGAATGTACGAATCCGCGTTCTTGTCGCGCACGTGCAGCGCATCGAAATAATTGATCGACGACATCGCCATGAGCGCGGGATCGGACCAGCCGTGCGCCATGATCAGCTTGCCGCCGCGTTTCACGAAAGCGCTCAGGTCGGGATCGTTCGGACTGAGCAGCGTCGCCACACGTTTGACGTCGGTTGCAAGCGTCGCCACGTCGGCCTTCGTGTAGTCCCACGTGGAGTCGCCGTACACGAGGTACCTGAAGAACTCCGTGCCGAACATCGCCTGCGCGGTTGGTGGCTGATTGGCCGGACTCCCCGGCGTTCCGGTGATCCACGCCGGCCACGCGTCGCCTTCGCCCTCGTTGCCCAACGCCTGCCCCGGGAACAGCACCCGGCCGTTCACCGTGAGCGGCGAATAGATCGTCTGCAGTGCCGCGCGCTGCTGGCGTGTCACGCACTGCTCCCCGGCAACGTCGTTCGGACACGCGGGAAGTGACGCGACCTTGAAGTCGCACTGACGTGGGTCATCGAGTACCTGGTCGCGGACGCCGTCGCGCGCGTCGCATGCATCAAACACCTTCGCCTCGACGAGCCTGAGAACATCCGGCGAGAGCACCGGCTTCGCGAAACCCGTCGGAAACGCCGCCTGTGTGTTGCGGACGAACGTCACGGCGCTGCCGCCGAAGTCGAGCACCGGCGCGATTGCAACGATGCCGTCGAAATCTTCCGGATGACGCTCCGCCTCCATCAGCGCTTCGCGTCCCCCGTTCGAGCAACCGTAGAAGTACGATTTGACCGGCGCCGTGCCGTAGTACGCCTTGATGATGTCCTTCGACACCTGCGCCACGCGGTGGACCGCGAGGTGCGCATAGTTCTCGACCCGTTCGGGATTATTGAGCGCCCACTTCGCGTCGTCACCCTCGTGGCCGGTGTCAGTTCCCGACGTCGCGTACCCCGAGTTCACGCTCGCGCCAGCCATGTTCGTGACGGAGCCGGCAAATCCGCCCTGGCCACCCATCATGAACCGCTGATTCCAGTTGTCGGGCAGGAGCAGCGTGAACTTGATCTCCTTGCCGATCACGCCTCGCACGCGACACACCGCGCTCCGTCCGGCAGCGCGCTGCGGCGCGGTCGGCTGAATGATCGTGTCGTCGACAATGCGAACGTCGGGGAGTTTGAGCGAGGCGAGCGCGCCGCAGTCGGGGGCGGGCGTCAGAGCCGCTGACAAGAGCGAAACGAATGCGAGAGAGCTCATGGCGGGAACGCTACCATTGTTGGGCTATCGCCGCGAGGCGGGCACAAACGAAGCGGGTGCGACCTCTCAGCCGCACCCGCCCTTTGGCCCTTCGGCCCTTTGGCCCTTACTTGATCGGTGATCCCTTCTTCACCTGCGGAAGTCCGTTCGCCATCCATTCCGGCATCGGCTTGTCCATCAGGTAGTGATCGAAGAACTGCTTCATGCGAATCGTGAAATCCTTCTGGTTGTCACGGTTCGTGAGGTTGTGCGCCTCGTCCGGATACGACAGCTCGATCACCTGCTTGCCCGCCGCGCGCGCGGCGTTGAAGAACTGCAGGCCTTCCACGTAATCCACGGCGCCGTCGGCCGTGCCCTGCAGAATCATGAACGGCGTCTTGATGTTGTCGACATGGAAGATCGGGCTCTGCTCTTCATACAGCTTGGTCGAGTTGAACGGTGTCACGTTCGCGCCCATGCGCACCTGGCCTACGGTCGTGATGCCCTGCTGCACCGTACCTGAGCTCTTGTAGAGCTCGTCGTAGAAACTCAGCAGGTTCGTCGGCGGCGCGCCGGTCACCACGGCCGCAAACATGTCGGTCTGCGTCACGATGTAGCTCGACTGGTATCCGCTCCAGCTGTGGCCGTGCAGTCCGATGTGCTTGGGATCCGCGTAGCCCATCTCGATCACCTTCTTCACCGCCGCCGTCATGCAATCGACCGCGCTCGTCCCCGGCCGCCCGATCTCGTACACCATGTCGGGCTGGAACACGAGGTAGCCGTTGCTCGCGTACGTCGAGAGCTGCGGGCTGTTGCTGTACCCCGGCGTCGAGAAGTTGTGATGCGTGTTCGACATGATCTCGTAGAACTCCACGAGCATCGGATACCGCTTGCCTTTCTCGTAGCCCGCGGGGAGATACAGCGTCCCCTGGAGCGGCACGCCCTTCGAATTCTTGTAGTCGACCAGCACCTTCCCCGGTGACCACGCGTATTCCTTGATGATCGGATTCGCATCGGTCATTCGCTTGGGATTCGCGAACGCCGTGTTCGTCACCCAGTAGTCCGGGAACTCATTGAAGTCCTGCTCCGTGAACAGCATCCGGTCCGCGTTCTCGGCCTTGATGATGCCGCCCACATTCTTGTCGACCCAGATGATCTGCTGCGGCGCCTGACCCGGCGTCACTTTCCAGAAGCCGTACTTCTTGGTCATCGTGCCGTAGGCCGACATCGTGATCGGCTGCGTCATGTCGACGCCGTCGGAATCCGCGGCCGCACCACCGCCGCCACGGCCACCGCGACCGCCTCGGCCGCCACCACCGCCGCCGCCGAAGCGGGTCACGCGGAACTGAATCTGCTGCTGGCGCCCCACCCCCTGCGTCACGTTCGTCGCCTTTCCGCCGTCGAACGGCACCGACCAGACGTCGTATTTGTCGTAGAGCAGTACGGCCTTCCCGTCGCGCGTCCATCCGCCCACGCCCCAGATCGGAATCTCGTAGGCGTGGTCGTCGTCCTCATTCAAATAGTTCTTGTTCGGCACGCCGCTCGCGTCGAGCGTGGTGGCGTTGCCGGTCTCGAGATTGAACGCCTTCATCTGCTTGTTCTGCAGATACAGGAACCACTTCGAATCCGGCGATGTGCCATACGTGCGCGAGAGCGCACTGGCGATGAGCGTCTTCGCTCCGGAGTTGACGTCGACCTTGTAGACGTCAGCGCGGCTACCGCCCCATGCAATCTCGCCGCGGTACTTCGCGTCATTGCGTCCGACGCCGACATTGTTGTTCGCCGCGATCGTCACGGTGCGCATCTCGTCGTCGCCGAGGCGCGTGAACTTCCCCGTCGCGACGTTGATGACCGCCGGGAACGTCGCGCGACGCAGCTGCTGGATCTGCACCGCCTGTACCGACTGCGGCGTCTGATCCTTCCAGTGATAAACGTCGACGTTGGCCTTGATCGAATCCGCGGCCGGCACTTCCGGTTCCTGCTCCTTGATGCCGATGAAGAGCTTCGAGCCATCCGGGCTCCAGCGCGGCGCGGAGTATTCGCTCACGACGAAGTTCTTCGGGAACGAGGCGTCTTTCGACGGATCGAACGAGAACGGTTTCGGCATGCCCGCGGCACCGATCCCGGTCCACGCGAGCAGCACGTTCGACTTCTGCTTCATGCCCGCGGGCTTGTCGCCCTTGAGCACGGACAGCCCCGTGTTGTTGTCGTTCCAGGCGAGCGCGTCGAACTCTGCCTGCGCCGTCGTGAGCGTCATGGTCTCGCCCTTCGTCGGGTCGAGAATGAAGACGCCGTTGCCGAGCTTCTCGGGCGCATCGACGGTGTAGGCGAGGAGTTTGCCCGCGTCGTCGAACTCGTACTGATTGACGTTGCCGATGTTGCGGTCCATGCCGGTCGTGAGGTCGTGCAACACGAGATCGGCCGCCGTCGAACCCGCGGGTGCGCCCTGCGGACGGTTCATCCGGAGCACGAGATACTTTGTGCCGGGCGAGAAACGCGATGACGCGACGCCCGTGAAATTCTGTACTTCGCCCGTGGCGAGATTGCGGAGCTCGAGATGCGACGCCGGCGCCGCGGCCTGCTGCGTGCCCGCGCCCGCCTGCGGAGGCGTCTGCGGAGGACCGCCGCGTCCGCGTCCGCCGCCGCCACCACCCGCGGCGCCACGTCCGGCGCCCCGGCCGGCTCCGCCCGTGACGGTGTAGGTAATCCACTTGGAATCATCCGAGAACGCCGGACCGCTGCCGCCGCCTGCAGCCGCTGCCGCGCCCCGGCCGCCGCCGCCCCCGCGTCCGCCCGCGCCACCGCCTCCGCCAAGCACGATCATCAGCGAGTCACCGCGATCGATGTTCTTGATGAAGAGCCTCGGCTCGCCGCCCTCGTTCTGCGTGAGCGTGTAGTGCATCCACTTGCCGTCGGCACTGATCGCCGCGCCGCCAATACGCTGCCAGCGGCCATAGTCCTCGAGGTTCAGGACCTTGAGACCGCCGCCATCGCGCGTGCTTGCGGTTGAGCTGTTGGTGCCGCCCGCGCCGCTGTTGTTCTGCGCGAGCGCGCCGGCGAGAGGGAGGAGGACCGCGGCGGCGGCAACGAGGCCGAGGCGCCGGGCAGGCAAAGTACGCATGAGGACTCCGGGGGTGAGGCAGACAATGTGGCTCAAACCGACCGTTTAGGCCACAGGTCGTTAACGCAGTTCGCGGCCTTTACGCTGCTATCGCCCGGCTCCGAAAGGCTGCAACACCAGGTCCACTCGCAGCGAGTCGTCCTCATACACGAACACCCCCTTCTGACCCGACACGTAGCCCGACCGGGTGAACGACAGCGTGTACGCCCCCTGAGCGAGCCCGGCGAGGCGATACCGCCCCGATGCGTCGGTGCTGTCTTCAGCCTGGCACCGGCATCCGTAGGCCCGTGGAACCGCGACGGCAATGAACGCTCCAGCCACCGGAAGGCCCGTCACCGCCGAGGTGACCACACCCGAGATCACGCCGACCTCGGCCTTCGGCGGGTCAGGAACATCGACCGTCCCGTTCGCGCATGCGAGTGAGCTGACCACAGCGAAAACGGCGGCGCGGGCGAGACGCATGCCCTACAGTGCACATTCAGGCTCGCTCCGTCAATTCCGGTCGCTCGTGGCTTTAACGAGCCAAGCGCGCTAGCGTCAGTGAGTTAGCTGCGGGTTAGTCGTTCTTCCGGGGTCAAGCATGCGCCAAGCCGCTCTCGCTCTCACGTTCTCTCTCACGTTCTCTCTCACGTTCTCTCTCACACTCTCCCTCCCGTTCTCTGCCGTCAGTGCCCAAGCCCCGAAAGGCGCGCCGTTTCTGACCCCCGCCGCCGTCGCCGATTCGCAGGCGGTCCTGCAGCAGATCGCCGCGCAAATCCAGAAGAAGCAGACCGACGCCACGCTCTGGTACCGCATGGCGATGATCGCATGGGCGCTCGACACCCGCGGCAAATACCAGAACCCGCCGAAGGAGCTCGCCGCGAACAACTTCGCGCGCATGGCCGACAGTGCGTTCCGCGGCGCCGTGCAGTACGCGCCGGCGAACGCGCTCTATCTCGTCAATTGGGGCAAGTTCCTGCTCTCGACCGGCAACATCAGCATGCGCACGCTCGCGAATCACCAGTTCCCGAAAGCGCTCGATCTCGCGCGGAAGACGACAGACTCGCTGACGCGGTCCGAGGCGGCGATCGAAACCGGACGGATCAGCTGGCGCAGGTACGATTCGTACAAGGACCGCCGCATGCAGGCGAGCCAGATCGACATGGAGCGCTCCATCTCGGATGCGATGCAGCCGACGGCAAAGGCCGCCGGCATGCTGAACTACCTCCTGGAGCAAAGCGGGATGTACAGCAGCGACGGGCCGTCCATGTACGACAACACTCCGCTCATGT
>DASRAP010000356.1:0-5551 GCA_035638155.1 Gemmatimonadaceae bacterium | reverse complement strand
TGACCAAGGTCCCCGCAGGAATACTAAGGATTGCGCTCCGTGTTGTTGCGTCGAGTATCGCGCTACACTCATTGTATACGAAACAAAGGGAGCGTTCGGTGCGGCGTTCACCGGGTGCGGCGATCGTCCTGGCCGCGAGTTTTCTGATTGCGCCAGTTGCAGCACTGCAACTGTTTGCAGCGACGGCACAGCCGCTCGGGGCACAAGCGCCGCAGCTCTGGCTCACGCAGGAGACGCGGATCGACGGCAACACCGAACTGCTCTCGCGATTCCGCACGGTGGTCGTTGCGAGCGATGGCCGCATGTTCATTCCCGACCGCGACGCGATGCAGCTCCGGATTTTCGCCGCGACGGGAAAGGCGATGGGCACGTTCGGCCGCAAGGGAAACGGCCCGGGCGAATTCCAGGATCTCGGGAGCGCCATCGGCTGGCACGGCGACACGCTGTGGATCTTCGACTTCAATGCGCGCCGCGTGACATACGTCGCGCCGGACATGCAGGTGATCCGCACCGTATCGACGGTCGCGGCGGCCGGCACCGCGCCTCCCGCGCCGGATGACGAGAAACGCATGCCGATGACCAACATGATGGCGGATCATGTCTACCGGGACGGATCCTATCTCACGCGGAAGTCCTTCGGTCCGCCGGACCCCGCCACGTTCTATGCGACGGACTCGCGCATGATCATCATCGGTCCCGACGGTACGATTCGTCGCGAGGTCGGCCGGCTCCCGCCCACTGCTGGTCGTGTTTTCCTGCAAGACCCGGTGGGGCGCGGGGTATTCGGCGCCGACGTTCCGTTCGCCTCCCACAGCTTTCAGGCGACGTCGCGCGACGGCAACCGGGTGGCGTTTCTTTCGCCGGCCACCATGAGCGGCTCGCGCGGATCGTACACGCTCAACATCGTGAGCACGACGGGAGACACGGCGCTCCATCGCACATTTACGTTCGATGGTGTCCGCATTCCTCGCGCGAGACTCGATAGCGCGCTCGACGCCATTCCGACGCAATACCGGGCGCGCAACAACAGCACCGTCGGCCCGCAGATGCGCGACAAAGCGCGCGCGGTGGCGCCGGAGTATTACGCGCCGGTCTCGGCGCTCACGTTCGGTGACGACGATACGATATGGCTCACCGTGTACGAGTCCGGGCCCGGCGTCCGCGCGCGCGCCCTCGACGCGAAGGGCAACACGATCGGCGAAGTCCTGCTGCCGCCGCGCACGATTATTGCGCGCGCGACACGATCAAAGATCTGGGCAATCGAGTCGGACGCGGATGATGTACAAAGCGTGGTCGTGTACCGCGTCGTACGCTAGTAGCCGATCCCGAGCGACGAGGGCTTGCTCGCGAACTCGCCGGCGGAAGTTCTCACGTACAGATAGACGTCGATGTCCGTTGCCCCGCCCAGCGACGCGCACGCAACAGGCAGAATCGACGTGAACGTTATCTGGCCATCCCCGGATCGCAGCAGCCGCGGCGGCTGCGCGAAAGCAAGCTTGGGGTTCTGGAGGATCAGCTTTCCGACCAACGTGTCCGCGAAGGCCGCCTTCACGAACGCCGCTGTGTGCACGAGGTCGATGTAGACCGTGTCAGCGGTCGTGTTGACCATCGTGATGTTGAAATAAATCTCCCGACTGCCACCACCGCGGCAGGAAATCGCTTTCGGTTGGTACGCAACGTCGGTGAGCTGCACAACATGCGCTCTCGAGTCGTAGATGGTGGTAGAGTCGCTGCAGGACGTTGTCAGCGCACAGGCAAGGAGGGCGAGACCACCTCTTCTTGCCCTTCGGCCCTTCGGCCCTTTGGCCCTCATTAGAGAGTCACGACGCCGGCCTTACTGCGTCACCCTCTTCACCAACGTACCCGCCGGAATCGTCGACGTCGAATCCATCCCGTTGATGAGCGCCAGCTGCGCCATCGGAATCACCGACGGATTCTGCCGATTGAACTCGGCCAGCGTCATAGCACCCTGCGTGCGCACGATGTGCACACGGTTGGGCCGCACATTGAGCGCGCTCGGATCCGTGAGCCGGCGGAGGCTCGTGACCGCGTTCCGGAGCGCCGCGTCGTACGAGCCGATCTTCGCCGCCGTCGTGTAGCCGATCACGCGCACCGTCTGCCCGTCCAGATCATAGAACGCCACCCACCCCGCGTATGACGCGCTCTCAGTCGTCGCCCCGAAGCTCCCCGAGGCGGCGCTGAACCCGTTGATCGACGCGGTCGACGTCCCGCCGTTCGTGATGCCCTGCTTGGCGTAAAACGCCTGGAGCGCGCTCCGCGGCGTGCTCCCCGCTTCCGCGAACGTCAGGCTCACGATCGCGTCCCCCGCGCTCGGCGCGCCCGCCACCTGCGTGTTCTGGTTCTGCGTCTTCCACCCGACCGGGAATTCGAGCGTGAACTTTAGGTCGGGGTGGAGAAACTCGGTCCCGCGGAAGAAGCCGTTGCGCGGGTTGGGGCCGAACATGAGTCCCTCGAGCCGGCGCATGAACGGCTCGCGCTCGACCTTGAGATTGGGCGGAAGCGCGCCCGCCTTCGCGATCCGCGCATTCGTTGCCGCCACGCGATTGCCGGGATCCGGGTGCGTGGAGAGCCACTGCGGCGTCTTCCCGCTCCCGCCCTCGCCCATCCTGTCCAGCGTCTGGAACATCTTCGCCATTTCGTGCGGGTCGTAGCCCGCGGCGAGCATGTAGCGGAAGCCCAGCCCGTCGGCCTGCGTTTCGTCGTCGCGGCTGAACTTGAGGAACAGGAGCCCCAGCCCCTGGCTCAGCGCGTCGGCCGCGTTGGAGAGCCCCGGGAGCGCAATCACCGTCGCGACGGCGCCGAGCGAGAAGATCTGCTGCTTGGAGATCTGCGACGCCGAGTGGCGCGCGGTGACGTGCCCCATCTCGTGGCCCAGCACGGAGACGAGCTGCGCCTCGGAGTTCATGTGGGCGAGGATGCCGCGCGTGACGAACACGGGCCCGCCCGGGAGCGCGAACGCGTTCACGGCGTCGTCTTCCACGACCTGGAACGTCCACGGCAGGTTGGGGCGCTCGGAGCGGCGCGCCATGGGGATGGCGAGCTCGCTCACGTAGCTCTGGAGCGCCGGGTCCTGGACGAGGCCGATGGATTTCTGGACCTCCGCCGCGGCCTCCTTGCCCATGTTGATCTCGCTGGACTCGGAAACGAGGGAAAGCTCCCGCTTGCCGGTGGCGGGGTTGGTGGCACATGAGAGCAGAAACAGGGAGAGCGGGAGAACGAGAGAACGAGAGAGTCCCCCCCTCCAGCCCTCTGGCCCACCAGCCCTCCAGCCCATCATTTCTTCCGTCGCTCGGCCCTCGAAACGGGTTCAATGTTTGCTACCCGCGCGAGCTCTTTCTGGATGCGGACCACGCGTTCCACCTGTCCCTTGGCGGGGAAGCGTTCGTAGAAGCCTTCGGTGCGGAAGTCGCGGGCGATGCTGGCCCAGGGGCCGAGTTTGCGGGTCCAGCGGACGACGCGGTCTTGGGCGGGCTCGGCGTCGACGGCGGCGAGGTCGGCGCAGACGCGGATCATGGCCTTGAGGGAGACGGACGCGGTCACGAAGTACTCGTCGTTGCCCCAGGTGTGCTGGAAGACCTTTTCGGCGGCCTTGAAGAAGTCGCGGACCATGCCGTAGAACTTCTCGGCCTGGCGGGAGTCGTGGCCGTTCTTCTCGATGCGGCGCCAGTCGGCGGTGACCCAGCGGTGGATCTCATTGAAGAGCTCGGCCTGGAGGATCCATTTTTCCTGCTGGCTGCGTCCGCCCAGTCGGTTGATGCGGTACTGGAGCGGGGAGTCGTCGGCGGAGTAGAGCATGTCGACGACCTTGGCGGAGAATTTCTTGTCGGGGGAGACGTAGGACACGCGCTCGTAGAGGTCCACGAGGTGGCTCTTGTTGATGCGCGTGGGTGTGGAGTTGATGATGACGAACATTTCGGCGGCGAAGTTCTCGGTTTTGCCGTCGAAGATGACGCAGGGGACGTGGATGGAGGCCGCCTCCTTGGGGTGGGAGTGCATGTAGAACTGGAGGGCGGCGAGGCGGTGCTGCCCGTCGATGACGAGGAATTTTCCGCGCGGGGCCTGAAGGTTGCCGACGTTCTCGTACTGTCCGATGCGGGAAAAGTCGAGTTTCTCGGAGGTGAAGAGGAGGACGGCCGCGGGGATGGGGGGCTGGGACTCGGCGGTCTCGTAGAAATTCTTGATCGCCTTGACCTTGGCCTTGGAGAGCTGCCGCTGGAACGCGGCGTCGGAGCGCTCGACCTTGGAGATGAACGACGCGATCTCGTCGTTCGCGAGCGACTTGGTGTCGGGGGCGATCTGTTCCCCTTCGCCGTAGAAGCGGGAGATGAAGCGGACCTTATCGAGGAGGTCGGTCGCGGGGTAGGCGACGAAGTAGTAAACGCTGTCCTTCTGACGCACCTGGGTGGCAAGCACCGATGGCAGCCCTGGAGGAGTATCCAGCGAAATTGATGCCGGGAGGGCAGTTGCGGAAGGCTACACGCCTCTTACGCGGGAACGGACATGAAATGACGCCGGGCTCACGCGGTTAGAACGCCCCGCGCCGTAAGCGGCAGCAGCGAGTCGGAGAGACGCCGTGATCCAGCCGAACCCTCGACGATCGCGAGCCAGTGTCCGCGCATGTAAGTCGACCGCGCGGCCTCTTCCCCGGCGCGAATCGGCATGGCGAGTCGATCGCGCGTTAGCCCAGGCACTTGGCTTGTCGACTTTCGGGCTATATTCTCTCTCGCCTTGATGTAGTTGATCTGACGGCGCCTGTTGATTCGGTTCACTGAGGATCGATGCACGATTCCCCGGCCCTTCGTAAAGCACGCGGCGCGTTTTTTACGCCGCCGGCAATCACTCGGTTTCTCGCCGATTGGGCCCTGCGAACTGCATCGGATTCTGTTCTGGAACCCTCCTGCGGCGAGGCGGGATTTCTCCTCGCCGCAGGCGACCGCCTACGAGCGCTTGGAGCCGGCGGTCTGGGTGATATGCGCCTTCACGGCATCGAGGTTCACGGAAAATCGGCAAGGGTTGCAAGCGAGATTCTGGCATCCCGAGGGTTTTCCGCAAAGATCGACACCGCCGATTTCTTTGCCGTAGAACCGAGGGCAATGTACGACGCTGTACTCGGAAATCCGCCTTATGTGCGTTACCAAAGTTTCTCCGGGACTGCCCGCACCCGCAGCTTAGAGGCCGCGCTCAAGCACGGTGTTCGGCTCACGGGGTTAGCAAGTTCATGGGCGGCTTTTGCCGTTCACGCATCGCAGTTCTTGAAGCCGGGGGGACGGTTAGGACTTGTACTTCCCGCAGAGCTGCTCACGGTGAATTACGCAGCCGAAGTTCGTCGCTTCTTGCTCAATCGCTTCGCGACGATACGCCTCGTGATGTTTGAAGAGCTCGTGTTTCCTGGCGTGCTCGAGGAAGTGGTGCTTCTGCTCGCAGAGGGCCAAGGTTCAGCTCCAAAATTCGAGGTTTTCCAAGCACGGCGACTTGATGATCTAGACAAGCGCGAACAGCACTCGTGGAGCTGGTTCACGCCCGAGCGAGA
>DASRAP010000355.1:0-7998 GCA_035638155.1 Gemmatimonadaceae bacterium | reverse complement strand
GGCGTACGCGGCGCCGGCCCCTGCCAGAGCTCGTAGTCGAGATTCGCCGGCACGGGAGCCGGCGTGCCGATGCCGATGCCGGTGCGCGTGTTCGCATACCATGTGCGCGCGAGATACGGGGTGCCGATCACGCCGTCCTTGAGCGCCTGCAGCGCCTCGAAGAACTTCGGGCCCGAACGCCGCTGCGCGCCGAGCTGGACAAGGCGTCCGTGCTTGGCCGTGGATTCCACCACGAGCTCGTCTTCGCGCGCGTCGTGCCCTGACGGTTTCTCCAGGTACACGTGTTTGTTCGCGTTTACCGCGAGCATCGTCATGGGCGTGTGCCAGTGATCGCGCGTGGAGATCACGATGGCATCGACGGCGGGGTCATCCAGGATGCGCCGGAAATCGCCGACTTGTTTCGGCGCCTTGCCCTGTGGGTTGGCTTTGGCCACGGCCGCGGCGGACTTGGTCAGAACGTTCGAGTCGACGTCGCAGATGTAGCGGAGCTCCGCGTTCGCCATCTTCGCGAGGTTCTGCGCGTGCACGACACCGCGTCCGTTGAGACCGATGACGGCGATGCCGACGTTCGCTGCCGTCGACGGTGCGAGCGCGCGGAGCGGGCTCGAGCCGATGGCACTCGAGGCCACGATCCCGAGCCCCGCCGCTGACGAAGTCTTGAGAAACTCCCGGCGATCAACGCTGTCGTCACGACTCATTTGCCTTCCTCCCGGATCTTGATGCTGCGGAAATAGATCTCCTCCCCGTGGTCCTGCAGTACCACGTGGCCCTTCTTGCGCACGGAAAAATCCTTGATCGACTTGTACTTGCTCTTTTGCAGCAGCGAATCGTAGCGCGCCGTGCCCATGTCGAGCTCGACCACTTTCTTGCCGTTGAGCCAGTGCTCGATGTGATTCCCCTTGAACACCAGGCGCGACGCGTTCCATTCCCCCACCGGCTTCACCAGGGCGTGCGCGTTCGACGGAATCATGTCGTACAGCGAGCCCGTGAGGTGCGAGGGAATCTTGTTGTCTTCGTTGAGGTCGTCGTCGAGCAACTGATATTCGAAACCGATCGCGGCGTGATTCGGCGCGACCGCCATCGACAGTTCCTCCGAGACGTTGTACTTGAGGCCGCTGTTGCCCGCCTTGCCGATCTTCCACTCCCAGGCGAGCTCGAAGTCACCGTACGTCCCGATGGACATCAGATCGCCGCCCGCCGCCGGCTGGCCGTCGGGGAGACGCGGAATCTCACCGTTCGGGATCTTGCGAATGGCGCCGTTCTCGACCTTCCAGTGCGCCGTCGGAATGCTGTCGTAGCCGAGCCCGCGCCAGCCCTTCAGCGTGCTACCATCGAACAACAGCTTCCAGCCGGCCGCGCGTTCGGCCGCGGTGAGCTCATTCGGCTTGCCGGGCGACTGGGCGCCGGCCACCGCGCCGAAAACGAGCGTTGCGAGAGCGAAGCGAATTCTCATGCCTGCAAACTGCACCCAAATGCACGCCCTCACAACACCGCGGGCTCGAGCTTTGGCGCGAGGATGTTGATGAAAATCCAGCCCGTGAGGTAGGAGAGCCCGCACACGAGAAAAATGGGGGCGTAATTATTGCCGTTCGCCTGCAGCACGCGCCCGATGACCCGCTGAAAGACCACGCCGCCCATGGCGCCGGCGAAACCGCCAATCCCGGCGACCGATGCGACCGCCCGCGGCGGAAAGAGATCGCTCGCGAGCGTGTACACGTTCGCCGACCACCCCTGATGCGCGGCCGCCGCAACGCCGACGATTAGCACCGCCGTCCACACACTCGTCGCGTGCGGAGCGAACGCCGTCGGGACGATGATGAGCGCCATGGTCAGCATCGCGACCTTCCGCGCGCGATTCGTCGTCCACCCGCGCTTGATGAGCGCGCCCGAATACCATCCACCGGTGACCGACCCGATGTCCGCGATCACGTAAATCACGATGAGCGGCCACGCGACCTGCGCGAGCTTGATGCCGTAGCGCGAATCGAGAAACTTGGGAAGCCAGTACAGATAGAACCACCAGATTGGATCGGCAAACAGTTTTCCCGCGATCACGGCCCACGTCTGCCGGTGGCGAAACAGGACCAGCCACGGGACGGCCGGCGCGGCTTCGCTCGTCGCGACGTGGCTGTCCGCAGGTGACCGGTACAACGCCGACCACGCGATCAGCCAGATGAATCCGAGTGCGCCCGTCGCGATGAACGCCCACTGCCAGCCCCAGTTGAGCGCGAGCCAGGGCACGACGAGCGGCGCCACGATCGCGCCCGTGTTCGTGCCCGCATTGAAGATGCCGGTCGCGAGCGCGCGCTCGCGCGGGGGAAACCATTCCGCGACGGACTTGACCGCCCCCGGAAAGTTCGCGGCTTCGCCAAGTCCCAGCGCCGCGCGCGCCGCGGAGAACCCCGCCGCTCCACGCGCGAACGCATGCGATATCGCGGCCACGCTCCAGGTAACGACGGCGATCGAGAACCCGCGCTTGACGCCGATCCGGTCCAGCACGCGCCCCGCAATGAGAAAGCCAAACGCGTACACGAAGCTGAACCAGGAGACGATGTCGCCGTAGTTGGCTTCGGTCCACCCGAGCTCGCGCTGCAGCGTCGGCGCGAGGATGCTGAGCACCTGACGGTCGACGTAATTGATCGTCGTGATCGCGAACAGCAGTGCGCAGATCGTCCAGCGGTAGCCATCGCGTCGCGGTTGCTCGTTCATGCTCGCGCGTCCGGTTCCCCGTTGCCCGTTGCCCTTCCCAATCCCTCCCACAGCCCCTGCAGATACATCGCGCCGAGTGCACGATCGTACAGGCCGTACCCCGCTCTCCCCTGCTCCCCCCAGATCATGCGACCGTGATCCGGCCGCATGGGGCCGGCAAACCCGGTCTCTTGCAACGCGCGGAGCACGCTCAGCATGTCCACGTCGCCGAAACGCGACGGGTGCGGCACTTCGTGGAACTGGTGCACACCGTCGATCGCCACGTTGCGACAATGCGCGAAGTGAATGCGCCCACGCGCACCGAGCCGGCGTACCATTGCGGGAAGATCATTCGACGGCAACGCACCGAGTGATCCGGTGCAGAAAGTGATTCCGTTCGCGGCGCGATCAACCAGGCTGCACACGCGATCGAGCGCGGGCCCGTCGCAGATGATGCGTGGCAGACCGAAGATCGGCCACGGTGGATCGTCCGGATGGAGCGCCATGCGCACACGGCACTCCTCGGCCACGGGGACCGTGCGCTCGAGGAAATACGCGAGGTGTTCCCACAGTTGCTCGGGCTGCACGGCCCGGTACGCCTTGATCAGCGCATTCAGCTCGTCGGCCGTGTAGGCCGTGGCCCACCCCGGCAGATCACCCGTGCCGCGCGTGAGGTCGAACGACGCGAGCGCCCGGTCATCATACGCGAGGCCGTTCGATCCGTCGGGCATCGGACGAGCGAGGTCGGTGCGCATCCAGTCGAACACGGGCATGAAGTTGTAGCACAGCACCGGGATCCCGGCCGCGCCCATAGCGCGGATGCTCTCGCAGTACGCATCGATCAACCGGTCGCGAGAGGGGCGGCCGAGCTTGATATCCTCGTGCACCGGGATGCTCTCGACGACGGCGAACGCGAGTCCGGCCTTGTCGATGAGTTCACCATGCCGCTCGAGAGCGGACTGCGTCCAGGCGTCGCCGACCGCGACGTCATAGAGCGCGCTCACGACGCCGGTCACGCCGGGAATCTGCCGGATCTGGTCGAGCGTGACGCGGTCGCCAGGCCCGAACCACCGGAACGTCATTTTCATCCGGCTACCGCGCGCGTGATGTCATCGTGCGTGAATGTCGCGAAGTCCCCGGGAACCGCAAGCTTGAGCGCGCCGGCAGCCGCCGCATATTCGACGGCGCGTTCGCTTGGCTCGCCACGCAGCAGACAGGCGATCAGCGCGGCGGCGAACGCGTCCCCTCCGCCGACACGATCCACCACATGCACGTCGTGCACACGGCTCATCGCAAACGAGCCGGTATCCGCGTCGTAGAGCGACGCGCTCCACAGATGACGTTCTTCCGAGGGCATCTCTCGCCGTGTGAGCGCTACGCGGCGCGCGCCGAATTGCTGCGCGATGTCACGCGCCAGAGCGTGCGCGCCGTTCGGCGCTGCGGTCACCTCGTCTGACGCATCGACGCCCAGCATTTCCCGGCACGCGCGTGCGTTCCCGATCAGGAGATCGGCCCCGCGCACGTGCACGCCCACGGACTTCGGATCCTTGTCCGTCCAGAGCGCGGGGCGGTAGTTGAGATCAATGCTCACCGGCACCCGCGCGCTCCTCGCAGCCGCAAGCGCGCGTGTCATCGTGGCGTTCGCCTCCACGCTCAAGGCCGGCGTGATGCCTGACCCGTGCAGCCACGCGGCTCCCTGCGGCAAGGGCGACGAGCGGAACAGCTCCGCCGACGCTGTCGCAAACGCGGATCCAGCCCGGTCGTACACGACGCGCGTCGCCCGCTCGCCTCGGCCAAGCTCCACGAAGTACACGCCCATGCGACCAGTCGCACGCACAATCCCGCTCGTGTCGACACCGGCCTCCCGTAGCGATGCCATCGCGGCATCTCCGACGGGATTGTCCGGCAACACGGTGACGTACGCAGGGCGAACGCCCAACCGGGCAAGCGCGACACCGACATTTGCCTCGCATCCCCCAAAGTTCGCCGTGAAGCCCGGCGATTCGAGGAACGTCTCGTACGGCGGTGGACTCAGGCGCAGCAGCATCTCGCCGAACGTGACGACGACCGGAGCGCTCATGCCCCGTCGGACTTGCGCCGCCGCGCCGCGTCCACCGCGTCGAACACCGCCCGCGCCGCGGCCGTGAGCTCCTGCTCGCGCGCCTCGGACACCGATTCCGCGTTCACCAACGATGTTCCAACGCTGACGGCGGCGACGCCCGCGTCGATCCACGACGCGGCGTTCGCACCGGACACGCCTCCCGAAGGAACGATTCGGAGAAACGGCATCGGTGCAAGCACGTCCCGAACGTAGCCCGGTCCAACCTGCGCCGAAGGAAACACTTTCACGAACGCAGCGCCGCTTCGCCACGCGCTGAGCATTTCGGTTGGCGTAAACGCACCGGCCATGCACACGACGTCACGCTCATTGCAGGCGGCCACAACGCCGGCATCGAACACCGGGCTTACCACGAATTTCGCGCCGGCATCGATCGCGCGGTGCGCGGCCTCCGCATCGAGGACGGTACCGGCGCCGGGAATGCACCGCGGAATGACGGTCGTCAGCTCGGCGATCGATTCGATGGCGCCCGGGGTCGTCAGCGTGATTTCAATTGGCGTGACGCCGCCCGCAACAAGGGCTGACGCTGCGCGTCGCGGAAATGGTGCGCGCAGGCGCACCACCGCGATGACGCCGCACTCGACGATCGCGTCGCGCACACCGGTGCTCACGCCTGCGTCCCACTCGCTTCGGACATCGCGCGCTGGATGGCGACAATCATGCCGTTCGATGTGATCATGGAGGCCCACTCCCGTACGCGCGGAGCAACGTCGCCCAGCGCGTCAGGCGCGAGTCCACGATACACGACGTGCGCTGCCAGCGCGAGCGACAGCAGCACCGGAGGACGCCCCGTGCTTCTCGTGTATTCGATGATGCTGGGCAGAACCCGGATGCGCAGCTTTTCGTCCTGGTTGTTCGCGATCACCGACCACGCGTGATCGATCCACGGATTGCCGAACCGCTCCCAGACGGATTGCGCGTAGCGCGCGGCCTCCCCTTTCTCGACTCCAGAGCCCTGGACCAATTCATCGAACAGGAGACGGCGGAAGAAGGGGCCTGCCTCCGCGTGCTCGGTAGCCGCGCGCACTGTCGCGATTCCCGCGAGGAGCGCAACGGGCGCAAAGGCCGTGTGCGCGCCGTTCAGGAGGCGAATCTTGCGCTGGCGGAAAGCGGTGATATCCGGCGCGAACACGACGCGCGTCCCATCGTCGACCGGAAACACCGCTCGCAATGCGCCCGGGTCCCCCTCAATCGCCCACAGCGCCGCCGGTTCAGTCACGGTCACCTGCGAATCCTCGTAGCCGAATCGGGCAGCCAGCGCCTCACGCTCGCCCGGTGGCGCGGCTGTGGTGATACGATCGACGAGCGAAGACGCAAAGGTCACGTGCTCGTCGATCCAGGCACTGAACCCGTTGCGCGTTTCAAACGCGGCTGCTTCGTCGTGCACGAACGCGCGCAGCCTGGGCCCGTTGTCGGGCACGAGCTCGGTGGGAATCACGAAGAGTCGTGTATTGCGCCCCGCGCTGAACCGCGCGCGCAACAGCCCGGTGAGACGCGTGGTAAACTCCCCGCGCGCAAAACCGGCCTCCGTCACGTTGCTGACGATGACGCCGAGATCGGGCGACGCCGCAATGTGGCAGAGGTCGGTCCAGTTTTCACGGAAGTGATACGCGCGCGTGATGGCGCCGATGATCCGCGCGCGGTCGACCGGCGCGCCGTCCTCGATGCCGCGCTCGACGAGCGTGAACAAACCATCCTGCTCATTGAGCGCGGCAACGCGATCCGTGCCCGTGCTCTGAATCGCGCCAATAGCGCCGCGATATTGACCCCGTCGGTTCGCCTCATCGACGGCGGTGACCACGAGCGACCTCAGCAGGCCGCCCGTGCCGAACATCAGCATCCTCGTGGGAAGAGCCTTACGGTCGTAGGCGTCCCAGTGCTCTGCTCCGAGGAGCACCCCCTAGCCCTCTAGCCCTCCAGCCCTCCAGCCCTCACTTCATTCCCGCCGCGCCGAGCGCCTTCGTCCCGCCAACAATCGGGATGGTGAAAGACGAATGCGCGAGATCGACGGTGAGCTCCGTACCCGCCTTTGGCCATAACGTGAACTCGCGATCGCTCGACATGACCATGACCGCGAGCCGCTTCCCCGCGGGCACGAATTCGTCGGCGGGCTCGAGGTCGAACGTGAGGTCGTAGAACTTGCCGGGAACGAGCGCCTCGCCCGGCGTCTTCGACTGGTAGTAGCCACCTTTGGTCAGCGACTTGTAGTTCTGAATATCCGCCCAGCCACGCGTGATCAAGCCTCGCGTTCCCGAAGATCCCGCGCGCGCCGAGTCGTACGGCAGCATCACGAGCCAGACACTCAGATTCGCGGCAGGTTTGCTCGACGAAACCCGGAGCGTGATGCGCGCCATCCCCGAGACGTGCACGGTGTCGGTGAGCGTCGGCGTCGCATAGAGCAGCCGATGCGGCGACTGTTCGGACGCCGCATCGGCGCTTCCCGTGAACGCGACATCATCGACGAGCTTCTCCGCCCCCGACGCTGCGGCCGTCAGCGACAGCGCACCGATTTTCTCGCCGCCCGCCGCCGGATGCAATGCAACCGATTCGGTACCCGGCACCGGGAAGGAAGCGAACGGATTCGGCATCGGTGTATTCCCGCGTCCTCCGCGTCCTCCCCCTTGGCCCGTTGCCCCTGGCCCTTGCCCCTGCGGAGTCGCATTCGGCTCGGCAACAATCCACACCGGCGGATCCTTCTCGACGCCGTTGTCGACGTCATACAGGTAGTGACTGAACCAGCGGTTCACCATGTCGGGCGGCGGATTGCCACCGTGTCCGCCCTGGTGCAGATAGAGCGACACGGGGAGGCCGCGCGCCTTCATCTCATCGTAGATCCGCGTGGAGTGATCGGGCACGACGTTGTAATCGTTGAGTCCGTGCGCGAGCAACACCGCCGCCTTGATGTTCTTCACGAATGGCATGAGATCGCGCGACGCCCAGAAGTCGTTGTAATCACCGGTCGCGCGGTCCTGTCCTTTCGCGCCTGCGAAGATGCCGTGCTTGTACAGGGCTTCGCAGTTCGCGCGCCGCGCCGTGTCACCGCTCGCGATGAAGTCGTACAGCACGTCGACGTCTTCGCCGAGGTAGCCGCCCGGGGAGCGCACGAGTCCGTTGGAACGGTAGTAGTGGTAGTACGACGTGTTCGGCGACACGGGAATCACGACCTTGAGTCCCTCGACACCCGTCGTCGC
>DASRAP010000354.1:0-3439 GCA_035638155.1 Gemmatimonadaceae bacterium | reverse complement strand
CTTCTTGCCGACGCGCGGCACGCGCTGAAGCGTCGCGACGTCGCGTCCGCGAATCGAGGTCACGAGGCGGTGCGGCGACAGCGACGAGAGCAGGCTCAGCGCCAGGCTCGGCCCGACCCCGCTCGCGGTCATCAGGAGCTTGAAGAGCTCGCGGTCCGAGGGTGCGGTGAAACCGAACAGCATCCACGCGTCCTCGCGCACGACGAGCGCGGTGTGCAGCGCCACCTGCTCGTTATCGCGCGGCAGTTTCTCGAGGACGCTCAGCGGAATCTGGATTTCGTAGGCGACGCCCGCCGATGTCAGCACTTCCACGCGGTCGAGCCCGCGATGCGTGAGCGTGCCGCGCACCTGCGAAATCACGACGCTCTCAATAACGCGGTGAGGGCGGCCGCGACGCCGTCGGCGGCGTCCGCGGGCGACGGCGCAGTCTTGAGACGAAGCAAACGCGCGGTCATGAACTGCACCTGCTCCTTGGTCGCGCCGCCCACACCCACCACCGTTTTCTTGATCAACGCCGGCTCGAACTCGTCGATCGCCAGCCCTGCACGCGCGCCGGCGAGCAGGATCACGCCGCGCGCGTGCCCGAGCACGAGCGTGGTGTGGACGTTTCGGCTGTAGAACGCGCGCTCCACCGCGAGACGCTCCGGCGAATGCCGGCACACGATCTCGGACACGCCGTCGAAAATGACCGCGAGTCGCTCGGCGAGCGGCGCGCGGGCGTCGGTGCGAATCACACCGCATTCGAGCAGCACTTGTTTGCGTGCGTCGCCGGTGACGACGCCATAACCGGTGATCGCGGTCCCGGGATCGATGCCCAGCACGATCACCGGTCGAGTCTCACGTCGCAGCGAACTTCGAGAGGTCCATGTCGAAGTTCGCGTCGACCTTCTGCACGTCCTCCATATCGTCGAGCTCTTCGAGAAGCTTGAGCAGCTTCTCGGCTGCTTCGCCTTCGACCGAGACGGTGTTTTTGGGAATCCAGCCGATCGACGCTTCGGTGGCGTTCATGCCTTTCGCCGCCATGGCTTGCTTCACCGCATGCATCGACGCGGGGTCGGTCGTGACCACGAAGCTCTGGTCTTCCCGCACCACGTCCTCGGCGCCCGCGTCGAGCGCGGCTTCCATGACCGTGTCTTCGTCCTTCCCCGCTGCGTCGAACACGATCTGTCCCTTCCGGTCGAACATCCACGAGACGGAATTCGCGTTGCCGAGCGTTCCGCCGCCTCGGGAGAGCTTGAACCGCACGTCGGCGACGGTGCGCGTGGGATTGTCGGTGAGCGTCTGGATCATGAGCGCCACGCCGCCGGGCCCGTATCCCTCGTAGAGCAGCTCCTGATAATCGACGCCCTCGAGCTCGCCGGTGCCCTTCTTGATGGCGCGCTCGATGTTCTCCTTGGGCATCGACGCGGCGCGAGCGTTCTCGACGGCGGTGCGTAGCCGGGCGTTTCCGTTCGGATCACCGCCGCCGGAGCGGGCGGCGACGGTGATTTCCCGGATGAGTTTGGTGAACAGCGCACCGCGCTTGGCGTCGGTCGCCGCCTTGTAATGCTTGATCTGCTTCCATTTACTGTGGCCAGCCATGCGGGGAATATAACCCGAAGGCCTTGTTGCTCTACTTGGCGTACCGGATCGTGATTCCGCCCTTGATGCTGCTGATATCCGTGCCCTCGATCGAGCCCTTGCCGTACGCCACGCTGGGCGAGATCTCGAGCGAGCCCGCGTTGAGCTTGGTGCGCAGGCCGCCGTAGACGATCGAGCTGCCGTCGGCTCCATCGGCCTGGCGAAACCTCAGCTCGACGCTCGGTTCAACGAAAAGCGTCCCCGCGTGCAACCCGAGCGCGGCGAGCACATTCTCGATGTTCTCCGCGGGCGCCGTGCCGCCAAGGCGCTCGCCCGACGCGTGATGCAGCAGCCATCCGCCGATGTACAGCTGGTGTCCGCTCACCGGCACGTCGAACGCAGCCTGTCCGATGATGCGGCTCCCCGTCGAGTAGGTGGTTTCCTGCGCCTTGTCCTTCCCGAAGCTGGAGAAAACCACGCCGACCATCATGCGTCCGCTGTTGCTGAGCTCGTGGTCGCCGCCCAGGCGCACCCGGATCTCGTCACCCGGCGTAAAACGGAACGTCGTGTTGTCCGTCTCGAAGGCGTCGAATTCCACCGAGTGACGGAAGCTCGCGCCGAGTCCGAGGTTCCAGCTTCCCGCGGTGCGTGCGAGCGCGACGCCACCGGTGCCGGCGAATCCGTTGCCGAAGCTCGAGACGGGGAACGCGAGGAAATCGTTCCCGATCTCGCCCGCGGCCGCGATCTTGTCTTCGGCCACCTTGTACTGTCCGCTCGGAATGTTCAGGCCGGCCGTGATCACCACGCCCGCGCCAGCGGAGTAGTTGAGCCGGACCTGCGCATCGGTGAGACCGCTGATCGTGCTTTTCGTGGTGCCGTCGTCGACGGTCGCGTTCGCAAAGGCGCTTGCGACATCCACTGAGAACTGCGAGTTCAGCGTATACATGAATGCGACCGGGATCGCCAGCTCGTTGATCTTGACCTTGCTGCCCGAGCCGATCGAGTAGCTCATGTACTGCGGCGCAAGCCGCAGTCCGATCCCCGGCGCATCCTGCGCCGCCAGCCCGGCTGCCGTCATCGTGAGCGCGGCGAGCACTGCCATGGATTTCCGCATCGAAAGATTCCTCACGGGCGCTTGATGACGATGGTGAGCGTGCCGGTTTTCACCGTCGCCTGGTCCTTCGCGGTCGTGGATGACGCCGGATCACGGTTGGACGCCGACGTCGAGGACCGTCCGATCGCGTCCGCGGCCGACGGGTTCACATCCGCGAGCGCGTTCTGGATCGTCGTTCCGAGCGAGGAAGAGCTCTGTGACGAGACCGTGCCGTGTTCGGCAGCCGAAACGGTCTGGCCTTCGCTGCTCCCCTTGAGTTTGGTCTCAATCTGCGCGGTCGTTATGCCCGCGCCGGCCGAGCTCGCCCGCGCGTTTGCGGCGCGCATCGCGGCCGCGGCGAAGCCGGGGTCGATTGAGTGCGCGTTGTCGAAGAACTGCGCCGCCTCGTCGAGGCGCCCCGCGTCGGACGCCGCAAGACCGCGGCTGTACGCGAGGAACGCGGTGAGATTGTTCGTGGGACGATTGCCCTGAATCGCTGCCGTCTGCTCCGGCGTGGGGCGAATGCCGAGCGTGGTGAGCGTCGCAAGCACGACCGTCTTTTCGTAATCGAAGATGCGTGCCAGCGCCCCCGTTTGACTTCCGCCAGCGGCCGGTTGCGAAGTCGAGACCGTAACGACGCTCGTCGCGAACACGGCGTTGTTCACGTTTGGAATGCTGAGCGTACCGGTGACGAGGCGATTCGCCTGGAGCAGGCGGCCGCTGCGCACAGCAGTGGTCTGATCGACCTGGTTGGTCCGGCCGAGGGCGATTTCGTCGAGAATCGAC
>DASRAP010000353.1:0-11218 GCA_035638155.1 Gemmatimonadaceae bacterium | reverse complement strand
TCAACTCGAGCTTCAGACGCGCGCCGCCTCGGGCACGCTGACGGAGCTCGTCGGCGCGCGTGCGCTCGAGCGCGACCAGGAATCGCGGCGAGCGGGGCTGCCGTGGGGCGCGCGCCGCAAGTTCTCCGCGGTGAAACCCGGTTCGTTCGACATGCACGTGCTTGAGGCGTACGCCGACGGCGTGAACGCGTACATCGATCACATGGGCGCCGCGGACTTGCCGCTCGAATACCGGCTGCTGGGACGACGGCCGGCGCGATGGGTTCCCGAAAACACGATGCTGTTGCTCGTGCAGATGGGATACACGCTGGCGTGGTCAGACTTCGAGCTCGATCGGCCGCAGATCGAGGCGCAGATCGGCCGCGCGGCAACGGACGCGCTGTTTCCGCAGAACGCGTACGTGCAGGAGCCCATCCAACCGAACGGGCAGCGCGCGGCGCGGGTCGATGTCGCGCACCTTCCGCCGCCGGTTCGTGATACTGCGGCGGCCGCGCTCGCACGCGTCCTCGCCGCTGTTCCGGGTCATGCGCGTGTGCCGCCGGACATCTCCCTCGGCAGCAACAACTGGGCGGTGGCACCCGCGCGTTCCGCGTCGCACCACGCGCTCCTCGCGAATGACCCGCACCTCGATCTGTCGCTGCCGTCGACCTGGTACGAAGCGCACGTCGTCGCCGGCGATTCCCTCGATACGTACGGCGTCACGTTTCCAGGAGCACCGACGATCATCCTCGGCTTCAATCGCGACGTCGCCTGGGGATCGACGAACGTCGGCGCGGACGTCGAGGATTACTACATCGAACACGTGGACGACGTCGCGCATCCGACGACGTACACGGTTGACGGTGCCACGCGGCGCGTCGAACGGTCGATCGAACCGTATCTGGGACCGCACGGTGAAGTGATCGGCGCGGACACGCTGTACTACACACATCGGGGTCCGCTCATCCGCGTCGGGCAGCAGCGCATTTCCCGGCACTGGCTCGTATTCGATCCGACCACCGATTTCGACGCATTCCGCCTCGCGACGCACGCCCGCTCGGTGAAGGAGTTCTTCGGCGCCACGTCGATGTTCCAGTCGCCGGCCCAGAATTTCATCGTGGCCGACCGCGAGGGACACATTGGCATCCGCAGCACGGGACGATATCCCCTGCGCGCGGGCGGTGAGCGCGGCGACCGGTTGCTGGACGGCACCAAATCGGCCAATGATTGGAGCGCGTGGCTACCGGCGGAGCGCACGCCGCAGGGCGTTGATCCCGCACAGGGATATCTCGCGTCCGCGAACCAGCAGCCGGTCGATCCTGCGGTGCTGCCGAGCTACCTCGGCAGCGACTGGCCGCCGCCATACCGTGCCATGCGGATCAACACGCTGCTGCGCGCTGATTCAGCCGTGACGCCCGACGCGATGCGGCGATTCCAGACCGATCCCGGAAGTGCGCGCGCCGACGCATTCATCCCGCTCTTCATCGCGGCAGCCAAGAACGAAGCCACGCTTGGGCGCGTCGACTCGACCACGTCGCGCGCGATCATGCTCCTCGCGGAATGGGACCGGCGCTTCACGCCTGACAACGAGCGCGCCGTGCTGTTCGAGAACGTCATGCGCGAGCTCACGCGGTTCACGTGGGACGAGCTCGCCATCGGCGCGCAGACGGACAGCGCGCCGAACACGCGACGCATCGCGACGCCGTTCGAGCACGTGCTCCTCGGGCTCACACGCGACCCGGAAAGCGCATGGTGGGACATCGTCGGCACGCCGCAGCGCGAGACGCGTGACATGGTGATGGTGCGGGCGGTTCGCGCCGGACTGGTGCGCACGGAAGCCGCGTACGGCCCGGCGACCGCCGGAAAGTGGAAGTGGTCGGAGATTCGATTCGCGAACATCTGGCATGCCCTCCACCTCCCCGCGCTCTCCGCCATCAGGATTCCGATGCAAGGCGGGTTCGAAACCCTGAATCCGAGCAACGGGATGGGTGAGCATGGCGCGAGCTGGCGGCTGGTCGCGGAGCTCTCGACGCCAATCCGCGCGTGGGGCATCTATCCGGGAGGCCAGTCGGCGAATCCGGTCAGCGAGCACTACCGCGACCGCATCGACACGTGGCGGCGCGGCGCGCTCGATACGCTACGCGCACCGCACACCGCCGCAGGACTCGGAACGCATCAGACGTCGTCGCTCACACTGGTGCCCGCACGATGAGGCGCGCAGTGACCAACATGCTCGCGCTCGCGCTGGCGCTCGTCGCAGGCACGCTCGTCATCGGATGGTGGAGCGTACCCGTCGTTGCGGCGCTCTGGACGTTCGTCATCCGCCGCCCCGGCGCCGCGCTCACGGCTTCGCTCGCCGGAGCGCTCGCATGGGGCATCCTGCTTCTCTGGATCTCGGCGCGTGGCCCGCTCAACGCCGTCGACGGCATGCTCGCGTCCATCATGGGGCTGCCGCCGAAATCGTTGATCGGACTGGCGCTTGTCTATGCCGCGCTGCTCGCCGGTGCGCCCGCGCTGCTCGTCGCAGCGTTACGGCCGCCTAGCTCCCTTTCTTCGCGGTCCACGTGAGGTTGAGCGTATCGCCGCACTGGCCATCCTGCACGGTGAACGTCCCGGTGGCATCGGCGGCGCCGGTAAAATCGCCGGTGGCGTAGACGAAGAGCGCCTGCCCGAGCTGCGTCTTGTCCATGCTGAAGTGATTGCTCGTGACGTGCAGTCCGTCGGGGGTCGGAATGGAAATGGTCGACGTGTAGCCGCACTTCGTTCCCTGCAGGACGTAGGTGAACGTGGGGGCGTCGACACCCGATGAGGTCACGCCGAAGGACATCGCCTTGTCCTGCGATGTCGTGCCGCTCCAGTCTCCCACGCGGTTCACCGCCGGCTCGGACGAAGACTCGGAGCCACAGGCCACTGCGAACACGAGTACGGCAATCAGCGCTCTCGGCATGATGAACAATACGAGCGGGCGCCGGCAAAACGAATGCCCGGCTGGCGAAACCAGCCGGGCATTCGGGAATCGGGCAATCCCTCGTTACGGGGTAACGAAGAGTTTCTCGGCCACCTTTTCGCGGAACGTGCGGCTCAGCCGGAGCCGTGCGCCGTCTTTCAGAATCACGATCTGGTCGCCGCCGAACCACGGCTGCAGCTCATGAATGCGGTCGAGGTTCACGATCAGCCGGCGGTGAATGCGGATGAATGCCGACGGATCGAGACGCTCTTCGAGATTCGACAGCGTCTCGCGAATCACGTGCACCGCGCGCCCCACGTGCAGTTTCACGTAATTCCCCGCGCTCTCGCACCAATCGACGTCGTTCGGGCGCACGAAGAAAATTCGTCCGTCGCCGCGCACCGCAATGCGCTCGAGATGACGCGCCGGCTCCACGACCTGCGTTTCCACCGCCGGGCGTCCCTGATCCATTTCGCTGAGCAGCGACGCGAGCTTGCGGCCGGCGCCGAGGATCGAGCGCATCGCCACTGTTTCCGATGCACGCCGGAACGCAGCCCAGAAACGATCCGTGTCGTACGGCTTGAGCAGATAATCCACCGCGTGGACTTCGAAGGCGCGCAGCGCATGCGCGTCGAACGCCGTCACGAACACCACCGCGGGCAGTTTGTCGACGCCAACCGCGCGCAGCACACCGAACCCGTCCACGCCGGGCATCTGCACGTCGAGGAACATCAGATCCGGCTTGCGCGTTCGCAGCGCTTCGATCGCCGACGGACCGTCAGCCGCTTCGATGACTTCACGCACGGGCGGGCGCCCGGTCAGCAGGCGCACCACGCGTTCGCGCGCCAGGGGTTCGTCGTCGACAACAAGGACACGCATGGAAACTCCGATGAGTGAGTGAGACGGTTGCGGGTCTCAGGTACGTATGTTGGACATACGTAAGAAGCCCAACCGTTGCTTCAACTCGGCCTCAGCTCACTCGCGCCAGCGTGCGCACCGACACGGGAGCCACACCGTGTCCATTTGCTTCACCAGGACGTTCGGTTTCGGGCGCGGCCATGGCAGGCAGGCGCACCTCGGCAATGCAGCCGCCACCGTCACGCTCACGGAGCGTGAGGCTCGCGGCATCGCCGTAAATGGCCTTGAGACGCGCGCGCGTATTTCCCACACCAATCCCGTAGCCCGAACGAGACTGCTGCGGCTTGAGGCCCACGCCGTCGTCGATCACGCGCAATACCAGTTCGTCTCGCGTACGGCGCGCCTCGACACTCACGGTGCCCGGACCGGGACGCGGGGCGACCCCGTGCACGATCGCATTCTCTACGAGCGGCTGGAGCACAAGATTCGGTACGACTTCCTTGCGCAGCTCATCCGGCACGTCGATGGTCACCGAAAGACGGTCGCCGAAGCGAATGCGTTCGATCTCGAGGTACTGCATGACCAGGTTGAGCTCGCGGTCGAGCGGCACCGACGTTTCGTTCGCGGTGAGCGCGAGCCGGAGAAGCTCGCCGATGCGCGCCACCATCCGTTGCGCAGCGGGGACGTCCCGGTCCATGAGCGTGATGAGTGAATTCAGCGCATTGAACAGGAAGTGCGGATTCAGCTGCGACCGCAGCGCGAGGAGCTGCGCCTGCACCATTTGCGTCCGCAGGCGTTCGGCGGCGGTCAGACCTTCCCGATATCGGCGGAAGTAATCGATGCCGATGGCCGCGGCCACAATCGCCATGTACGCGACCACGAAGAAGTCGGAGAGCCGGAAGACGGCGTCCCGGATGTGATAACCGACCGTCGAGGTCACCTGCCCTGGATAGAACCAACGGTCGAGCACGACCGCCCACAGGATCTGAATCGATGTGATCACCACGCCCAGCACCAGGAACACGAGCGCCGAGAGTTGCCACGTTCCGCGCCTGAACGGGAGCTTTCGCACCAGCCAGACGGCAAAAGCCGTCCACAATGCCCACGTCATCCACGCGGACATCTGCCAGACGAGCGCGCGCGGCAGTGAGACCAGGATCGGGACATCGCCGAGCGGCTTCGAGTGGAGCGCAAAGCCGGCAACCATGCCCGGAACGGCCCACACAGCTATGAGAATTCCCGCCGCGGCGAAACGCCGTCGCCACACGTTCGCCGCCGCATCGATCTCTTCCGGCGACACTGCATCGACCACGTATGTGGTATCCGAGTATTCCCGCATGGAATGAGCTTACCCCCCAAAAACGCGCGGCGCGAGGCTGCGCACTTTCTTCGGCCGGATCGGCACCCGCACTTCACGGACGGTCCCGCGGGTGCGATTCTTCGGGATGCACCGCTCTTTCGTTTTGACGGTGGCGGCGCTGGCCAGCGTTGCCTGCGACCGGACGCCAAAAGTCGCCATGAACGCGGCAACATGGCAGCTGGACACGGTCGCCCTCATCACCGGCCCTTCCCAGGTACAACGGTTCGCCGGATTGAACGGCCTCGCGCTGCACCCCGACGGCCGTTTGGCGGTGGTCGACCAGACGGCGCACGCCGTTTCGATTTTCGGGCCCAGCGGCACCTTCATGGCGCCCGCCTCGCAGTTCGGGACGGCGCCGGGACAGTACAACAATCCTTTTTACGCGGCATGGGTCGGCGACGACCTCGCGATCTACGATCCGCAGCTCGCGCAGGTGATGTTCCTGGGCGGGGGCACCAAGCCCATCGGCAGCACGCAGGTGATGCGCGTGACCGGGAGCCTCGCCGCGCGGCTGTATCCGGTCTCCGCGGCGAAAGCGTATCTCCGAACAGTCATGCCGGCGGCCGGAAGTTTCCGCCCGGTGTTTCTCGGTTTCGCGAACGCGAAAGTCACGGACACGATTCCCGTGCCCGATCCGCCCCCGCTGGCAACGGGCGCCACGTGCCGGCGCGACGACAACACGACGGTGTTTTTCGAATGGCCCGAAGCGCCCGCCGTGTATTCCGTGCCGCTCAAAGCGGATGGTTCGATGGCATTCGTCCGGACCGACAACTATCAGGTCGTGTTTCGCTCGGCCAAGGGCGATTCGACCGGAGGATTCGTGCATCCGTTCATGCCGGTGCCGATCAAAACGGGCGAGTGGAATGACAGCCTGCAGGCGTACAACAAGTTCGTGATCCGATATGGGGCCCGGAGCTGCGATGCCGTGCCCCACCAGCCGCCGCATCGCGCGCCGGTGCGCGCCGTGGCCGTCTCCGCGGAAGGCGACCTGTGGATCACTTCACTACAGCGTGTCGGATATGCGTTCGATGTGTTCGGCGCGGACGGCACACCCAAGGCCACGTTGATGGCACCGCCACACGACACGCGTTTTCCGATCGTGGTCGCGGGCGACCGGCTTGCGCTCATCGTGACTGAAGGCGGCCGGCAAGCCGTGCGCACGTACCACATCGTGCGCGGGGCCAAGGCACAGTGAGGACACTCGCTGTGCGGAACACGTTGCCCGCCGTCGCGCTCGCGGTCGCGGCGATGCTCGGCTGCCAGAAGGCGAAGCCCGAGATGGCACAAGGCGCACTGCGTGGCGTCACACTGCCCAATCCCGTTCCCCGCCCCGACTTCACGCTCACGTCGACCGACGGCAAGCCGTTTTCGTTCCGCGAACGCACCGCGGGCAAAGTCGCGCTGCTCTTCTTCGGCTACACGAATTGCCCGGACGTGTGTCCGGTGCACACGGCGAACGTGGCAGCGGTGCTGCACACGATGTCGTGGGAAGACCGCCAGCGGGTCATGTTCGTGTTCGTGACGACTGATCCGGCGCGCGATACCCTCGTCGCGTTGCGCAAATGGCTCGACCACTTCGATTCGTCCTTCGTGGGACTTCGCGGCACCGTCGACCAGGTGAACCGCGCGCAACAAACGCTCAGCCTGCCGCCGGTGATCGCCGACCCCAAAGCCGCCGACGGATCGTACGGCGTGTCGCATGCCGCGGTCGTATTCGCGTTCGAGCCCGACGACAGCGCGCGCGTGCTGTACCCCTTTGGGATCCGGCAGGAAGACTGGGCGAACGACCTTCCGATCCTGCTCAAGCGCTCGCACAAGTGACTGGCTCTTACAGAATTCCACTGAGCACGCGGACGACACGGACACCCACACGGATACTGCAAAAAGCTGTTGTCTTGACCTCTTGTCTCACAGCGTGCCGTGAAGGACGGGACGTAATTGCAGTCGAACGAGCGGTTGTCGTACCAGGAGCAGGCTTCGCGCCTGGCGTGCTCTACGCTGAGGTCGTGAACGCTACCGAAATCGCTTCGAAGATCACCGGCGTCGAAGTCGACGGCACGAAGCGCACCATGCTCCACACCACGTCGCGCGATTCAGGCGGCCGCGAGATCATGACGATGGTTGAATCAGTCCCGCTCGCGCCGCGGGCCACGATTCGCATCGCACCGGGTGGCATTCACGGCATGATCGAAGGCTTGCCCGCGACACTGCACCGCGGAGATTCGGTGCGCGTGACATTCCATCTCGCCACCGGCTCGGTCAGTGCGTTCGCGCGAGTCGCGGACTACGCGGACGTCGACAGTCTGACATCACCGCGGAAGCGCTGACCATGAAATGGTGGTGTTCGGCCGGCAATGGCGCGTGGACCTGGACGCCGACCGCCTACCCCGGCGTATGGCTCGTCATGGGGACGATTGCGTTCGTGTACTGGTGGGTCACGCGCGGACCGGAGACGCCGGCATGCGATCGCTGGCTTGGATGGCTCGGAGTCATTCTGCTCGAGCTCTCGCTCGATTGGCCCCTGGGCCCGCTGGCGGCCGGCTATCTCGCCACGGCGCACGCCGTACAGTTCCTGATTGTCGTGCTCACCGCGCCGCCGCTCATCCTGATCGGCGCCCGGCGCCGCATCGCAGCCATGTGGCCGCCGGAGAACAGCAGCGGCGATCGTGCGCTCCGTCGCGTGTTTGATCCGCTGCTTGCGGCGATCGTGTTCAACGTCGTCGTCATCGCCACGCACGTGCCCGAGGTGAATGACGCCATGATGGGCAAGCAGGCCGGCGCCTTCGCCGTCGATCTCGCCTGGCTGCTGGCGGGCCTCTGGTTCTGGTGGTTTCTCACCGTGCCGGTGCCGCGGCGCGCGCTCTTCGCGGTGCCGCTCCGGATGCTCTATCTCTTCCTCGGCACACTCGCGCATGAAGGCATCGCGATCGTGATGCTCGTGCACGACCACCCCATGTACGGCGTCTACGAGCTCGCACCTCGGGCCACGGCCATGTCGGCCATGACCGACATCAAGACGGCTGGCGGCGTCATGGAGCTCGGTGCGGCCGCGCTCATCTTCGGCGTGCTCACCGTGATGTTTTTCCGCTGGTCGGGAGGGGTCGGCGCGGAGGCGCGATAACGTGCTGCTGTCAGTCGCACTCGCGATTCTCCTCATTGGCGCGATTCTGTACGCGTGCGGCGTGCTGCCGCTCTGGATTGCGTATCATTGCGCCCGTGCGCGAACGCTGAGCGCCGGCGAGCGCGGTCTCTGGATGGCGCTCATCCTCGTGCTCTTCCCGTTCGGCAGCTGGCTGTACGCGATGGTGCGCCCCGCGCCGCGCCTGATGAGGGCGTCGGCCTGGGCCTCGGTCGTGTGCGCGGTGGTCGCGACCCTCCAGCTCATGCGACTCTCGTCCAGCGCGGCGGAGACCGTGCGCGCCGACATCGAGCGTACGATCATTGCCGTATCGCAGCCGGCCGTCCGCTCGGACGAAGCGAACCGCGCAGGTATCAAGGCGGCGCTCGTGTCGCTCGAAGCTGGTGTCACGACGAGCCTCCTCCACTGGGACCGCAATGCCACTGCGGCTGATCTCGCGGACCTCGCGCGCGCCGATCTCGCGGACAGCACGCTCACGGGGGCAGAATACGACCATTGGAAGCGACGGTTCGACGCGCGGAACGCGCAGCCCGGCGGATTCGTTGGGCGAACAATCGCGAGCGCCCAGGCGTTCATCGACGCCGTGGCAGCTCGGTCTGGCGGGAGTGGCGGGAAATAGGCCATTTTTCGGGACGTTTTCCCCCCTCCCGAAGGCGCCCATGCTTCGCTCCGCTCTCGCACGTCGCTCGGCGATTCTCACTCTCCTGCTCGTCATTTCTGCGGCCCGGCTGTTCGCACAGGGCGCGGACTCACTCGGCATCAAGGATCTGCTCGACCTGAACAACGTCGGGATCCAGGATCTCACGGCGGACGGCAAGTGGCTCGCCGTGACGATCGCGACGCGCCGCGACGGACTCGGAACGGACTATTTTCGCGACAACGATCCGACGTATCTCCGGGCGGCGATGTCGCGCCTCATGATCGTCGACACGAAAACCGGTGCGCAGCGCGCCGTGTTCCCGACCAAGAAGGCAGTACGCGCCGCCTCGTGGTCACCCGACGGGACGCGACTCGCGATGTTCCTCATCGAGAACGACGCCCTGCAGCTCAACGTGTGGGATCGCGTGACATCGAAGCTCACAACGCTCAAGCTTCCACCGAACGTCGCGGGGCAATACATCGCCGAGAACAGCGAGCTTCGCTGGACGGCGGACGGAAAGCAGCTCGTGTTTTCGCTCCGCACCGACGCCTGGAAGAAAGCGGCAACCGCGCGGTTCGTCGAAATCACGAAAGGCCCGATCACCGTGCTCAACGGATCGGACGATTTCCTCGAGTGGGACGAGCTCGGCCGCCGTGCCCAGCAGCGATCGATCGCGTCGTGGGACATCGCCGCCGGCACCGTGAAAACGCTCGTTCCCGAACAGCGCCTGAGCTCATGGTCCATGGCAGAAGACGGGTCGGTCGTCGTTACGAACGAGGATCTGCAGACCAAGACCAACTACGGCGGCGGTGGCGGTGGCGGCGGGCGCGCGAACAAGATCGTGGCGCACTCGGCGTCCGGAACGCGCACGCTGTTTGCCACGTCCCAGGGCGTGCAGATCAGCTGGGCGGAAGACGGCAGGCATTACACCGTATCGTGCGACGGCCGGGTGTTTCTCACGTCGCTCGATGATTCCACGCGCAAACAGATTCTCGGCCAGCCCGCTCCAAACGGCGCAACCAACTGCAGCGGCACCGGACTCACCGGCATCACTGTGAGCGGCGGCCGCGGCGGACGCGGAGGACGTGGCGGCGGAGGTGCTCCAGCTCCTGCGGACAGCGGGCGCGGCGGAAACCGCGCCGCCGCCAACGAACGGTTTGCCGTCTCGCGGTGGAGCGCGAACGGGCAGGAGATCCTCGCGACGAACCCGCAGGGTATCTGGATCGTGAAGCTCGCCGACGGCACAAAGGAGATGGCCGTGGCGTTGCCGGACTCGTCGAACACGAGCGCGCCTCGCCCGACGGTAACGCAGTGGAGCCACGACGGCCGCTACCTGTACCTGAGCGTCGCGTCTCGCACGGAGTGGAATCGCGCGATCCTGCGCTACGACCGGCAAACGAAGGCCACGGACACGCTCGTCAGGGGCGCGAAGTACTTCAACGGCCTCCGCGTTTCTGACGACGGCACGACGTCGGTGCTCACGATCGCCGATGGCAACCATATCGCCGACGTCTACGTTGGCGACGGCGCGCTCGGCGGCCTGCGCCGCATCATCGAGAGCAACCCCCAGCTCGCCACGAAACCCGTCGCGAAGACCGAGCTCATCAGATACCACAACGCCGACGGCAAGAGCGAATACGGCGTGCTGTTCTATCCGGCCAACTATCAGAAGGGCACGAAGTACCCCACCGTGTTCATCATCTATGAGGACTTCTTCGACGACACGTGGGACGTTGTGGCCAATCTGCTCTCGGCGCACGGCTATGCCGTGATGAAGCCGAGCGTCGACTTCGACATCGGTTTCCCGGGCGAGGCGTGGACCAAGGGCGTGACGGCGGCGGCGAACAAGCTGATCGAAATGGGAATCGCCGACAGCTCGCGGCTCGGCGTACACGGCACGAGCTACGGCGGGTTCGCGACCAACTTCCTGATCACCCAGACCAAGCGCTTTGCGGCCGCTATCAACATGAGCGGCAAGGTCGACATGATCTCGTTCTACACGGACAGCCCGCGGCTCGGTGCGCGCAACATCAACGCGGCCGAAGCGAGCCAGGACCGTATCGGCGCCACGCTGTGGGAGCAGCCGCAGAAGTACATCGCCAACTCCGCGATCTTTTTCGCCGACCGCATTACGACGCCGCTCCTGCTGCTCACGGGCGGGCAGGACCACAACGTGCCGGAGCTCAACGAGCGTGAGATGTACTACGCGCTGCGGCGCCTCGGAAAGACGGTGACGTGGGTCAGTTATACCAACAGCGGCCACGGCACGCCAGGGACCACGGAAAGCGACTTCGT
>DASRAP010000352.1:0-5381 GCA_035638155.1 Gemmatimonadaceae bacterium | reverse complement strand
GGTCGCACGACGCTGACTCTTCGGGTGTCGCTCGCTGATCACCCATTCCCGCCCCGGCCCATGAAAGCCCGACTCGCCTTTCCGAACGATACGCGCACGCTCACTCCCAACGGCACGAGTCGCCGGGGATTCCTTCGCACTTCAGCCGTTGCCATCGCCGCGAGCGCCGTTGCCGCGTGCAAAGCCGACGGCAAGTCTCCCGCCGCCGGGACGGCTGCTCCCGCAGGCGCAACCGGCGGAACGATGGGCGCGCACGATACCGGCTCAGGCGCCGCCACCGCGCAGGCCGCGCAGGCCGGTGCCAAGAGTGTTCGTCAGCTCGCCGACGAAATGGACGCGATGCACGAAGCGGGCATCAAGGCGTTTCCCGCGAAGACAGAAGGGAAGGGCGGGCAGCTGCTCGCGCCGCGCATTGTGAACGGCGTCAAGGTCTTCGACATCACCGCGAAAGTGGTGCAGTGGGAAGTCGAGCCCGGCCGCAGAGTCGAAGCATGGACGTACAACGGTGTCGTGCCGGCGCCGCAGATTCGCGTACGCGAAGGTGACCGTGTACGCATGATCGTAAAGAACGAGCTCCCCGAGTCGACCGCGGTCCACTTCCATGGCGTCGAGCTTCCCAACGACATGGACGGCGTGCCCTTCATCACGCAGCCGCCGATCAAACCGGGAGACTCGTTCACGTACGAGTTCACCGCGCCGAATCCCGGATCGCACATGTACCACTCACACCACAACTCAGCCAAACAGGTCGGCCTCGGGCTTCTTGGCGCGTTCATCATCGAGCCCGCGAAGAAGACCGCGCATGACGATGCCGATGTCGACTACGTGATGGTTCTCAACGATGGGTCGCACGGGTACACGTTCAACGGCAAGAGTTTTCCGGCCACCGAACCGATCGTCGCGAAACTCGGCCAGACCGTGCGCATCCGGTACATGAACGAAGGCATGATGATCCACCCGATGCATCTGCACGGGTTACATCAGACGGTGATCGCGAAGGACGGCTGGCTGCTCGACAATCCGTGGAAATGCGACACCCTCAACATCGCTCCAGGCGAGCGCTGGGATACGATCGTGAAATGCACGAACGCCGGCGTGTGGGCATTCCACTGCCACATTCTGCCGCACGCGGAGACGCCGCACGGGATGTTTGGAATGGTGACGGCGTTGATAGTGAACAAATAGCGAGCGAACGTCTGCAACAGCGTTAGCCGTTACGGGGCAGGCAAAACAAACGTGGACAGCAAGAAACGTCTTGAATCGGAACGTTCCTCGCTGTCCACGTCTCTTTGTCTCACGTCCCACTACTATCCGCTAACGCAGTTCTGTGCATAAGGTCAGGTCATCGCATATACGACCAGGTTCACCGCAAATCTCGTATTGTCGTCGCGCCGGAAACGCTTGTTGCGCCAGTCGTAGTCCCACTCGCAGCCGTAGTCCTTGTTGGAGTACAGCACGCCGAGGCGCCCGCGGCGCTCGATGCCGCGCAGGTAGTCGTGCACGATGTCGTCGCCCCAGCCGTTGAGCTCGTGGCTCGTCTGCGGGGGACCGTCGGGGAACTGGAAAAACGCGCGGTAGAGCGGGTGCCGGTTCGGAATCTTGGCCAGCACGTCCGGTCCCGGGAACGCACGCTTCATCTCCGCCTCGAACGTCTTCGCGTAGAGCCCGTTCACATCATGATTGCAGTCGTCGGAGAACAGCAGTCCGCCGTTCTCGACGAAGCGCACGATTCCCGCGCGCTCGCGTTCACTGAACCGTACCAGCTTGTGCCCGGTCATGAACACGAACGGAAACGCCTGGAGCTCCGATGAGTCCGCGGTGATCACGATCTCCTGTTCGCGAATGGGAATTTCCGTGTACTGCTGAACGGCGTCGAGCACGTTCGCGCAGACCTTCGGGTTGTAATCCCAGTCGCCGGAGTCGTAGCGCAGGCGCGCGAACTGGAACTCGGCGGATCGCCCGGTCAGCGCGCGGACCCCGCGCGGCACAGCCGCCGCCAGGGCCAGCACGCCGGCCTGCTCCAGAAAACGGCGACGATTCATACAGCTAGATAACGACAGAACGATAAAAACGAGAACGGGAGAAGGGGAGAACGGGACGTACGGCCCCTTCTCGTTCACCCGTTCTCTCGTCCTCTCGTTCTCTCATTTTCCCGTTCTCTCGTCCTCTGGTTCTCTCATTTTCCCGTTTTCTCGTTTTCTCGTTCTCTCGCTCTCTGTAGTACCGTAATTGATCCGTTGTTTTCGAGAACCGCGTATTCCACGTCGTCCGGACCAGCGCAGCCGGAGGCACGGAGTGCCGCGTTGAGCTCGTGCCGCGTGAGGCGAGCGCTTTCGAGCGCATCCTGATAGAGCCGGCCGTTGTGGATGAGCACCTGCGGACGGCCTTCGACGAGCGCTTCCAGGCGCTTGCTGCGATAGGTGACGTAACCGACGACGCCGTTCAGCACCACGAGCGTCGTCGCAGCGATCAGCCCGCCGATCAGCGAGTTGTCGCCGGCGTTCATCGAGTTTTGCACGGCGTTCGACAGCACGAGGAGAAGCACCAGATCGAACGGTGCGAGCTGCCCAACCTGACGCTTGCCCGTGACGCGGAGGAGAATCAGCAGGAAGGCGTACACGATCGCCGAGCGAGCGACGAGCTCCCACCACGGTACCGAAAGCGAAAACATGTGCGGCGTCAGAGATTCGCGCGCCGGAGCGCCGCGCGCACGCGCGCGACGAAACGATCCGGGTCGATGGGCTTCCGGATATAATCGTCCGCTCCGGCATCCATGAGACGCACTTCTTCTGCGTTGTCCTCGTTGCCGGTGAGCACGATGACCGGTGTGGCTCCCGCGGCGTCGGACGCGCGCACCGCTGAGAGAAGCGCGGCGCCTGTCATGTTCGGCATGTGGAGATCCGTGACGATGAGGCTCACGGCATCGCCGGTAGTCACACGCCGCAATGCGTCCGCGCCGTCATTGGCCGTCTCGACGCGGTAGCCGCCTTCGCGCAACAGCTTGCTCGCGACCGCTCGCAGCACTGGATCATCGTCGACGACGAGAATCATCGGTCCGGCGGGATTGGCGCCGCTGACCGCAAGCATCGCCGCGACGGGTGTCGTTCCGCGGGGCAGCGGCTCTTCCGCGGCCTCGCCCACGACCCGCTCGACTTCCTGGAGCGTCGTTTCTCCCTTGGCGGCGCGCTCGAGCGCGGCGTCGCGCAGCGACCGCATGCCCCCAGCCACCGCGGCGCGCTGCAGCGCCGCCACGCTCGCGTCACTCGCGATGAGCTCGCTGATGCCCGGCGTGATGGTCGCGATCTCCATGATCGGGATGCGCCCGCGGTATCCCGTGTTTCCGCACGCGTCGCACCCCACCGCCCGCATGACCGGACGTGCGCCGAGGGTGCGCGCGAGGCGGGCTTCATCCGGCGTGATCTCGCCGCGCGCTTCCTGTGCGCACGACGTGCACAGCCGGCGGATGAGGCGCTGCGCCACCGATCCGCGCACGCTCGCGGCGATGCTGCTGCGGCTGAGGCCCAGGTCCTGGAGGCGCGTCACGGCCGACAGCGCGTCGTTGGTGTGCAGCGTGGCGAGCACGAGGTGGCCGGTGAGCGCGGCCTGCACCGCGACCTCCGCTGTCTCGATGTCGCGGATTTCGCCGACGAAAATCACGTCGGGGTCCTGGCGCAACACGGCGCGCAGCGCGGAGGCGAACGTCACGCCGCGCTTTTCCTCCACCTGAATCTGCGTGATGCCGGGAAGCTCGTACTCGATGGGATCTTCCACGGTCACGATGTTGACCGCGCGCTGCGCGACTTCCCGCAGCGACACGTACAGCGTCGTCGTCTTTCCCGAGCCCGTGGGCCCCGTCACGAGGACGATGCCCTCGCGAAAGCCGAGCAGGTGGCGAATGAGGGAGACGTCGCGCGCCTGCATGCCCGCCGCCTCGAATGATGTGACGCTGTCGGGGCGCAGCACGCGAATGACTGCTTTTTCTGCATCGCGCGTCGGAACGGTCGACACGCGGAGATCATAGGTCTTGCCTTCCACGCTGACGCGCGCGCGGCCATCCTGCGGGCGGAGACGGTCCGCGATGTCGAGTTTCGCGACCACCTTGATACGGGACACGATGCGGTTGAGCGCCCCCATCGGCAGCTGCATGTACACGCGCAGCACGCCATCCACGCGAAACCGCACCACGCCACCCTTGAGGCTCGGCTCAACGTGCACGTCACTCGCGCGCGACACGACCGCTTCGTGGATGATGAGATTGGTGAGCTTGACGATTGGCCCGGCTTCGACGTCGCGTTCCGCGACGGCTTCGGGCGCAGTGTCCTCGACGATCTGCACGGAGTCGGCGAGGTCCATGCCCACCGATCGCAACAGTTTTTCGACCGCGCCATCGGGAGAGTACCCCGCGTTGATCGCATCCGCGATGAGGCCGGGCGGCGCGAGCTCGAACACCGCCCGGCGCGCCGACGCGAAGCTGATCGCCTGCTCGGTCGTGACGTCCATCGGGTCGCTGGTCGCGACCGTGATCGTGCGGTCGTCCTCACGCAGCGGAAACACGTTGTACTTCCGCGCGATGCGCTCCGGCAGCAGGGTCAGCGCACGCGCCTCGCCGGTTTCCATGTTCGCAAGGCGAACGCCAACCGCCGGCGCGATGCGGTCCGCGAGCTGGCTCTGCGTAAGGCTCACACCGCGCGCGACGACATCCCACGCGTCGGTGACGGGCGTGCCCGGTTCGATGCGGACGTCGTCCGCGCCCGCGATGCGCGCACGCCGCGCCGCGCTACTCAGCCAGTGATGCATTCAGTGCTCCCGCTCGCGCGTTCAATCGTTCCGTAAGATCGGCCAATTCGCGCTCCACGGCAGCAAGCGCATCCTGCGCGCCTGCCAGCGTTCCGGCGGCTGCCATCGATTCGAGCGTGTACGCGCGCTGCGCCAATTGCCGGGCGGTCAGCGTCGTCGCCGACCCTTTGAGCCCGTGCGCCGCCGCATGGAGCTCTCTGGCATTTCCCTCTCCGATTGCCTTGCGCATGGCGTCCACACGCTTCGGCGCATCCTGCAGAAACAGGCCCGCCAGCTCGGTGACGAGCGATTCGTCGCCCGATACGATGCGCAGTAACTCCGGTTCGTTGAACACCTCGTCCACGGGGGGAGCATTCACACCCGGCACGGTCACGTGGACCGGCTCGTGCACGATCGCGCGCGATCCCGCGCCCGGAGTGTTGCGTTTCCGGATCAGGCGCCGGATGGTGAGGTTGAGCTCGTCGGCGCGCACGGGCTTCGAGAGATACCCGTCCATGCCCGCCGCGATGCACGCATCGCGGTCGCCCTCCATGGCGCGGGCCGTCACCGCGATGATCACGACGTGACCGCCAATCCGTTTTTCC